>JASFZK010000155.1:0-51812 GCA_045267845.1 Bacteroidota bacterium | reverse complement strand
AATGTGATAATGTTATAATGCTACAATGGTATAATGCTAGAATGCGATAATACTGTAATAATGCAACTATAATACCAAATAACCACCCCACAACCGCACTTAAATATCTCTACTTGAACGAAATGATTACATTAATTTGTATTTTTACAGTTAAAATAGCCCACTATGTTTTTGAAAATTCTAGATATTCTAAGAATTGCTATTGTATCATTAGCATTCTTTTATGGATACCAAATTGGTTTTGCTGATGGATATAACCCAATTGCCCAGTTGCATTTTATGATACCTACAGTTATTGTTGGTATGGCAGGCATATCGGGTTTAGAAGGTTTGTTTTTTGCTAAAAAGTCTGCTGAGCTCAAGGGTTTTGAAACTGGTAGTAATTACCAAAGACAATCGGCCATTGCGTTATTATCATATACTGTTGTATCGGTATTAGTTTATGAACTAAACTGGGGTATAAGGGCAGAATTAACAATATTTTTTGTTTTTATTTTATTTTTTATTTTTTCGGCATTAAACCATGGTTATGATGCTATTAAACATGGCAATTATCGCTGGCAAAATATTAATCGTCCTTTTTTAACTCTACTTTTGGTTGCAGGCATGGCATACCCAGTAATTATGGCTTTTAAAAATTTATGATAGCAGCACCTAAGTATTTATGAGGATTATTTTTTGGTAGAATCACAATGGTGATGGTAGATTGCGGTAGTGATTGAAACGGTAGATTGTTTAAATCACGACGAGGTTATTGTTACAAACGGAGGCGACCAACGGAAGCCACCGTACTGTTTACAATAACACTTTCGGGATGAAACAACTACAAGTGGAAAGCATGACAAGCTGCTGAAATGTAAATGGAGGCAGGTTGACCGCCCAAATAAAAATACTACTCGTGCTTACTTAACTCTTAATAATAATCAACAACATGAGGTTTTGTTAGCAGTAAACTCAGCGGTTGAATTAAGCCTATTGTAGAAAATGAGACACCAAAATGTGAAATACCACTTGGAGTAACTGGGAAATAAGCAAGCCTGAATTGAAATGAATTAAATGCCAAAAAATCATTTTTTACGTACATACCTGCTCCAATTGAGCCCAATATCTGATTATGAAATATTGATTGATGATCGTCTCCAATGAGACCCAAACTACCAAAAGTGAAAACGGCAAATCTAAATCCCAAAAAATACCAAGGTGTATAAGTGATTAAATCCATTTCGAAAAATGCCCTTTGCTGACCATACCAAGCTTTTTCATTCATACCAATAAATCCATATTGCTCACCAAGGTATAATAAATCGTTAGTTATTCGATTGATACCTTCGGTGTAATTTAATGTGGCGAATAAACGGTAACGGTATCTATCTCGCTTATGAAGATTAGATAAATAGGATAAATTCATATTAATAGCACCTTGTTTAAATTGATCGGAGAAATGCGAACCAATATTAAAATCGGCAAACATATATCCAAAATTCACCACACGCTTTACACCAGCTACCCTAAAACCAATATATGGCAGTTTCATAAATTCGGTCCATGAGTAACCTCCTGTAACACTTATTTGGAATCCATACGGTAAATATTCTGCCTGTCCAAAATTTGTTAAATAATTTATTCGATAATAATCTTGTTTAGCCAAGGCGATATTACTGAGTACTGTTGTATAGTTATTATACATACTATTGCTATCTACAGACACAAAAGGACGATATAAATAGTTGCGTTTATATACTGCCACACCAGGAATAATATAAGTATGTGTAGTTTTTTTATTATTTAATTTATCTTTTTTGTAAAATAGATATGTTGACCATAATTCGTAATAATTGAATTTAAAGAACCATGAGCTTTTGTTAATATCAGTGGGGTCGATTATGATATTTTGTTCAGTTTGAGTAAGTTCAAGTCCACCTCCCAGACGAACACTTAGAGGAATTACGTTTCTGTTTAGTAATATTTGGTAAACTTTATCATTATCAGAAACATGGTAATTAACTGCACCAGTTATTTGTTTATAAATATTATCGACATAGTAATTAATATCTGAAACATATACCACAGGACTACTTTTAGTATCCATAGTTAATCCGGCACCTAAAGACTGGCCCATACCCAGCATGTTTACATTTTTTAGGTAAAACGACATTCTATTTATATTGTAAACATTAGCCGCTGGCAGCCATGGAAATTTATCTTTAGCTAATACAAGCACATCAACAGAATCGGAATCAACATTTGTTACAATAATTGTGGCATCTTGCAAATAAGGCAGTCCGGATAATTCTCGAGTATTTTCCACCAATTCAAAAGGATTAATTGTATCATAAACCTTGAACAATAATTTACGTTCGATTATGAATTTTCTTGTGTTAATATGAGATTTATTAATGGCCTTTCCCCAGGTGGAAAAAACGGGTAAGTTAGTATCACTTATGGTTGCCCCGAATGGATCAAGAACTTGAATACGAATGTCGCGAATTATTTTTCCAGTATATGGAGTATAAGCATCCTCAGCTTCCATCACAGCATTCTTCAATAGCATAGTATCTTGTGTACTAGAAGCTATGAGCATTTGAAATAACTGATCGACAAGATGATGTTTTTGTGATTCACCCAGTAGCTTTGTGTATAATGAATAACCATTATTTTTAGTTAAGACTATGTACTTATCACAAATAATTGCTGTGGTGTCACGATAAAGATGAATGGAGGTATCGTTCAGTACCAAATAAGCCGGTGCTACTATTTTAACAGTATCACACTTATTTTCGTAAATTTGAGCGTAGGCTACTGAATTAAAAACAATAACACTTATTGTTATAACAAATGCTATTATTTTTTTATGATTCAATATTTAATTTATAAAGTTTATAAAGTTTGTAAAGTTAGAAAGTTTTTAAAGTTGAAAGTTTGTAAAGGTTAGTATAATGTACAAATATCTACTTTTCACTTTTAACTTTCAACTTTATACTTTCAACTCTCTACTTTCTACTCTCTACTCTTTTTGCTGCTTCAACAATGTTAGGGGTATCGAGTCCATAATGTACCATCAATTGTTCGGGCACTCCACTTTGTCCGAAAACATCCATAACAGCAACATATTCAATTGGGGTAGGTAGTTTGCGTGATAATAATTGAGCAACACTATCACCAAGGCCGCCATTAATTTGATGTTCTTCTGCAGTTACCACACAACCTGTTTTTGCAACAGATTTAAGAATCAATTCCTCATCAAGAGGCTTAATGGTATGTATATTAATAACTTCGGCGTTAATTCCAACATCTTTTAGTTGTTCAGCTGCTTCCATTGCTTTCCAAACAAGATGGCCTGTTGCAATGATGGTAACATCGTTTCCTTCAACCAATGTAATTCCTTTACCGATTATGAATTCACTATCTAGTGGAATGAAATTTGGTACTTTTGGTCGGCCAAACCTAAGATAAACAGGACCATTATAATCAGCAATGGCATGTGTGGCTTGCTTGGTTTGATTAAAATCGCAAGTATTAATCACTGTCATGCCAGGTAACATTTTCATTAGACCAATATCTTCAAGAATTTGGTGTGTTGCTCCATCTTCACCAAGAGTTATACCTGCATGAGAAGCACAAATTTTTACATTTTTACCCGAATATGCAATAGCCTGCCTAATTTGGTCGTAAACACGACCTGTTGAGAAATTTGCGAAAGTCCCTGTGAATGGAATGTATCCACCAATTGTAAGTCCGGCAGCAGTTCCCATCATATTAGCTTCGGCAATACCCATCTGAAAAAACCTATCTGGAAATGCATCTGCGAAAGCATTCATTTTTAAAGATCCGGTTAAATCAGCAACAAGTGCCACAACTTTCGGATTCTTTTTTCCTAACTCAAATAATGCTTCGCCAAATCCAGACCTTGTATCTTTGTGATCAATTATTTCATATTTACCCATTACTACTTATAGTTTTATTCGTGTTGTTTTTTCTGATTTAATCTCAAATTCCTTTTCAATTGTTGTGGCCGATTGATATACAAATTTCGACCTGAATACTAACCTGTAATTTCCAGGCTGAAGGTATAACGACTCGGTTTGATTAGAATTGCTACCTATGTTTATTACTAATATCTGCCTATCACCATCCAGTAAATAAATACTACCATATCCTTTTATACTTTTCTGTATTGTAGCGATGCCAGGGTTTTCAATCTCAATTTTTGTTTGATTGTCTGGTTCTATTTCAATATTTTCTAGATGTATAATTGGTAATGTTAGTATATCAATATCATATTTACCTGATATGTATCTTACATTATTATTCAAATACTGAACATTTAGAGCCTCGCTATAATTTTTTGCACTAACAATAACTGCAGGGTTAAAATCGGCTTTTGAAATACCCTGAAGTTTTACCAACAAGCTACCTTGTGCACATGAAGTTGATATGGTTGTGTGCTTGCCTTCGGTAAGAATTACATTGTCTATTATACGTGGCGGAATAGTATTTATTACCACTTTATATTGTGTAAGATGATCAATATTAAGTGTATCGGGTAGCCCTTTGCTATTAAGAGTGTGAACCAAATTATATGCAACCTTACCAGAACTTTTATTAATAAAAGTCATATTTACATTGGTTTCAGATGGTCGGTTATACTGATCTAATAAATTAACCTGCATGCTTGTTTGGCTCAATACCTTTGTGATAATAATATTTAATGCTCTGGTAAACTGATCTTTATCAGCAGCATTATAATAATCGCCAGCACAATCATAAGCTTCGTGGGTATCACGACCTATGCCAATAATAAATGGTTTTAAAATAATCCCTTGCTTTTGCAGCGCAGCGCTAACTTCACAAATATCTCCACCACATTCTTCAATACCATCTGTTATAAGTACTACAATATTACGGCAGTTGGAACAAGGCGTAAAATCATCTTTTGATTTTAAAAGCGACGAAGCAATTGGCGATGTACCCTTGGGTGATAGCTGTTTGAGTCTGAATTTAATTTGGTCGATATTTCCTTTTGAAAATGGAACTTCCAAACGGGTATCATTACAGTTTTGAGGTGGAAAAATTTTTGTATGACCATAAACTCTGAGTGCTACCTCAACATTATCAATTGTTTTAATACTATCTAAAATTTGCGACAGAATTGTACGCGCAATTTTATACTTACTCTCACCCAGCCATTTGCCAGTCATGCTTCTGGAAGCATCCATAACAAAAAGTATTCTTGTTACCTTAACATTCTCTTTCTCTTTTTCAGGATATTGCGCAAATATCTCAAAAGTAAAAATAATGAGTAGCAGTAGAATGATATGTTTGAATAAGTATTTCAAATTTAGTTACTAATTAATAAAATGGAATGGCTCAATTGAAAGTACTAATAATCTCCAAAGGTTTCTTCAAGCTGCGCCAAAGCCTTTGCTAATTGCTCATCGTTTGGAGGGCTTCCGTGCCACTTATGTGTACCCATCATATAATCAACACCCATGCCCATTTCGGTGTGCATCAATACTACAATCGGATTTCCTTTTGATGATAGCTCCTTGGCATGCTTCATATTATCAACAACTTCTTTTATGTTATTGCCATCTATTTCGAGTACGGTCCAGCCAAACGACTCAAATTTAGCTCGTAAATCTCCAAGAGGTAACACATCATCAGTTGATCCGTCAATTTGTTTTTTATTGTAATCAACAACAGCGATAACATTATTTATTTTTTTAGAACCAATATACATTGCGGCTTCCCAAACCTGACCTTCTTCAAGCTCACCATCGCCCATTAGGCAAAATACATGCTTTGGATCGTTATTTAACTTTTTCGACAAAGCTATACCTATTGAAACGGATAGTCCCTGACCAAGTGACCCGCTGGCAATTCTAATACCAGGTAAGTTTTCCATGGTTGCAGGATGACCTTGTAATCTGGTTCCCAAAATTCTAAATGTAGAAAGTTCATTAACAGGAAACTGACCACTTCGCGCTAGTACGCTATACAATGCAGGACTAATATGACCGTTGGAAACAATGAGTACATCTTCATTATCAGCACTCATATTGAACGTATCTTTGTCGTAATCCATTACATCAAGATACATGACTGTTAAAAAATCGGTACAGCCCAATGACCCACCTGGGTGACCTGATTGTACTCCATGAACCATTCTTACAATATCGCGCCTAACTTGTGAGGCAGTTTTTTTTAGATTATCTATATTTGACATGCTAACTATTTGTTATACAATTATTTGATAAGTTATGCGAATTTACATAAAGCGAGTGCAAAGGTAGTAATAATTGTTTGTGCTTTGGAATTTATTCTATTTTTGTAGTTTAGCATTAACTGCAACTTGAATTTAATTAAATATTAATTAATGGACCTTTATAACATAATCCAGTTTAGTTTATTGGCAATTTTGCTCGTATACTTTATATATTACGTTTACACAATTTTCTTTGGAAATTCGTATCAACCACTAGCCTGGAGGAAAAGTGTTGGTGTGGGTACAATTTCTAGAAAACTCATAAAAGCTGAAAGAAAATACACTGATAAAACAAGATTCTTTAATTTTTGGTTACAAGTTGAGCGTTTAAAGACAGATAAAATCCCTGGTTTATTTGCTGAATTAGGAGTTTACAAAGGTGACTCGGCAAATATTATACATTTAATGGATACATCACGTGAGTTTCACTTATTTGATACTTTCGAAGGTTTTAATAAAAAAGATTTAGAAGTTGAGAGTGGTAAAGCGGCAACTTATACTGTTCATGATTTTGCAGATACTTCCATTGAAGCAGTAATTGGTCGACTAAGGTCTGATAAATTTATTTTTCACAAGGGGTACTTCCCAGAAACGGCATCTGGTGTACTTCATGAAAAATTTGCTCTCGTAAATTTAGATGCTGACTTATACAATCCGACAAAAGCTGGACTAGAATTCTTCTATCCGAAACTTTCGCCAGGAGGCGTAATAATTGTTCATGACAATAATCAGGATTGGCCTGGCATAATGAAAGCTGTTGAAGATTTTGCAAAATCGATTCCTGTACCAGTTGTACCACTCACTGATACCGACAGCAGTGTTATGTTGCTCAAACCTTATGAGTAAGCGTGTGTTTTGATTACTTCATCATTCTACCAGCAACGGCAGTATTTAATTTACGTGGCGAAAATCTTAGCGAAAAAGTAAGTATGTTATTTTTCAAGCCATGAATAGGTGAAACTTTTTTCTTTTTCATTGAATTGAATATAAATTCAGCTAAATCAGCTGATGTGGGAACATTGTTAAACATATCGCCTCCCTTAAAACCTGCAGTATCAGCAAATTCGCTTGCGGTAGCACCCGGACTTACGACTGTTACAAATATGTTACTACTTTTAAGTTCATATGCTATGGCCTCACTAAAACTTAATACATATGCTTTACTAGCAGCATATGTTGCGAGATATGGAACTGATTGAAACGCTGCAGCTGAAGCAATATTAATAATGTTTCCACCACCCAGCTTAAGCATATCGTCAACAAAAAGTTTCGTAAGCTTTGTTAAACTTAATATATTTAGATTAAGCATTTGCTCCTCTCTATCAATATCACATTTTTTAAACTCCATAAAAGTTCCAAAGCCTGCATTATTTATTAATACGTCAACTTTTAGTTTATCTTTTGTAATAAGATTATACAGCTCCTCTGCCCCTTTTGCCAATGATAAATCAACGCTAAACAAATCAATGTCAACTTTATTTTTTGTTGAAATCTCACCTTTTAGCTCCTGAAGCATATTCATTCTTCTGGCTGTTAAAATAAGGTTATACCCATTTTTGGCATAAACTTTTGCTGTTGCGGCTCCAATACCACTTGAAGCACCTGTTATCAATACTGTTTTCATATTTTTTTATTAAATTATTACTTTTCTTCAAGATGAATAAAACTGAGGAAAAATAAGAGATTTTTTTATCTTGAGCTAAATATTACAATCACTTTAAGCCCTTTGCTGCTTTATCTTCGATATATTCGTAATAATCACTTTTGTAAAGTTTTATCGATTTCTCGAAGTATTGCTTTGCAATTTCCTTCTGCCCCATTTCATAATAAATATTACCTAATCTCAAAGCCGCCTCTGATGCAAAATAGTAATCCTCATCACCGCCCAATTCAATAACCTTTACAAATTGACTAATTGCATCATTATAATCTCCCTTTGCAGCATAGAACCTGCCCATTAGAAAATCATACTCAAGAATATATGGCAACAGGCCCGTATTTTCATCGTTAAACGAATCAATTGACATTTTGAATTCATCATAATAGCCACCATCTAGCAACAAACGTGCTTTAACCAAGTTAACGTCTGGAAAATAATCCAATTCAGCATCATAAAGTGCTTCACGATCACGCTCGTTTACATCTTTTCCTTGGTCAATTACAATTTCGCAATATTCAGAATATGCTAACCTGTTGTTATTTACAAGATTAAAAAGTGCCAGTTTATAATTAATTTCCTTAACATACTCTTCCTTTTCAAGATGTCTCAGATATCTAGCCAAATAATATCTGGCACCATCATCTAGCTTACGCAGAAGTATTTTACCCATTAAATAACTATAAATAATATCTGCATGAGGATTTCCATCAATATTAATTTGCTGCAAAATAGATAATGCTTCCTCATTTTTACCAATACGATAGGCAATATTGGCTCTAAAATACTGATGTACTATTGTTTGAGATATATTTGTATCAAGTAAACGAGTAAAATCGTAAACCATTTCAGGTGTTTTATTGATTTTAGCTGTGAGAATAATATAAAGTGCAGACTCGGCATTTATGCCTTCAATATTTTTTTGTGATTCATAATTATCGTACAGCACCTTAAATCCATAATCAGGATTGGCACTAACACCAAAAAACGAGACTGCCCATTTTACAAATGGAGGAACATTTGAAATTGCCACATTAAAAAAGCCATCAATTTTCAAGCTCTGTTTAAAATTGGGATATTTATCAAGATTTTTATAGGTATTTTTATAGGATGAATATGCCTTTCGCAAGCCACTTAGATGTGCTCCTTTTAAAATACTGAAAACTCCAACCTGTAATTGCATCTCTGCCAAGCATGCCAAATAATATGGTGAATCAATATCATGATCATCCATTATATTGCGTCGCTTTTCAAAATTATTTACAAAAGCATCAAATTTTTCGTCGTTGGAATTTATAATATACGCATAGGCATCGCAAGTTTGATCAAGATAGTAAGCATAATAATTATTTGGATTAACTTGAATTTCGTTAGCAAGAACTTGTTTTGCTTCCTCAATTCGTAAATCCATCAAAAGCATCCAAGCAGTTTTACAGTTTTGGTTAACATCGTAACCAGCAGTAACACTTTGAGCCAAGCTAAAAAAGACGATGAAAGATATAACTATTCTCTTCATGGGTTTTTTAATATCAATCCAAATCATACAGAAAATATCATATTATTCAATTGCAATCAATTTAATAACGGACATAACTTCTCCATTCACAATAAACTTTGCGTAGTAAACACCTTCTTCTAAACCAACAGTATTCCACTCAATTGATGATTGATAATTATCTATATGAAATTGCTCTATCAGTTGTTGTTGCATATTATAAATTACAATTTCTGTTTTATTCGAAGTAGGAGCAAACGAAAAAGTAGTTCTATTAATAAAAGGATTAGGATAGTTTACAAAACTATCATTTAAAGCAACTTCGGCTACACTCAAACTTGCATTTGTGTTAATTTTCACTCCAACAGGTCGATGGTCCGAAACATCATTATCATATGCATACCAGCCATTAAAATAATCGTCCAGCCTAATACATTCAACTGCTGAGCCACTATTTTCATACTCCTCAAATAATTCATCTGTAATAAGTATGTGATCAATATGTGAGGGCCATGTTGGATATGACCAATCAGAATTACTGCCTTCGGCTATGCCCATATCCACGAATGAATAACTATCAGGATTATCAATAAAAACTTGAAATACATTATTCGCAGGACTATCAGTAAGAATATCATTCAAATCACCTAACAAAATCACTTTGCTTTCGGGGTGACTATCCATGATATATTCATCAATCAAATTACATGCGTCAAAACGTCTGGTTTCCTCATCCCATGGATCATCAATATTCATGTATCCATCACCACAGCATTTTAAATGATTGTTTATAATAACATATTGCTCGCCTGCATAATTCATTTCCATTACCAATGGCGATCTTGGTAACTCACGACCTTTTTCAGTATAAATTTCAAAAATTTCTGGATCAATAATCACTTCTGTTTTATAGATATAAGCCAAGCCAACATACTGATCGTATGCATAATACCCATCCCAACCATCTAGATTTTCTACCAATTGATCGAGCCAGGTTTCAGCACTTACCTCCTGAATTGCAATAATATCGGCATCAAGAGCTTCTACTATTTGAGTTACAAGATCAATGGTTGTTTGTCCGCTTTTTGGAAAGTGTTCAATATTCCAACTTACTACATCAAGTGTTGAATCTGTTCCAAAGGTTAGGTTTTCGAATTGTGCAAGCAAATGATAGCTTGTCATAAAAACAATTGTTACTAAAAATATTTTCTTCATTATAATTCTAATTTAATATTTGTTTCTGGTTAATTACTTATTTGAGGTTTCCCTGATCCACATCAAAAATAAATTCAATAAGTCCGTTAAAATAAGTTTCAGGGTCATCATACATTGCCAAATGGCTTCCTTTAGGGCAGTATAAATATCTCCCAAGTGGCATCTCACCGGCCATCCATTTCATGTGCTCAGGGTCCATTGTATCATACTCACCACCAATGGTCAAAGTTGGCACATTAATTTTATGAAGATCATATTTCCTGCTCCAATATTTTAATTTTGCATCACCAACTACACCAAACTCACTAGGACCCTGCATACTAATATATATTTGATTATTTAGTTTAGTGAAAGATCTTATCACAGGTTCGGGCCAACTAGCAAGCGGCATCCGCAGTACATGCTCAGGATAATAATTAGTTTCTATTAACTCAAGATAGCGAGGATTACTAAAGTCACCATTTGCTTCTAATTCTTTTATTTTGGCGAGTACCTTTGGATTTAGCTGCGGTCCAAGTACATTACTCGCATAATCGGCATAATCAGGTATGGAAGACATCATATTCGAAATAATAAGACCTTTCAAGTTTGACTGATATTTAAACGCATATTCCAATGCTAGAATACCTCCCCACGATTGACCATAGAGATAAAAATTATTACTATCGAGATTGAGTGCTTTTCTAACTTGTTCAACTTCTTCAACAAAACGATCAATATCCCACAGACTTGTATCAGTAGGTATATCGCTATAATTTGAACCCAATTGATCGTAGTAATAGTATTCGATTCCAACATTAGGGAAATATGAATCAAAGCTCTCCAAATACATATGATTCGCACCAGGACCTCCATGTAGCAGTAGAACTTTAATTTTAGGATTGTTACCAATCCTTTTTGTCCAAACCTTAAAATCACCCACTGGCGTTTCTATCTGCACCATTTTAACTCCACCTGTTAATTTGTCATCACGACCATCAAAACTGAAGTAATTTACGTTATCCAAAATATCACTACCTACTTTAATATGCTTAACCACAACTAATACAGGAAAATGATCAGAAATGAAATTTCCATTACTCAATCTATCGTCAATGTTTGAGTATGACAATACTTCTAGCTTTTTGACAAATATATAGTCTATTCTTTTTTCAGGTATTTCATCCGAAGCAAACCCATTGAAAGTAGCCAAAGGTCCATATTTTGTTTTAATCGACACTTCAGAAGCATCAAATAGTTCCTCACTAAGTAACTTAATTGGTTTACTATCTGGAGTTGAGTTTAAATCACCCATTACAATGACAGGTAGATTAGCTTTATTCAATTCTTTTATTTTTTTTAGGATAAGCTCTGCTGACTTTTCCCTTGATACCTCACCGATGTGATCAAAATGAGTGTTAAAAACCCAAATCCTATTTTTAGTATCGATATTTTCGAAAAGCCCATATGTACATATTCTTTCCAAAGCAGCATCCCATCCCACAGAAACTTTGTTAGCTGTTGATGATAACCAGAATGTTGAATTCTCAAAAACAGAATACTTTGATTTATCATAGTAGATAGCGCTAAATTCACCATTGTTTTTACCTGCTGCCCTACCCCTGCCAACATAATTATAATCAGTTAAATTATCATCAATATACTGTACCTGATTGAATAATCCTTCCTGAATCCCAAAAATATCAGGATGATAATAATCCAATAGACTAACTAAACCACTCTTCCGGCTGTCCCAACTATTGTTTTTATCATGAGTATTATCATACCTTATGTTGTACGTCATAATGCTCAACTCCTGCGCCAATAGTGCACAATGATTGAACAATACAAATAAACTTAAGGTAAAATAAACTAAAATATACTTCATTAATGTGCAATTTCAAATTCAAAGGTAAAAATACATTTTATTAGTTTGCTTCGAAAAAATACAAAAATTAAAATAAAAGTTCCATTCACCGAAGAACCTACGCCACTCACCTAAAAAGTATTTACACGAGTCGATTTACACTATATTTTTGCCAGTAAATAACAACTACAAAAACACTATATAATGAAAACTCTACTAAATACCACAGCACTTTTAACTCTTATGGCAGTACTGTTTACATCAACCATAACTGCATCAACATTTGATTTTGTTGATGAATCATATATCGATGATATACCATTTAACACAGAAAAAATAAGTTCGGAATGTTTATATGAGGCAGCTCTTTCTGTTGACTTTCAACTTGAAGAAGAAGAATATATAGACGATATTCCTTTTAATACAAAATGTATTTCTACAAACTGCCTTTATCAAAAAGCAATTAATGTTGAGTTTAATTTTAATGAAGAGGAATATATTAATGATATCCCTTTTAACACTCAGTTTGTTTCGTTAAGAAGCTTATATTTAGAAGCTGTTTCGCAGAATTTCGATTTTGAAGAAGAAACATACATTGATGACATTCATGTATCAATCTTCTATATTTCAGTACATCTTTTCCCTGAGATAGTTGACCAGCTAATTACAGATTTTGTATTAATAAGCACTGATGAGTTGAAATAATTTACACCCCAGTTCCTCTCTCAACATAAGTTCACTAACCAATTTTATTAAAATAAGCAAGCACCTCTTTCAAAGCAATTTTAAACCACACGGTATAATTATCAGGGTTTTCCTTCACATCAATTTCAAGTGTCTTCAATTCAATATATTTCCAGGCTTCCACTTCATCGGGGTTTGGATTTGGCTTTTTATCTGATACGCCAATAAAAACATGATCATACTCATGTTCAGTTAGTCCTTGTCCAACCTTAGCTCTATACACAAATGAAAAGGCTTCTTCAAAATCACAATCAAAGCCCATTTCCTCAACAATTCTACGATGGGCAGCTTCAAATGTTTTTTCACCCTGTCGGGGATGGCTACAAACAGTATTTGTCCATAATAATGGTGAGTGGTATTTATGTGCAGCCCGTTGCTGCAAGAGCAACTCTTTATTGGAATTAAAAATAAAAACCGAAAAAGCACGGTGCAATTTAGCCTGCTCGTGAGCCTCCATTTTTTCCATTGTACCAAGAGGTTTATCCTCCTTTGTAACAAGTATTACATATTCAACCAGCATACTATCAATTTCAAATTCACTGCAAACCTACTAAATTCAATTGAAAACTATAAACCAAGAGTTTAAATTTATCTATATATTAAAATCATTAGTATTTTCGCCGCACATTAATTATACACAACATGGGATTAGGATATCGATACACAAAATATATATTACTGGCAATACTTGCAATTGCAACACTTGTATTATCACTTTCAATACAAGAGTTTGGTATATATTTCGGAATATTATTACTTGTAGGAGTAGCATTAACCTCCATTTATTTATTCATGCATTTTGATGAAAATATTAATGAAAAACTTATTATTGAATTAGCAATTGATGGCTTTGCAGGACTTATCATTTTCACATACCCCGAGCCAAACGCTAGATTTTTTATGTTAGATTTTTCATTTTGGCTTGCAGTATTGGGTATGCTTCATGTTGTATCTGGCTTATTCGATCACAGAAAAAGCAATCTGTTATGGCTATATATAATAAGCGGTATAATGATGATTGTTTTTGGTTTTATCATATTGAATTACAGCACCGAATATTTAGGTTCTATTGTATACCTTATTGGTATTGTGCTTGCTTATTATGCCATTCTTAATATCTATTTAATCAATAAAAACAAGGCATAATATATTTTATCAGGTAATAAAACCATAATTTACTACCTAATATTGATAGTAAAAATGACTTGTAAATCACCACGAACACTATATAACTGATTTACTGATAGTTTAACTTAATAAAATAAAATAACAAATTGTTGCGTGTTTTAAATAATATTTCTATTTTTGCAGCCCAAAATTTTGAGTAAAAGAAACATTGTATGTATTTAAGTACTGAAGAGAAAAAAGAGATTTTTGAAAAATATGGTAAAACCAGCACAGACACAGGTTCTGCTGAGGGACAAATTGCCTTATTCACCTATAGGATTAAACATCTAACAGGTCATTTGAAAAAGAACAAGAAAGATGTGTTCACACAAAGATCATTGATAAGACTTGTTGGAAAAAGAAGGAAACTTCTTGATTTTTTAACAAAAAAAGATATTGAGAGATATCGTGTTTTAATCAAACAATTAGGTCTAAGAAAATAAGAGGTTCAAATACTTCTGCAAAAAAAAGGCAATTTACCGATTGCCTTTTTTTGTGTTTTATCAATCCACATAACAATTAAAATAAACTAAATTATGTCTATAAACCCGAAATCTATTTCGTTCGATCTTCCAAACGGAAAAACAATATCAATTGAAACTGGTAAACTTGCCAAACAAGCCGACGGATCGGTAGTGGTTACAATGGGCAAAACAATGCTGCTTGCTACTGTTGTTGCTTCAAAGGATGCAAGAGAAGATGTTGACTTCTTACCATTATCAGTTGATTATAAAGAAAAATATTCTGCTGCAGGAAAATTCCCAGGTGGCTTTTTTAAACGCGAAGCAAGACCTTCAGAATATGAAATTCTCATTTCACGTTTAATTGACCGTGCATTAAGACCATTATTTCCTTCTGATTTTCATGCAGAAGTTCAAATGTTGGTTTCATTGATTTCGGTTGAAGAAGATGTTCAGCCAGATGCACTTGCTGCTTTAGCAGCTTCCGCGGCACTTAGTGTTTCCGATATTCCTTTCAACGGGCCTATCTCAGAAGCAAGAGTTATAAGATTAAATGGCGAATTTATTGTCAACCCAACCATTTCTGAAACAGAAGAAGCTGATATTGAGCTAATCGTTGCTGCTTCCATTGATAACATCATGATGGTTGAGGGCGAAATGAAAGAGGTGAGCGAAGCAGAAATGCTGGAAGCAATTAAGGTTGCTCATGATGCCATCAAAATTCAATGCCAGGCGCAAATTGATTTAGCTGCCATGGTTGAAAAAGCACAAGTTAAAAAACGTGAGTACAATCACGAAACTAATGATGATGAATTAAAAGCTAAGGTTAAAGAAGCTACATATCAAAAATGTTACGACATTGCTTGTGAAGGTAATGCCGACAAACATGCACGGTCAGCTGCTTTTAAAGGAGTACGTAACGAATTTCTGGAAACATTCTCAGAAGAAGAAAAAGAATCAGTAACCAAATTAGTTAAAAAATATTTCCATGATGTGGAAAAAGAAGCCATTCGTAATGCAATGCTCAACGAAAATGTTCGTTTAGATGGTAGACAAATGGACGAAATCAGACCCATATGGACAGAAATTGATTATTTGCCATCAGCACATGGTTCAGCAATTTTTACAAGAGGAGAAACACAGTCGTTAGTTACTGTTACTCTTGGAAGTAAATTGAATGAGCAAAAAATTGATGGTGTTGTATTTTCTGGTAATCGTAATTTTCTGCTACACTACAACTTCCCACCTTTCTCAACTGGCGAAGTAAAACGTATGATGGGTGTTAGTCGTAGAGAAGTTGGACATGGTAACCTTGCCGAACGCGCATTGAAATATGTTATTCCTGGTCCTGAAGAAAATCCATATACAATCAGAATTGTAAGTGATATTCTTGAATCAAATGGTTCTTCATCAATGGCATCAGTTTGCGGTGGAACTTTAGCACTTATGGATGCTGGTATTAAAATATCAAAACCAGTTTCGGGTATTGCAATGGGATTAATTTCAGATAGTGAAACCGGAAAATACGTAGTACTTTCAGATATTCTTGGTGATGAAGATCATCTTGGAGATATGGACTTTAAAGTGACTGGTACTCCTGATGGTATTACTGCCTGTCAAATGGATATTAAAGTTGACGGTTTATCATACAATATTCTTGAAGAAGCTCTTGAGCAAGCGCGTAAGGGAAGACTTCACATCATTGGTGAAATGGCCAAAACTATTAGTAAACCAAATGCCGACTATAAAGACAACGCTCCAAGAATCGAGAAAATGATTATCGATAAAGAATTTATTGGCGCAGTTATCGGGCCTGGTGGAAAAGTGATTCAAGAGATTCAAAAAGAAACTGGTGCTACTATTGTAATTGAAGAGGTTGACAACAAAGGTCTTATTGATGTTATGGCTGATAACAAAGAAGCAATTGAAGCAGCCAAAGCATGGATTAGCGGTATAACTGCAGTTCCTGAGTTAGACAAAATATATCTTGGTACAGTAAAAAGTATAGTTGCTTTTGGTGCATTCGTTGAAATTCTTCCAGGTAAAGATGGACTATTACACATAAGCGAAATAGATCACAAACGCATCGAAAATGTTGAAGATGTTCTTAAGCAAGGAGATAAAATTAAGGTGAAGCTTATTGGAATAGATTCCAGATCTGGCAAACTAAAACTTTCTCGCAAAGTATTAATAGATAAAAAGTAACCTTTAGTTCAATTATTCGTATAAAGGTCAGAAAAAAAGTTAGAAGATAATGAGGCAACTTAAAATTACTAAGCAGGTAACAAATCGTGAAACCGCATCGCTTGATAAATATTTACAAGAAATAGGTAGAGTTGATTTGATTACTGCTGAACAAGAGGTTGAGCTTGCACGTCGTATCAAACAAGGTGATAGAATTGCACTTGAGAAATTGACAAAAGCAAATCTTCGTTTTGTAGTTTCAGTATCAAAGCAGTATCAAAATCAAGGACTTAGTCTTCCAGATTTAATTAATGAAGGTAATCTTGGTCTTATTAAAGCTGCTCAAAGATTTGATGAAACTCGTGGATTTAAATTTATTTCATATGCTGTTTGGTGGATTCGTCAATCAATTCTTCAAGCTCTTGCTGAACAATCAAGAATTGTAAGACTACCATTAAATAAAATTGGTTCCATTAACAAAATCAATAAAGCAGCGGCAAGACTTGAGCAAATTTTCGAAAGAGAGCCAAACTCAATGGAGATTGCCGGCGAACTGGAATTAACAGAGACTGAAGTAAAGGAATCGCAACGAAATGCAGGAAGACATGTATCGATGGACGCACCCTTAATACAGGATGAAGATAACAACATGTATGATGTACTTCGTAACGATGATGCTCCTACCCCTGAAACAGGATTGCTGTATGAATCTTTAAGAAGAGAAATAGAGCGAGCTGTTGAAACACTTACACAACGTGAAGCTGATGTTGTTAAGCTTTATTTTGGACTTGGTGAAGGACATCCAATGACACTTGAAGAAATTGGAGAAAAATTTGACCTTACCCGTGAACGAGTTCGACAAATTAAAGAAAAAGCCATTAGAAGGCTCAAACATACTTCAAGGAGTAAGATTCTTAAATCTTATCTTGGATAAAAATATGAAACGCGCCAGCTTTAATTGCTGGCGCTTTTTTTTTGCCTGATAAATGACAAACTTACTACCTTTGCAAAAAAATTCTATGAGTCACTTAATTGCTCCTTCAATGCTTTCTGCCAATTTTGCCAACTTGCAGGCAGATGTGGAGTTGGTAAACAAAAGTAAAGCCGACTGGTTTCACCTCGATATTATGGATGGTGTTTTTGTACCAAACATTTCGTTTGGATTACCTGTTATAAAGGCCATAAAATCAATTGCAACCCTACCACTCGATGTGCATTTAATGATTGTACAACCCCATAGGTACATAAGTGATTTTAAAAAAGCTGGGGCTGATATATTAACTATTCATTACGAAGCAAGTACACATTTACATCGTAGCATAAGCGAGATTAAAAAAGAAGGAATGAAAGCCGGGGTTGTGCTAAATCCGCATACTCCAATTAATGTACTTGAAGATATTATTACCGAACTGGATGTTGTATTATTAATGTCGGTTAACCCTGGTTTTGGAGGACAAAAGTTAATCCAAAATACATATGCTAAAATCAGTAAACTCAAAGACCTTATTATCAAGACAAATAGCAATACTTTAATCGAAATAGACGGTGGTGTAACTCTCGATAATGCTGCCAAACTTGTTAGCACTGGAGCAGATATACTTGTTGCCGGAAGTACCGTTTTTGGTTCATCCAATCCTACTTTAACAATTAAAAGGCTGAAACAAGCCTAGTGTTATCGAATCACCAGTCTTCAGGCTACAATCAACAGGTAATAAACAACAATAACTAATTATCTAATGACAAATTACCAATAACCATTTACCAATACTATGTACCCATATTTACGCATAATAAAACTTTTTGCAACCAACAAAAAAAGGAATAAGTTAAGTATTGATGATGAGGGCGTTCTCAAAATGAGAGTTCATTTTGGCGATATCGATCCTTTTATGGAATTGAATAATGGTCGTCATCTTACAATGATGGATTTTGGAAGATTTGACTTGGCAATTAGAAGCGGGTTATTAAAAGTTATAAAACGAAAAGGCTGGGGACTAGCAGTTGCAGGAGCAAGTGTGCGTTACCGTCACAGACTTAAGCTATTTCAAAAATATACACTCCATTCACAAGTTGTAGGCTACGATGAAAAATGGTTTTATTTTCATCAAAAAACTGTAAGTAATGGAAAAATACATTCGGCAGCTTTGGTTCGTACCGCTATTACATCAAGTAATGGAATTGTAAAAAGCAACGAAGTACTTGAAGCAATGGGATATGAAGATATTAAATATCATGTGCCAGATTGGGTTGCTGCATGGGCAAAGGCTGATGAACTTAGACCGTGGGAATAATACCAATTATGTTTCAAACTGACGCATAAATAACAACCTCAATACTGCACCGAAAAATCATCGATATTCTTAAACCATTCAATATTATAAGTTTTATTACTGTACTTATAATATCCTAAATAATAGTCATTCTTAATTTTAAAAACAGTAACCAGCCCATATCGTCCGGGCATATAATTTGCATATTCAATAATATAATCGTAAGTATATTTCGAAATGGACTTATTTTTATGTGAAAATGTTTTAGTATCCACAACACTCGAAAAATATGCCGACTTACGTGATGAGTAAGACGAGAAACTGTAATTGGTTGGGATATTATAATCAGGATCAGGCATAAATAAATTTCCGCTGGTACTAACAATCATTTCACCACCCGACGAAAGCCTTGTGCTGGCAATTACTCCAGCAGCCTGGTGAATCCCAACAACCCCACCAATCAAAATTTGAAAATCAGGGTACTTACTAAAAACTGATATTGCCGGCTTCATTTTCCAAAGCTCTTTCAAAAACTTTCTGGTTGTTCTAATTTCTCTAACAACCGGACTACCAAACATAAAACCCTCCTTTTCATTTCGCTCACTAATTCCCGAATTGGAAAATTTAATCTTATCACTCTTCAAAACATTATAATATACACCTTTACCAGGGCTATCCAAATCCCTAATACTCACGCCTAATTCGTAACTATTCGAACTCAATTGAAAAATAGTGTTATGGTAAATAAATGAATTGCCAATGGCAGATATTTGACCATCCTTAAGAGCATTATACGGATACATTTCAAAACTATGTGTATTGTTTTGTATGTTTAAAGTCAACAAATAAGTTGTGTTATTCGCACCATCAAGTGTAATCAAAACTTCCTCACCCACCAAATAAATTTTATTTTTAGCCGATGCCAACTTGAGGCTAGCTGGAATAG
Organism: Bacteroidota bacterium; assembly: GCA_045267845.1. GTDB lineage: Bacteria > Bacteroidota > Bacteroidia > Bacteroidales > F082. The sequence goes on along the minus strand of JASFZK010000155.1, from coordinate 31,562 downwards.
AATGGTCTATTTTCTGGAGCCTTCCTTCTTGTGTATCAAACAAATTAAAAAGTGTCACAAAATTGCTTGAGCTATCAATATCCCTAACTATGGAATCAAAATTAAAATCGCCAACAGCATAATCTCCTTTTCCAAAAAATTTACGAATAATAATTGTGTTTGAGTTTTCTTTTATACTCGCAACAAACAAACTATCACTCACTTCCCACGACGCAATATATTTTTGGCTAACAACTTTAATAAACGGCATTTCCATGCTTTCTCCCGTACGCAAATCGATTACGAGATGCGATATTATCGTCAATTTTTTATCCGAAAAACTAATAACCAAATTACTATCAACAATATAGCTCCCCAAATATAATCGCGAATTTTTAATGGTTCTTTTAGTAATTATCTCCTTATCAAGCTTAAAATCAGCACTGTAATACAGTACCTTGACTTCTCTTCCCGAAACAAAAATCATGGGTATCCCACTCTCGGGGCTGGAAGTTACCACATGCACATCAGTTTTTTGATTATACGGAAAATACTCGCTGGCAACCGAAAATTGGGAGTAGCCATTAATCGAAAATATTAACAAGGCAATAATCAGTAATTGCTTTATCATGTTTTTATTGTTTATAATTTAGGCGGTTAGCCTGCCTCCATTTGCAATTACGGCAGTCAATCGCGCTTTACGTTTATAGTTGTTTTATTCCGATTGTATTTTTCTAAGTTGTACGTTGGCTTTGTTCCTTCGCCTACGCCAACTAAAAAAAATATCATCGTAATTTCAACAAGCTACCACTTCAATCACTACCGCTGGCTGACGCATCCATATAAAATGCAAAAATACCACAAAATAATTCACTTAATAAGCTAACTATTGAGATATATTCGCATAACTTTGCTTCAAAATAAATCACACATCATGAACACAGAAATACTAAAACTTCAGCCAACAATTGTTTGGGAATATTTTAAAGAAATACTTGAAATACCACGACCATCAAAAAAAGAAGAAAAAATTATTGCATATCTACTAAAATTTGGAAAAGATCAAAACCTCGAAACCATACAAGATGAAGTTGGCAATGTGTTAATCAGGAAACCAGCCACCAAAGGCATGGAAAACAGAAAATCTGTGGTGCTACAAAGTCATATTGATATGGTTTGTGAAAAAAATAGCGACAAGGTTCATGATTTTGATAACGACCCCATTGAATCAATAATTAATGGCGATTGGGTTACAGCTAACGATACAACACTTGGTGCTGATGATGGAATTGGTATAGCTGCTCAATTGGCTATACTTGCTTCAAACAATATTGTTCACGGACCCATTGAATGCCTTTTTACCATCGATGAGGAGACTGGATTAACAGGCGCATTTGGTCTCAAACCAGGTTTTTTAAAAAGCTCAATACTCCTCAACCTCGACTCAGAAGATGAAGGAGAACTGTTTGTAGGTTGTGCAGGCGGACAAGATACTCAAGCATGGCTACCATTTGACTATGAAGAAGTACCTGATAATCATTCGGCTTTTAAAATAATGGTATCCGGATTAAAAGGAGGTCACTCTGGTGATGAAATTAATAAAGGTCATGCCAATGCCAATAAAATACTTAACAGATTCCTATGGTGTAAAAAGAATGAGTTAGGCATTAAGCTAAGTACATTTGATGGGGGCAATCTACGAAATGCCATTGCACGCGAAGCTTTTGCCATTGTTCTAATACCCAAAGAAAATGAGCAAGAATTATTTGCTGCACTTGCAGAATTTAAAACAATGAGTAAGGCAGAATTTAGTATTACTGAACCACGCATGGATATATCAATTAAGGCAACAGATATTCCTGAAACCATAATTGATAACGAATCATTTGACGAATTTGTTAATGCTGTTTATGCATGCCCACACGGTGTTATTGCCATGTCGCAAAGCATCGACAATTTTGTTGAAACGTCTACAAATTTAGCTTCTGTAAAATTCAAAGAAGGTGAAATACTAATAACAACAAGCCAAAGAAGCTCAGTAGAATCAGAAAAACAGGATATTACAAATATGGTGACAAGTGTATTCAAGCTTGCGGGTGCACGTACATTAACTTCTGACGGCTACCCGGGCTGGGCTCCAAACCCCGAATCAGAAATAGTTGATTTAACCGTAAAATCATATAAAAAACTTTTCAACGTTGAACCAGCTGTACTTGCAATTCATGCCGGACTGGAATGTGGATTAATTGGTGCCAAATACCCCGAAATGGACATGATCTCATTTGGTCCAACAATTAAAAGAGCACACTCACCCGAAGAAAAAATTGAAATTGAAACAGTTGTCAAGTTTTGGGAATTAACTTTGGATGTATTAAAAAATATACCAACCAGTTAGAGTTCATACCTAAACATAGAGGGTACAATGCTGTTATTTCAAAATATTACCAAAACAAAATATGAAAAAGCGCTATTTTATTTTCGCAATTCTCATACTGATATCAATTTCAGGAAGTGCACAAAACTATGTAAGCGGCATAGTTACAGACAAAAACAATGGTGAGCCTCTGATTGGAGTTAATGTTCAAATTAATGAGATTAGTAAAGGCGCCATAACCAATAATAATGGTAGTTACAATATTGACGACCTCCCAAATGGTGAATTAATTATTCAATTTTCTTACGTTGGGTTTAAAACAACTTATAAAAAAATATTTATTTCTGGTAAGAATATACTCCTCGATATCGCCATGGATATAATGGTTATAGAGGGTCAAGAAGTTGTTATTTCGGGGAATTTCACCAGCACCCAACATGATAATACTGTTAAAATAAGCACCATAAGTGCCATGGAATTATCGCAATCAATAGCACCATCGTTAATTGAAGCAATAGCTGAAGTTCCTGGAGTTGATTTTATTTCTAAGGGTCCGGGTATTGGTACTCCTGTAATTAGAGGCTTATCTTTAAGTAACATTCTATTTTTAAACAATGGTGTTCCCATGAAAAATTATCAATTTTCGGCAAATCATCCATACATGATTGATGAAAATGGAGTTGAACGCATTGAGATAATCAAAGGGCCTGCTTCACTTATTTATGGTTCGGGCGCAGTTGGTGGAGTAATAAATTTAATTGGCGAACCCATAGCAAAAAATGGTACCATTGAAGGTGATGTGGTTATTAAATATTTCGGAAATACTTCAGGCATAGAATCGAATATTGGCATAAAGGGAAATAAAAACGGTTTTTTCTGGGGACTGAGAGGTGGTTTAAACTCCAACAAAGATTACATTCAAGGGGATGGGAAATTTGCTCCAAATACTCGGTTTAACCGTAATAATATAAAAATTGTTACAGGGCTAATAACGAAAAAAGCCTCTTTTAAAATTATATACCAGTATAACGAAGACAAACTTGGGTTAGCAGTTGAGCCAGCCATAACACTGGTAACAACCAATAATCGTATAAATGAAGTTTGGTACCAAAGTCTTAAAAATCATTTTATTATATCTCAAAACAAACTTTTTTTGGGTAACCTAAAGCTTGAATTAGATTTATCATATCAAAATAATAACCGACAACTATTTGGATCTGAGCTCACACCGGTTTTCATGCTTGTTGATATGACACTACAAACATTTTCGTATAGATTAAAATCAACATATTCTGTTAATGAGGATTTCAAAGTGATTGTTGGCGTTCAGGGGATGTTCCAGAATAACAAAAACTATGATGCACCTGATCATGTTATACCTGATGCAAATATTTGGGATATATCGTTTTATGGTTTAGGGCAATACAATTTTGGAGACAAGGTAATACTTGAGGCCGGGATGCGATTTAGCCATAAAAATATATATGTTCCTTTACAGGAAGTATCAGACCATGATCATAAGAAAACTCAATTAGCCGACGAGGACTTTATTGAGTTTAACGGTAATTACAACAACCTAAGTGTCTCCATTGGATCAACGATTAAGTTTACAGAGCAGTTATTGCTAAGATTGAATCTTGCATCAGCATTTAGAAGTCCAAATATTGCTGAGTTAACTCAAAACGGGATGCATGGTACAAGGTTTGAACTTGGTAACCCAGATTTAGTAACTCAACGTAACACCGAAGCTGATATTGGTTTTCACATCCACACAACGCACACCTCGTTTGACTTAAGTGCTTTCTACAACAACGTTGATAATTACATATATCTTTCACCCACAACCGACACAACATCCCATGGCGAATTAATATATATGTATAAGCAAACACCTTCGTTTCTTTACGGAGGAGAAGCTCTAATTCACCTTCACCCCCACCCAATCCACTGGCTACATATTAAAGCGAGTTACTCATATGTAATCGGCAAACAACAATCGGGAGATTATTTACCATTTATACCAGCTCAAAGGTTAAAATTTGAATTCAAAACAACTAAAAATAAATTCCACATATTCAAAAACATCTATTTGCTGGCTGGCATCCAATTCATATTGCCTCAAAACCAACCATCACCGTTTGAACTTTCATCTCCAGGATATAGCCTAATAAATATAGGGTTTGGTACAAATGTAAAATTTAATAATCAAGTTGTGAGTTTCAACGTTAATGTTTCAAACCTGCTAGATGTTGAATATATTGACCACTTATCAACTTTAAGAGAGCTCAACATAATGGATATGGGACGAAGTATTAATTTTAGAATTAGTTTACCATTCTCCATATTGAAATAGCTTAAGTTTAGCATTAAATAATAGCCATATCTATTACGATTTAACATCCATAATTATTTTTTTAGCAGTATGCATACATATGCAATTTATATATATATTTGACTTATGAACAAAAAGATACTAATTCTTGGAGGAGGCTTTGCAGGAATAGAGGCTGCCATAAAATTGAATAAATATAATTATGATGTGAGCCTAGTTAGCAACCGTGATTATTTATTTATTTATCCCATATCAATATGGATACCAGTGCATAAAAAGCAATTTAGTGATGTTGCCATTCCTCTTGAAAGATTAGCTAAAAAGCACAATTTCAAGCTTATAATTGATAATGTAAAGAGCATTATCTCAAAAGAAAACAAAGTTGAACTTGGTTCATCTTCTATGGATTATGACTATCTCATTATTGCCATGGGCATGTCAAAGGTAAAAAGTAAGGGATTGGAGTTTACTCACTCAATATGTGGTGACCCAAACGAAGCAGTTGTGATAAAAGATGAACTAGATAAACTAATTGAACGTGGAAATGGAAAAATTGCAATTGGCTTTGGTGCAAATCCTAAAGATTCTTCTGCCACAGCAGTTAGAGGAGGCCCTGCCTTTGAATTGCTTTTCAATTTTAGTCATCATCTGAAAAAGAAAAAAGTAAGGTCCAACTTCGAGATAACTTTTTTTGCACCCATGAAAGAGCCGGGCAAAAAAATGGGTAGCAAAGCATATAATAAAATGGATGCTTTTTTTAAACATTATAATATTAAATCAAAAAAAGGAGTTAAAATTCAAGAATTTGTTAATGATGGTGTTCTATTTGAAGATGGGTCTAAACTTGAAAGCGACCTTACCCTATTTATATCTGGTGGTACTGGTCATCCTGTGGTTTACGAATCAGATTTACCAATTACTGATGCTGGATTTATTAAAATTGATGACAACTGTAAAGTTGATACTACCGAAAACGTATATGCAATTGGCGATATAAGTGCTTTAGAGGGTCCATCTTGGGCAGCAAAACAAGGGCATATTGCTGAAGTTATGGCTGATGTAGCAGCATTTAATATCCATCATAATGTAATTGGAAGTGAAAAGCGAAAAGGATACCACCATCACTTAAATATTGTTTGTTTAATGGATTCGGGTGATGGGGCTGCATTCGTTATACGGAAAGCAGATTTCGACATGATATTACCCATGCCAATTGTTGGACATTGGCTTAAAAAAGGCTGGGGTTTTTACTATAAATACTCAAAGTTAGGTATGCTTCCAAGAATACCTGGTATGTAACAGCTTGATTTACTTTTGTTTTATTATTGTCAAATTAAATCTCCAAATACATGTAATAATTGGTGGCCTGTTTAATTTTGATGTCTAATATAATTGGTTAATTTTGACAATAATTTTTTTTGTATGAATGAACTTGATTTTGATATAATCAGGCCTTATAATGATAGCGAGACTCAGGCTGCTATTACCCGAATACTTGCAGATAATACATTCCATCAAATGATGGATTATCTGTTTACTCCTGAGAAAAAGGAGCTTGTTATTGCAAATATAAAAAAAGCAAAGAATGTGGACGATTTTCAAGTTGCATTCTCAGTTTTTGCAGTGATGGCAATTTTAGACAAAACCTCCAATGGAGTTAGTTTTTCTGGATTTGAAGGAATAGGTTCGAATAAATCATACCTCTATCTGGCTAATCATCGTGATATTGTACTCGATTCCTCGATAGTTGGACTATCACATTATAAGAATAATATCAAATCTCCACAAGCAACCTGGGGTAGTAATTTAATGGTATCGCAACTAATAGTTGATCTTGGTAAATCCAATAAAATGATAACTGTTTTTAGAGAAGGAAGTCCGAAAGAACTCCTGTTAAACTCACGACGCTTATCTACTTTTATCAGAGAATCGATTACAAAATTTAATAACTCGGTTTGGATTGCTCAAAGAAAAGGGAGAACAAAAACAGGGTTTGATAAAACTGATGTGAGCATACTTAAAATGCTTATTCTTACAGGTGAGCCTGATATTAAAAGCCGACTTGTTGACCTTAACATTACACCCGTAACTGTTTCTTATGAATGGGAACCATGTGATGCAATGAAGGTGCGAGAAACATATTTGTCAAAAGATAGTACTTATGTTAAATCTGATGATGAAGACTTTATGAGTATTCTGGGCGGACTAACGGGAGATAAAGGAAGAATTCATTTAACAATGGGAACACCTATAAACGATGAAATACTAAAAATTGATAATAGTCGTCTTAACAATAAACAATTTATTGCTAAAGTTGCTGAGTTAACTGACAACCAGATTTATAAGAATTACAAATTATGGCCATCAAATTACTTAGCTTACGACTTAATGAATAACTCCACAAAGTATAAGGACAAATACAATAATGATACAGTTGAAATATTTGAAAAACGTTATAAAAATACAACAGAAATGGCGCAAGATGATAATGCTGAGATTAGAGACCTGTTCTTATTACTTTATGCGAACCCTGTATTAAACTCATTGAAATAGACAATTTTAATTCCAAATGGTAACAATATCTAATAACCCACTACTTACCGAAGATTATAAGAATATACTTTTTAGTAACAAGCGAATAAATATAAGTGAAGATGTTATTAATAAGGTTGAAGTATGCTTTAATTTTTTAACTGATTTCTCAAAAAATAAAATTATTTATGGTGTAAATACTGGCCTTGGCCCCATGGCTCAGTACCGAATAGATGAAAGTGATCAAATTGCTTTACAATATAATTTAATCCGAAGTCATTCAGCTGGCGCAGGAGCCGCCATAGAACCACTTTATGTACGTTCGGCAATGATATCACGATTAAAGAGCTTATCACTTGGCTATTCGGGTGTTCATTCTGATGTTATTAAGATTATCGCAACTTTACTAAATAATAATATAATACCATATATCCCCGAACATGGAGGAGTTGGTGCCAGTGGCGACCTTGTTCAATTATCTCATCTTGCTCTTGTATTAATTGGCGAAGGTGAAGCATACTATGAGGATAAACTTCAGGATGTTAGTGCAATTTATTCAAAGCTTAACATCAAACCTTTAAAGATTAAATTACGTGAGGGTTTAGGATTAATTAATGGCACATCAGTAATGTCAGGCATTGGCATTGTTAACATAATTTATGCAAAACATCTCATTAATTGGTCGGTATTGGCGTCATCATTAATTAATGAAATAGTTGAGTCTTTCGACGATCATTTTTCGGTAGTTCTTAACAATGTAAAAAAGCATAAAGGTCAGCAGATAATTGCTGGTTCCATGAGAAATATCCTAAAGGATAGCCAATTAATTAAAAAACGAGAAGATCATCTCTTTAATGGAAAAATAGAAGAGAAAATTTTTAAACAAAAAATTCAAGAATACTACTCACTACGTTGTGTACCACAAATACTTGGCCCAATTTACGATTCTATTGTAGTTGCCGAAGAAGTATTGGTAAATGAAGTGAATTCGGTTAACGATAATCCCATAGTTGATGTTGCAACAAAACATGTTTATCATGGTGGAAATTTCCATGGCGATTATGTTTCATTTGAGATGGACAAACTTAAAACAGGTATTACAAAATTATCCATACTTGCTGAACGTCAGTTGAATTTTTTATTGAATGATAAGCTAAATAATATTCTACCCCCATTTGTAAATCTTGGAACATTAGGACTAAATTTAGGTATGCAGGGTGCACAGTTTACTGCCACATCAACTGTTGCCGAAAATCAAACATTGTCAAACCCAATGTATGTTCATAGCATCCCAAGTAATAACGATAATCAGGATATTGTTAGCATGGGTACAAATTCGGCTTTAATCGCAAAAAAAGTTATTAATAATACTTTTGAGGTACTTGCAATCGAATTTCTTACAATTATTCAAGCAGTTGATTATCTGAATATTGAAACTAAGCTAAGTGAAAAATCTTTATGGGCATATAAGCAGTTACGTAAACTTGTTCCTGCTTTTAAAAACGATACTCCAAAGTATAAGGATATTGAAAAAATAATGCGCCATTTAAAACAAATTAACCCCGATATCATTGGTTGACCATTGTAACAAAATTATTACTACATGAAATACGCTTTAATAACAGGAGGCTCTGGAGGAATTGGTGGCGCAATATGTGTTCGCCTTGCAACCATGGGTTATCATGTTTTAATTCATTATAACTCTAATCTAGCATCTGCTACTCAAACCCTCGAAACAATTATTAAAAATGGTGGTTCGGGCGAGCTACTACAATTTGATGTTACTGATGGTAATAAAGTTAAAAGCACGCTCGACAAGTGGAAAGAATCACATCCCAATGAATATATTTCGGTGTTGGTAAACAATGCTGGCAGCTCAAAAGACATGCTTATGGTATGGATGGAAGAAAATGATTGGAGCAGTGTAATAGACACAAATCTAAATAGTTTTTATTTCGTAACATCTGGGTTGATTAAAGACATGGTAATTAACAAATGGGGGAGAATTATAAATATTGTTTCATTATCAGCAATAAAAGGGCTACCCGGACAAACAAATTATTCAGCTGCAAAAGCTGGTGTTATTGGAGCTACCAAGGCTCTTGCGCAAGAAATCGGACGTAAGAATATTACGGTAAATGCTGTTGCTCCTGGTTATATTAAAACCGATATGACAAAAGATCTTGACGAAAAACAGCTTAAAAAACTTATTCCAGTAAATAGGTTTGGTAAGCCAGAAGAAGTTGCCGATCTTGTTGCATTTTTAGCAGGCGACTCTGCATCCTACATCACCGGAGAAGTAATTAATATTAATGGGGGACTTTACACATAGATAACATGAATAGAGTTGTAATAACAGGAATGGGCATATATTCGACAATTGGATATAATTTAGAAGAGGTAACCCAATCATTATATAAAGGTAAATCAGGAATAATTTTTGATGAAGCAAGAAAGGAACTCGGCTTTAGATCTGCTTTAACTGGTAGCCTCGAAAGGCCAATACTTAAAGGAGTACTATCCCGCAGAATGAGAGTAGGTCTTCCTGAACAAGGTGAATATGCCTATATTGCAACAATGGAAGCACTTAAAAATGCTGGTATTGATGAAGATTTCTTAATAAATAATGAAGTGGGAATTTTTTATGGAAATGACAGTTCGGCTACACCTGTTGTGCAAGCAGCTGATATATTACGTGAAAAGAAGAATACTACTATGATTGGATCCGCATCCATTTTCCAATCAATGAATTCAACCATTACAATGAACCTAAGTGTAATTCTTAAACTCCGAGGCATAAACTTTACAATTAGTGGTGCCTGTGCAAGTGGATCACACTCAATTGGAATGGGGTATTTAATGATTAAGCAGGGCTTGCAAGACACAATAATTTGCGGCGGAGCCCAAGAGGTTAACGCCTTATCCATGGGTAGCTTTGATGCGCTAAATGCATTCTCCATACGAGAAGACTCACCCACAAAAGCTTCACGACCATTTGATAGAGATAGAGATGGTCTTGTCCCCAGTGGAGGTGGCGCAACAATTATTCTCGAAAGTTATGAATCTGCAGTTAAAAGAGGTGCACCAATATTAGCTGAAGTACTTGGCTATGGATTTTCGTCAAATGGTGACCATATTTCAGTGCCAAATGTTGATGGACCTGTTAGGTCGCTCGAAAAAGCAATTAAAGATGCCAACATACAGCCATCTGAAATTGACTATCTTAATGCACATGCCACATCAACTCCGGTTGGTGATTTAAATGAAGCAAAAGCGATTTACCAGGTATTTAATAAGGGCAGAGTTCCAATAAGCTCAACTAAAAGTATGACGGGTCACGAAATGTGGATGGGAGGCACTAGTGAAGTAATTTACTCAATGCTCATGGCTCAAAACTCATTTATTGCACCCAATATTAACTTTGAAAATCCCGATGAAGATTCGGCCAAACTTAATATCATATCAAAACCTACAGACCATAAAATAAACACGTTTTTATCAAACTCATTTGGTTTTGGTGGCACCAATTCAACACTTATAATTCAAAAACTATAATTTCATAAAGCTGAAGGATGAATTTTAGACTGCTTCTTAAATTATATCAAAATAATTATTAATTTTGCATCTCTAATTTAATAATTTTTGGCAGAATAATGAACAATCAAGAAGTTACAAATATAGTTAACGAGTTTTTAATTGACGAGTTTGAAATAGAAGAATCACAGCTTGTTCCAAGCGCATTAATGAAAGACGATCTTGATATTGAAAGCCTTGATTTTGTCGATATAGCAGTTATAATTGAAAAAGAATTCGGCATTAAGGTCACAAGTGAAGACATGATGAAAATTATCAAATTAGAAGACCTGTACAATTATATACTGGAACATTCAAGTAACTAATGTCATCTTGGAAAGGTAAAACTAGAGGAGGCCTCACAGGCTACAGGATATTTCTTTTCCTATTAAAAAACTTCAGCCTACGAGCAGCATATTTACTACTCTATTTCGTAGCCCCTTATTTTATATTTTTTGTCCCCAAGGCTCGTAAACCAATGTATTATTATTTTAATACTATTTTGGGATATAGTTTTTTCAAAACAATTCAATATTTATTTATAAATAATTTAACCTTTGGCAAAGTACTGCTTGATAAGGTTGTGATGATGGCCGAGTTTCCGAATAAATTTACATTTGATTTTGACGGAGAAGAACATCTACACCACATGGCAAATAATGAGGGAGGATTAATTATTGGAGCCCATGTTGGAAACTGGGAAATAGCGGGTCATCTCCTCAAAAGAATAAAAACTCCCGTTCATATAGTTATGCTTGAAGCTGAGCATCAAAAAATCAAAGCTCTTCTTGATAATGTTATGACAAAAAAAAGTATGAATATCATTACCATTAAAGATGATATGTCACATCTGTTTCAAATTAAAGAAGCATTACTAAAAAATGAAATAGTAGCCATACATGGTGATAGATTTTTACCCGAATCAAAAACTATTACTTGCAATCTCCTCGGGAAAAATGCAAAGTTCCCTACTGGACCATTTTATATTGCCATGAAATACAAAAAGCCAGTTACCTTCGTTTCATCTGTTAAAGAAACTAATACACACTATATTTTTAAGGCAACCAAACCAAAAGTTTACTCCAACTCAAATAAAATTATTGAGCGCGAAAAAGAACTTAAAAACATGATCACAGATTATGTTAAACAATTAGAAATTACTCTTAAAAAACATCCCGAACAATGGTTCAATTATTATTATTTTTGGGGAGATGAGAAACAATAAAATATAAAAATGAACAAAAACTACGGTTCCGATACAAAATCAGCCCTACAGGCTAAATTCGATGCGCAGAAAATAGCATTTGCTCCAATTATGTTTCAGGCAGCTCGTGCTTTGCGTAATCTTGGAATTCTTGAATACCTATTAAAAACCAAACGCAAAGGAGCTGATATTGAAACTATTGCCGAAGCAACAAAGGTATCGGTTTACGGCACAAAAGTGTTATTGGAAGCAGGGTTAAGTATGGAGTTAGTTATGATTACTGATGATAAATTCTATATAACAAAAACCGGGTATTTCATGCTAAGCGACGAGCTTACACGTGTAAATATGGATTTCACACACGATGTAAATTATAAAGGAATGATGCATCTCGAAGACTCCATTACTAGTGGTAAACCAAATGGCCTTAATGTTTTTGGCGAATGGGACACTGTATATGAGGCTCTTTCTGAATTACCCGAGCAGGTACGTAAAAGCTGGTTTGCTTTTGATCACTACTATTCTGATTACGCATTTCCGGAAGTGTTGCCACATATATTCGAATCAAACCCAAAAAAGATTCTTGATGTGGGCGGTAATACTGGTAAGTTCTCAATCTTTTGCGCACAAAATAATATCGATGTGCACATGACAATTCTCGACCTCCCCGGTCAGGTTAAAGATGCTAAAAAGAATATACACGCCGCCGAACTTGATGGAAGAATATCAACACATTCTTTAAATTTACTCGATAACTCGAAGCCTTTTCCAACAGGCTACGATATTATTTGGATGAGTCAGTTCTTAGATTGTTTCTCGCAAGAAGAAATCTTAGGTCTACTTAAAAGATCATACAATGCACTCTACAATGAGGGATATCTTTACATTCTTGAAACCTATTGGGATAAGCAAGAATTCGAAGCGTCAACATACAGCCTTCATGCCACATCATTATATTTTACAGCCATTGCCAATGGTAATAGCCAAATGTATCACTCCGATGATATGGCTCAACTAATTAATAAATCAGGATTATACATTGATGAAGTTATTGAAAACATCGGTGTAAGCCATACCCTGTTTAAGTGCAAAAGAAAAAAATAACTCTGCTAACATTATTATTATTTTCAACTTATTCAATTTATTTTTGTCCTAAATAAGAAGCTGTCTAAATTTCGTTTTTAAAATTTATCATGATGTATTTTTTGTCAGATCGAGGCATTTTTGAGATGCATAGCCATAGCTATGGATCGAAAAAATAACGATGAAATGGCGAAAAAGACACATAATAAAACTGATGGATGAATTTTAGACAGCTTCTAAAGTAATAATGAACATTAAAATCATTATCTTGCCTCGCGTTTCTGTTAAATAATTAAAAAAGCAGCATTATGGACAATGATAAAATCGATAATGAACATCAAATTCAAAAATCCATAAATACCGGATTAAGATTAGGATTTATTGCTCTTCTTTTTGTAATGAGTTATTTAATTCTTAAACCATTTATTGGCCCAATACTTTGGGGAGTAATAATTGCCGTGGCACTTTTCCCACTACACAGGCGCTTCACCAAGTTATTAGGTAATCGCGAAAAGCTGTCAGCATCCCTAATAGTAATATTATGCATTATACTATTAGTTATTGCACCATCAGTATTATTCACAGCATCCACATACGAAACCATCGAAACTATTTCAAAAGAAATAAATGCTGGCACATTATCAATACCACCTCCCGATGATGCAGTCGCAAGTTGGCCAATAATTGGAGAACCCATTTACCACATGTGGAAACTGGCAACAACCAGCATGAGCAGTGTATTTAAAATGTTCGAGCCTCAAATAAAAGAAATAGCACCAAAAGTACTAATGACCATTACCGGACTCGCAACTACGGTTTTCATGTTCATAATATCAATAATTATAGCAGGCGCCTTCCTAGTCAATTCCAAAGCTGCCGAAAAAACAGCCGTCTCAGTATTTATAACCCTCGCTGGTTCCGAAGGTGAGCATTTCGCAACTCTCGCAAGTAGCACCATTCGCTCAGTCGTTCAAGGTGTACTTGGCACAGCATTTATTCAAGCCCTATTCGTCAGTATCGGCCTATATGCCATAGGATTCCCGGGAGCCGAAATAGTTTCGCTAATAGTACTTTTTATTGCCATAACTCAATTACCAGTGCTATTGGTCACAATCCCTGCAATATTATATGTGTTCAGTTATGCAGGTACAACCGCCGCAATAATCTTCACAATATGGTCAGTATTTTGGAGTGTATCCGACAACCTCATTAAACCAATATTAATGGGTAAAACAGTAGAAATACCAATCCTCATAATAATGCTTGGAGTTATCGGAGGCATGATCATGGGCGGTATCATCGGCCTTTTCATCGGAGCAGTAATGCTAGCATTCTCATACAAAGTTTTTCAGGCATTAATTCAGACTAAACCTAGGTAAAAATTATCCAGATTGTTTTTTATTTTTATTAGGGTGGCAACCGGGCTATACGTTTATAGTTGCCTTATCCCAATTGTGGTTTTGTAAGTTGTACGTTGGCTCCGTACCTACGCCTACGCCAACTAACAAAATCATCATTGGTATTTCAACAATCTATCACTTCTATCCCTGCCACTAATACCAATTAGCTATCAAAAACATCTGTATTTTATTAAGGTTATCATTATAAAATCTTTGCGACTTAGCGCCTTTGCGAGAAACACATGTCTGTCTCAGGTATGAAAAACTTAAAAAAATATTGTGTTTTAAGAACAAAAAAAGGTATTGTAATGATAACCTATATGCACTACCTTGCGGCACTCAAAGTAAAACTATATGTCTAAAGAGTTTGATGTTACTATAATTGGTGCCGGAGTAAGCGGGCTGACCCTTGGAGCAATGTTAGGTAAAGTTGGCCTCAAATGCTGTATTGTGGAAAAAGAACATCAACCAGGTGGATATATCGCAGGTTATCAACGCAAAAATTTTCAATTTGATACTGCTATACATTGGTTAAATCAATTTGGCGAAACAGGAATCGCTCATCGTACATTTTCATTCATCGATGTTAACTACCCTAAACCCCGACTACTCAATAAAATTCAACGTTATAAATCGGCTAACTTCGATATCCTACTACAAAATGATATTCAAAAAGTTAAAGAAGATTTTAATGCTAATTTCCCAAAAGAAAGAAAAGGAATAAATAAGTTCTTTCGCCATGCCGAACAATTGGCAACCATTAGCAGTAAACTAACCAATTTTATGCGTTCGCACGAAACCATGAATCTGGTTGAAAAAGCAATTTATCACACGCGCATGCTGCCATTTATATTGCCAATAATAAAACACCTTAAATATGCAGGCGATGAGGGAGTACCTCAAGGACTTTCCAAGTATTTTACAGGTGATGACATTAAGGATGTTTTCAATTCAGAAGTCGATTTGTTATCATGCCTTTTCCCAATTGCCTGGGCTAAAAACAAAGATTATTTTTCAACTCCAGCTGGCGGTAGTGTTAAACATATACATTGGTTAGTAGAAAAAAATCAACAATATGGTAATAAAATATTATTACGTACTAAAGTAAACTCCATTATATTGGATGGAAATAAAGCCATCGGCATAACAGCCACCAGTAAAAAGGAAGATATTAGTTTATTCTCCGAATTTGTTATAGCCGCATCCGATCTCCCATCGCTTTATAATAAGCTATTACCAGCCAAAGCAATATCAAATATTACAAAACAAAAGCTCGAAAATTCAGTTAAGTACACATCGAGTTTCACTGTTTCAATTGCGTTGGATTGCCCAGCCGAAAAACTTGGCCTATCTGAAGAGTTAATTTCTTTAGCAAAAAATAACATTAACCGTAATGAGCACGAAAACTCAGATCCAGAATTGAGTAAGCTAAGTATCATGGCTCCATCAGTTCGCGATAATACAATATGTCCCGCTGACAAAGGAGTGATAAATGTTTATATGGCAGCTGATATGGAAAAGTACGACCATTGGAAAACTAGTTTGCTTGATAGTGGTGAAAGAACTCGTACCGAAGAATATTATAAATTAAAAAATGAGATTGCTCAAAAACTTATTGATAGAATTGAACGTGAACTCATCCCAAATCTAAAAAAGCACATATTATTTTTTGATACCGCAAGTCCATTTACTTATTATCGATATACTAATAATCACCGGGGTACAATGATGGGGCAACGCCCGGGTAAAGTGAATATGCAAAATAAAGTTGCGTCACATACCACCGAAGTTGAGAACCTCCTTGTTGGTGGCCAATGGGCCGAACTTGGAGGAGGAATACCAATTGCAACCCGTTCGGCAATGAATACTTTACTAATAGTACTGCGCAAAAAAGATAAACAAAAATTCAAACTTCTTGCAAAGTATTTTGACGGCAAGATAAGCTTAGAAAAGTTAAATAGAAAACTATTATCATAGAGAACCATTGGCATTTTTTCCTTATCTTTGATGAATCTATTACTAAAAACCATCCAAATGAAAAAGATTGCCATAATAGTTCTTTTTTTCAGTATCTTTTCAATCCCCTCCATATTGCTAGGTCAGCAAAAATGCAAAGTCCTACTACCAGCCATTTCACAAACCTATGATGGAAAATGCAGAAAAGGACATGCTCATGGAAAAGGCATGGCAACAGGTATTGACACATACAAAGGCCGATTTTATAAAGGCTACCCCAACGGCATTGGAACATATACATGGGCTTCGGGAAATGAATATATTGGCGAATGGGAATTTGGTAAACGTAATGGTAAGGGAATATACAAGTTTAAATACAATGGCAAAGACAGTATTCAAGCAGGGGTATGGAAAGATGATAGATATATGGGCCCTGTTCCTCCCCCTCCTGTAATATTACAATCCAGAAATATTCAAAACTTTTCTTTTCAAAAATATGGTGATCAAAATAAGTTAAGTATTGAAATATATATGAATGGTGCCATAAACTCAACTATTGAAAACCTTGTAATTGCCTCAACAACTGGCTCATATCAAACCATTGGAAAAACTATTGTATTCAATGGTATTATTTATCCTGCAACATTTAAAATCACCTATAAAACTTGGAATAAAATCCACACTGGTCAATATCTTGTCACATTTGAGTTTACCATTTCTGAACCTGGAAATTGGATGCTAAAATTAACTAATTAGAATAATCAAGCAATTTTAAAATGATTGCCCAATCTCAGAAAAGATATTCTGGATTAATGCATTCGATAAAATACCATGTTTTTTATTAAGACTTTCAATGGCCGACTCCACAATATTTATATTGCACTTATAATTCTTTATCATACCTAGTTTTGGAAAATTTGCAGGAATAATTTCGTTCTTAGTGAAATATTTTTCCGTTAACTTCTCACCAGATTTCATTCCAATAAACTTAGTATCTAATTTTTTGCCTGATGCAAGTATCATGCTTTGTGCAAGATCTATAATCTTAATGGGCTTATCGTAGGAAACGCAAACAGCTTTATCAATACCATTTCCCATTAGAAAATTCAATACCTCAGCAGACTGTTCTCCCGTAATAAATAAGCGACTCATCTCTGGGTGAGTTATGGTTATGGACTTATTTTCATTTATCAATCGGCTAAATATTAAGGTTACTGATCCATTGCTATCAATCACATTTGGCATTCGCAAACTAATAAATCTTGTGAAATTAGAATCTATTTTTTGAAAATACTGTTCTGCCAATAGCTTGCCCAAACCAACAACAGAAACAGCATCTTGTGCAAGATTTGATGAAGTAAATATCATAGATCTTATATTATATTTTACAGAAAGTTTTGCCAAATTAATTGTTGCAACCAAATTAGCAGCAATAACCTTTTCAGGGTAATTTTCACCATCAGAAACTCGTGCCATGGCAGCTAGATGAATAACGTGCTTAATTTGATAATTTGCAAAAATATAATCAAACGAATTGCTTTCAAGTAAATCTGCCTTCTTAAAAGTTAATCTATCATTATTATTATAGTTACCTCGGTTGGTTCGGTATGTAACAACAATATTATATTTTGTTGATGCGAGCAATCTGCTTACCAAATGCGTACATACATACCCAGTGCTTCCGGTAATTAGGATAAAATTATGATTTACGTTGCTTCTACTCATAAACGTATGTAATAAACTACTTAGTGGTATTAAAGCTTGCAGCTTCCAACAGAAACTTTTTTGCCAAAGGAGCCGAAAGAGGATGTAGAGTATCCATTGCCTCAGGATGCCATTGAACTGCCATTAGAAATCCTTTGCCTTTACCATTTTCCCATTCAATTGCCTCAGGCAAATTATCCTCTGAATAGGCTGATATTAATAATCCTGTTCCAACATGTTCTATTCCCTGATGGTGATTTGTAACCACATCTGCATCTTTAACTCCGATACATATCTCATTAATTATCGTATTATTAACTAGTCTAACAGGATGATAAGCCCTACTCCAATCTGATAACCTATGCGAAACTAATGTGTCAAAATCAGTTGGTATATCAATATACAATGTTCCTCCCTGACTTACATTTAGTATTTGTTCACCTCTACAAACACCAAAAATTGGCATCTTGCTAGCAATCGCCATTTCAATGAGTGCAAACTCCAAACTATCTCGGTATTGATCAAATGAACCACATCTTGCAGTATCATCAATTTTACCATAATTAGCTGGAAAAACATCTCTACCACCTGTGAGAAGAAGTCCATTACATGTATTCAATACTTTAATTGCCGAGTCTATCCCCATTGGATACAAATTAAAATATTCAATTTCTACATTGTGCCTTAAAAGCCAGTCAGCGTATTTAGTATTACTTGAAGCTGATTTTTCCTTTGAAATTGCAATTCGAAGTATATCAGATTCTGATTGTTTTTGAGATTGTTGAGTATTTATATCACATGAAGTAAGAAACACTAAAGCTACAATTACAAAACTTGATACAAAGAATATTTTTTTCAACATGGTTGGATTATTTTAATTTAGTTATCAAAATTAACAATTTGACTGAAGTGTTTGATTATTTTTGCAAAAAGGCATCAAACTAATTAGATTTTAATGATTAAGAACGCGATTTTATTTTGTCTATCAATAGTCATAATCCAAATTTCATCATGCAATAGCAAAAGTGTTGTTCCTAAAATTGATCAATTATTTGAAAATGCTCCTGATTCCGTGATAATCTCACGCGTAACTTACGCCATTGGATTTGATATTTATGAGGTTGATAACATTAAAAAGTTGGTAATATATAACCCTCAAAATAGTACAGAGGTTCTTAACACATACTACTTTGCTGATTCGACAAATTACAACAAATACAAGCCCTCACCTTCCTTTTTCAAAATACCTCTTGATAGTGTGGCTGTTTTTTCGGCAACCCAATTAAATGCTTTTAGTAAATTGGGTATACTTAATAAAGTAGTTGCTATTTCAGAATCAGAATATATACAAAATCCTAATATCCAGGCACTATACAGTGAAAACAAAATAGTTGAGCTAGCAAGTAATGGCAATTTCTATTTGGAAAAAACCCTAAAACTAGATCCTGAAATTATTTTTTATTCGCCCTACAACTTGGCTCAAAAACATCCTCTTTCAGCAACAAATATAACCATGATTCCATTTTTTGATTTCATGGAATCAAATCCATTGGGAAGAGCCGAGTGGGTAAAATTTAGTGCATTGTTTTTTAATAAAGAAGATGAAGCATCATTGATGTTCGATACAATAGTTTCGAAGTATCTTAATTTTAAGAAACTTGCATTAACAGCAAATGAAAACCCAACAGTATTTTCGGATAAGTACTATAGTGGCCAGTGGTTTATGTCGGGCGGCAAAAGCTATATCGCAAAATTATTTAATGACGCTGGAACAGATTATTTATGGAAAGATAACCAAAACAGGGCAAGTATAAATCTTGATTTTGAAGTTGTAATCAGTAAAGCACAAAATGCTGATTTCTGGAGAATAGTTGGAACATATCCTGATGGCTTTTCCTATGAAAAACTTGGCAGTGAAAATGAACTCTATGCAAATTTCGAAGCTTTCAAAAATAGAAAAGTAATCTTTTGCGATTCGAAAAAATCAACATATTTTGAAACAGGCACCCTCGAACCTCATTTACTACTTGCTGATTTAATCTATGCTTTTCACCCTGGTCTTCTTCAAGACTACCATCCTAAATATTATTTCTTAAAAGAATAATTAGCTCACACGTTGTAAGTTCAAAAAATTAATCACTATACAGCAAATTGGTTATTTTGAAGGGTAATCCTACATAATATAAATCATATCCCCCTTCACCTCCGGGGCGGTTTGACGAGTATATCATTAAATCATTAATAAATCCGGGCACTACTATTGTCACTGGTCTAAACTCGTCAAACGCACTATTTATGCCTTCCCCAAAATTAACGGGGGCTGTCCAATTCCCATTTTCATACCTTGAATAATACAAATCATACCCTCCTAATCCTCCTTCACGATTTGATGAGAACACCAAAAATTGGTTGTTAACAAATGGACACTTATCTTCATCATCAGAATTAATTGCATGTATCATACTAGGTGAAATCACAGTATCATTCTTTAGCATATCAATAAAATCATCATTGGCAGGTAAGTCAATACTGTATATTCCTGTCCTTCCATCCAAATTTAGATTGAAAATCATTTGTCTGAACTTAGCGGGATCTGTTTCTCCATAATAAAAATTTTCCTCTTCTGTAAAAAATGAAGAATATTGGGCATCTATCGATGTGTTAATCAAGTTAATATCAAAAGGGCCATGGTAAGAACCAACTCCATTTCCATCTGACTTAAAATAAACAAATTTCGATGTGTAATCATCCGAATCAAAATTTGACGAATAAGTAACTATATCATATCTTGCGTAATCGTCTACATTGTATGGAGTCCAATAGCTTAATGCATATGGACCAAACTCGTTTGCCGATGTGTTTATCATATCAAGCAAGGTATCGGTATAACTCAAGTCATAATATGGTTTGGAGTTATCAACAGTAAGTAAACCTGTTTCCATATCCCACCATATATGCAAATTATCACCAACAATATCAAAATTTTGACCCCCACTATTTCTATTTGATGAGAAATATATATACTGATCATATTGAACTACTGGGAGCATACTGTTGTAATCATCGTATTCAGAATTAATCTCAACGAAGTTTACAGGATAATCTGGAAAAACACCTTCTGTGTATTTAGGATTAGTTTTAATAAATGGACATCCGCTAAATATAAAAGCTAGGAAGACAAATGCTGAAAACAGGGTTAGATTTTTCATATATCTATTTTAAAGTTTGATTTATTGTGGAACAATGATCCACAAACTAGTTATACTAAATAAGATTAAAACACTGCTATATAAATCAATCTATTCTAAGTTTTAGCGATTAAAAAAATACTAAAATGAAGGTTTAATAAAACATTTTGATTTTTAGCTAGTATTACAACTAACAAGAAAACACTATGCCAAGAAGACATAGAAAATAAGAAAAAGTTGCCTCAATTGTAGTTTAAAATGGATTTAAACTATTGTGGTTGTTAAAGCCAGAGAAAGGTGACATTGTATTCATATGTGGATTATTAAAATACATGCCATTTGGATTATACATGGGTGAATTTTGCTCACGATATTCGAAGCCAATATTAATTCTGAAATTATCAGTAACTTTATATTCTACATCCATTATAAAACCCTGTGAACTATAATCATAACCCATTGTATTCGTCTCACTATTATACGTTGTTGGCGCAAGGTTAAAAGTTTTGTAACCAGTTCCTCTGAGAGATATTTTCTCGTTTACCTGATATGTACCCGAAACAAACACGTGACCATAACTTGCTGGTGATGAATTAAACATACTCTCTGATCCATTTCCCACAAAAAACGTAGAATACCCAATACCTGTTGATATGCTGAATTTGTCTGAAACAGGGAATGTTACCTGTGGAAGAATAGTAGTACCAAAAGAAGTAATCCCTGAACCAAAGGAAGCAAACGAACTAGATAAGGAAACTGAAACTTGAGGTTTACTTTTGGCAGGTGGATTGCTTTGCAAGCCATTGTTCAATCCAAATGTTTGAGATTGTAATAACAGGCCGCTAAATAGCATAACGACAAAAGCACTAATAAATATTATTTTGTTTGACAGTCTCATTTTTCAATTTAATTCACAAAAGTACATAAAATATTATTCCTCAGGATCCATTAATGAAAATAGCACTTTATCAGTGCTAACACTCATATTTAAAACCTTCATTAATATTAATTCTGCCAGTATATTCTCAATGTTAAATTTAGACAGTTTCACTACTGATAATACGTTCTCTAACGTTAAAAATTCAGTATCATCAAACATACTTAACATAATCCGAGCTTCATCCGAATAAACAAAATTTATATCATTCATCTCATTTTGCTTATTCCAAATCTTCATTTGAATACCATTGGCCAACATATTTTGATCATCAATACGTACAAATGCCTTAAACGCACCAGCATGATCGGGAGCTTTATGTGGTGTTGACAAACTTGGTGCAATACTAACAACAAGGACTACTTTACCCTTTAAGCGCCATTCACGTGATACAAAATTTACCGGTGGTTTACAATATTCTAGAGCAGCTTTTTCAATCATAAAAAGCTCTTCAGCTGATCTTATTCCCGAAATTGTGCCATCATCATTAACCCCAATTAGTAGCTTGCCACCTAAGGTGTTGGCAAATGAAACCAATGAACGGGCAATTTTTGATGCATCACTTACTTCAAACTTAAAATCAAGATGTAGTCCTTCGCCTTCTTCAATAAGGCTTGTTATAATATGTTTTTTAGCGATGGTTTGAATTATTACTAAAAGAATTCAATATTTTCCTTTTTCATTGTTTTTTCGCAATAATGGCATGCCAGTTTCATTTCGCCATTATGGTCTTCAATAACCCTAAACCTTGTCTCAATACCTTCAATATTTGTAATACATTTAGGGTTAAAGCAAACAACAATCTTTTCAATAAACTCAGGTAAGTTAACTTTTTCTTTTCTTATTACTTCGTAATCCCTGATTTCGATTAGCGTTGCTGTGGGTGCTACCATTGCAACTTTACTAATTTCATCATCTTCAAAATACTTATTACTTATTTTGATGATTCCTTTCTTTCCATACTTCTTGCTTTCAAATGAGGTACCAAAATAAATTGGATCATTAGATGCTTCAAGGTTTAGTATTTTAAAGACTTGAAATGTTTTTTCAGAGGGAATATGATCTATTACAGTACCGTTACGAATGGCTGATACTTTTAATTCTTTTCTTTTATTGCTGTCCATGATTTTTTTCGATTATTAAATTAGTGAACGAGTGATTGTTTGTTTAATTAATGCTAATAATTACTGAGTTATTTTAAACCAAGTATAGCCGCAATTAAAGCTTGTCTCACATAAACGCCATTTTTAGCTTGCTGAAAATAATACGCTTTCGGATTATCATCAATATCTTCGTTTATTTCGTTAACCCTTGGCAATGGATGAAGAACTCGCATGGTATTTTTAGATGTTTCAAGCATACTATTTTCAAGTATGTATGAATTTTTAACTTTTTCGTAATCAAGTGGGTCAGGAAACCTTTCTCCCTGAATTCGTGTCATATAAAGAATATCTGCAATAGGCATAATATCCATAATATCGGTGTACTGATGATATTCAAGGTTTGCTTTTTTAATCCACGTTTTAACAGCACTCGGCATTTTAAGGGACGTGGGTGATACAAAATGGAATGTTGCACCAAACAAAGATAATGCCTGAACCAATGAATGAACTGTTCGACCATACTTTAAATCACCAATCATGGCAATGTGTATATTATCTAAAGTACCCTGTGTTTTTCTTATTGAATACAGATCTAATAAACATTGTGTTGGATGCTGATTTGCTCCATCACCTGCATTAATTATGGGTACAGGTGAAACCTCACTTGCATATCTTGCGCTACCATCCATTGGATTACGCATAACAATTAAATCAGAGTAGTTACTAACTGTAAGGATGGTATCTTTCAACGATTCTCCTTTTTTAACACTTGAAGTATCAGCGCTTGCAAACCCAATTACGCTTCCTCCCAAATACTGTACAGCACTCTCAAAACTTAAACGCGTGCGTGTTGATGGCTCAAAAAATATTGAAGCAACTACATGTCTATCAAGTATCTGCTGACGGTGATTTTTTTCAAATCCCTCAGCCAAATCAAGTATATGTATAATTTCTTCCTTACTATAGTCGGTTATTGAGACTAAACTCCTCCCTTTAATATTAATCATATCTATGGTTTTTAATTTGTTAGTACAAAAAAAAGACGGTCAAAAATAAATTTGACCGTCTAATAAATATCATTTTACTACACCAATTAGTGCAAATATGTTTACATTGTATTCCCTGATTAAAAAATGGTCTTTCATATCAGAGCACAAAGTTACTATAATATGTTTCATTTAAATAATGAGTTTTCGACAAATAGTAATGAGTTACTAACAATGCGAACATTTATTATTTGAGCCATTTTGTTATTACCTTTGCATTTTAATTCAATACTATGCAAAAAAATATCGTTATAAAAAATAAGAGAGTTTCATGGGAGTACTTTATAATTGAAAAAATTGTTGCTGGTATTGTGCTTACAGGTACTGAAATAAAATCAATTAGATCGGGTAAAGCAAATTTATCCGACTCTTATTGCTATTTTGAAAATGGCGAAATGTTTGTTCGTGCAATGCATATTTCAGAGTATAGCTTTGGCACTTACAATAATCATCTTGAAAAACGAGATAGAAAATTACTACTTAATGCACGCGAGATTAAAAAACTTAGCATTAAAGTAAAGGAAAAAAGTATGACCATTATTCCACTAAAATTGTTTATTAACGACCGTGGACTTGCAAAATTAGAAATTGCTGTAGCTAGAGGAAAACACTTTTACGACAAACGAAATACCTTAAAAGAAAAGGATAGTAAACGTGAAATGGATAGGCACCTAAAAAGGTAAGAAGCAAAACAAAAACTGTATGCACTTTATTATCAGTATATTACCTTATTATCACTTTCGCTCCAAGCATCAAATACTTTTACAGCATCGTCACGCATAAGCTGCAATGAAGAAATTGACCGTTGATCTTTTGGAAGAGAGAATTCTTTGTAAATGAATGAATCATCAAAATCGGCTTTTGCGGCATCATCCTTTGTTGCTGCATAATATAGTTTACTTATTCGAGCCCAATAAATTGCACCAAGACACATGGGACAAGGTTCACAGCTAGTATAAATTTCACAATCTTGTAATTCAAAAGAGCCAATTTTACTAGCAGCCTCTCTAATTGCAACTATTTCAGCGTGTGCTGTTGGATCGTTTGAAGCTGTAACCTGATTAGCACCTCTTCCTATTATTTCACCATCCTTAACAACCACTGCACCAAAAGGGCCTCCATTATTTTTACTTACATTGGAAAATGCAAGCTCAATGGCCTCCTTCATATGTATTTTTTTCTCTTCCATTCAATAATAATTTATACCAACAACTTCATTTTACAAATATAAAACTAGGAATTCCAATTCCCAATTTTACTTTCTTTTGATACTGAATCAGCCAGCAAATGTAAAAATTCTTTTCTATTTACACCAATCGCACCTAAACTCTTCAAATGATCTGTTTCCTGCTGGACATCAATCATATCAAAATCCCACAATAACATTCGATCAACAAGATACCATAATGCAACTTTAGATGCATCGGTAACTGTGTGGAACATCGACTCACCAAAGAAACACTTACCTATTGACAAACCATACAAACCTCCCACAAGTACATTTTTAAAGCTCACTTCTACTGAATGAGCAACTCCCATTTTATGTAATTTAATATATGCACTCTTCATTTCATCAGTTATCCAAGTTTCACCAAATTGACCCAGCCTTGGAACGGAGCCACACAACTCTATTACTTGCTCAAATTTACTATCAAAACTCAATTGAAATTTATTGCTTTTTACGGTCTTTGCCAGATTTTTATGCCTTGTAAATTTTTTGGGAAAAAGGACCATTCTCGGATTTGGTGACCACCACAGTATGGGTTCTCCTTGCGAATACCATGGGAAAATTCCTAATGTATATGCCTCAATAATCCTTTGTGAACTCAAGTCACCTCCAATTGCCAATAACCCATCTGACTCAGCAAAATTGGGATCAGGGAAAACTATAGTGTTATTTAACTGGTATACTGGCATGTAGAGAATATTACAGATCCTATTTGGTAATTCTTATAAAAATAAAAGGGTTATTCTTTGAAATTTCGATTTTGCGCTGGTAAGGTTAAATAGCCTTAATTAGCAATTACAAGTTTTAGCTTTGCCACCTTACCATCTTGATTTACAATAACATTATAATATCCTTCTTCCAGCTCGTGTGAAAGGTTTAAGGTACTTCCTGTATAAGTTTTTGTTGAAATTATCAGTTGCCCTGCAATATTATAAATACTTATATCAATTTCAGCATTTCCACTGGAGTGATCTATTTTAAAATTGCCTGATGAAGGATTTGGTGATATGGAAAATTCTGAAATATTAGATCTATTTTGTTCAATATCAACAATATCAAACCAAAATGTAAAATTACCTTGTGGTGCTGATAAAGGATATGTAATTGTGGTTGTCGACGAAATAGCCTCTATATAATAATTAACTGTATCGGTTGGCAACAAACCTGATATTATGCCAACATGCTGAGGACAAACAAGATGTATCTCAGTTTTTGTATAAGAAGTTTCGCCATTTATTTTATAGTATAGCCACATTTCTTGTATTTCGTCACCTGCGGCAGCAAGGCATAATATTTCATAATCTGAAAAGAATGATTTTGGTCCTCTATTTTTTTGATGAAGTATTCTCAAAAATGTTGATTGAGGCACCTCTTTCGTCAAGGCATTAATACTACCGTAATTTAAGGATAATAATCGGGCATCAATCATATGAATTTCATACCCACTCATGTATTTTTTATATATGTGATAAGCTGTAGAATCGAACTCTGCAATACCATATGTTGGCATAAATATTATATTATTCAATATTAATGAATTTGTATACGATCTTACCTCTTCATCCTGCGTGGTTGGGAATTTC
Organism: Bacteroidota bacterium; assembly: GCA_045267845.1. Classification (GTDB taxonomy): domain Bacteria; phylum Bacteroidota; class Bacteroidia; order Bacteroidales; family F082. The sequence goes on along the minus strand of JASFZK010000155.1, from coordinate 4,340 downwards.
CCGTCTCCGTTGGGAGGTGATGGAATTCTGATAATTTTATAATTACCTCCAAAATTATTCGGAATTAATGCAAGCTCCACCACAAAATTTTCGAGAATAGCATAGTCGGGAAGTGTATCAGGAATTGAAGCAACAATAATAGTCTCAAAATCTAACAACTTCATATATGCACTATTACCAACAATATCTCCTCCTCCACTATGTGTTAACGAAGGAGTAAAAACCACATTATCAGAGTTAAAATATGAGTTTAAAGCAAAGCGTACTTCATTTTCATCCATTGGAATATTTTGATCAATTACGTGGTCACCAATAAATAAATTTTCCACACCATCGTAAAGAATATTTGTATTCTCAAACTCCAAACCATAGTCAACTATATCCATACCCCAAAAGGTTGAAAGAACCTTGGGAATACTATCGTTGGCAGATTGATTATAGCTTGTGAATAGTGGGTTACCCAGATATTGAACCAAATCATCAACAAAAACACCATATCCAATTACCGGTGAATATTGCCGTATCCAACATGTATTTGAGTTTGCAGCTACAAAATTCACATTATTACTATCAGCATTCATACTTGATAAGAAGATTTTAATATCAGTAGTGTCAAACTGGGTGCTGTCAGGATTAAATATTATATCAATTTCAACAACTTGTTGAGCAACGCCGGTAATTTCGCATATCACCGAATCAATACCAGGCATATATGACCAGGTAAATACAAGTTTATTATTTTCTTCGTACTCAGCAGGTATGGTAATAGCTACCTGGGCAGCCATACTAACTGATAAAACACTTATTATTAATGCAATTATATATCTCATGATTTGGTTTTTTCTGACTTCTAATTGGAGTCTAACTCATCTAAGCTCTCAATTATTTTTGATACTATTAGTTTTATTTCATCTTCAGTAATAGTAAGTGGAGGTGCAATTCTAAAACTTGATTCGTTAAACAAAAACTGATCAACTATAAGTCCATTATTTTGAAAAATATAGATGAGGTCACTAACTTTATTTGGTTTAATAATTTCTACACCTAACATTAATCCAATCTGTCTGATTTCTTTTATTTTTGGTTGATTTTCAAGTAATCTAACAAATAGCTTTCCTAGGTTATCAGCATTAGTATGTAACTCCTTCTCTAAAATTATGTTTAGGCCAGCCAAAGAAGCTGCACAACTAACAGGATGACCACCGAATGTTGTAATATGTCCCAATACAGGATTATGTGTAAGCAAATTCATATTATCCGATGAAGAAATGAATGCTCCGATGGGCATTCCTGAGCCCATTGCTTTTGCCAAACAAAGTATATCGGGTATTATATTAAAATTCTCAAAAGCAAACAACTTCCCTGATCTTCCAAAGCCCATCTGAACTTCATCAAATATTAATATAGTTCCTGTTTCGGTACATCTGTTTCTAACGTCTCTAATCCATTTTTGACTAGGAATTAAGATACCAGCTTCTGTTTGAATAGGTTCCATAATAACACAAGCTGTCTTATTTGTTATTCCTTTGATGACATCATCATGATTAAACTCAAAAAAGTGAATGTCCGGTAGTAAAGGTCTGTAGGCATTTTTCATTTCCTCATTCCCTAGCACACTCAGTGCTCCATGCGTACTTCCATGATATGCATTATTAAAAGATATTATTCCAGATCTACCTGTAATTCGTTTAGCTAATTTGATGGCCCCTTCAACAGCCTCACTACCCGAATTAACAAAATAAACAGAATTTAATTTATCCGGAAGATTATCAACAAGCTTTTGAGCCAAACTTACTTGAGGGGTTTGAATGTATTTACCATACACCATCAAATGCATATACTTATCAACCTGATTTTTAATAGCTCCTATAACAACAGGGTTACTATGACCAACATTACTAACTGACACACCTGATACTAAATCTATATATCTTTTACCAGTATCACTAATTATGTATATACCTTTTGCCTCTACAATTTCCAATGGATTAGCAACCTTTGCAGGGATTGCAAGGTACTGTTGAAATATTTGTCTGTTTGTAAGGTGCATTTTTACTTTTATAAAGAGCGTAAAAATACAAAATTTCGGGAGGATGAAATTATTAAATGTACCTGTCCAATACTTCTAGTAAACCATTTGTTTTGTACGGTTTGCCAAGTACCTCATTTATCTCGGCATCATAACAATTTTGCTTGTCGCTATCTCGTGTAAATGTTGTTACTGCAATTATTGGAACAGGTGATGAAACGTTGGAATCCCGCTCATATGCTCTAATCTTTTTTGCACTTTCTATACCGTTCATAATGGGCATTTGTATATCCATTAGAATAATATCGTAATCACCTTCCAAAAAAAGATCATATGCAATCTTACCATTTTCGGCAATATCAAAATCAAAGCTATTATTTTTCAGAATCGCACATGCTAATTTCCTATTTAGAAGATTATCATCAACTACGAGTATTTTTTTGTTTTTCTTATCTGCCTCGTCCATCTTTTGCCTGTTTTGAACTAGATATCCAATACTCATGCCATAAACTATATCACAATAGTAAACAACTAATTGAGTTTAGTATGAATCAATTACACCTATGAATATTTTCCGTTTATGGGAAATTTGTGCTAAAACTGGAATTCTACTCCATTAAAAATCTAAGTACTGATTACCTTATTAATTGTTTCAATAAGAGCACTTTTGATTATTGGTTTTGTAATATATTCATCAAAACCTTCCTCTAGCATGGATTCGCGATTACCAGATATTGCATACGCCGTTTGTGCAATAAAAGGTATCTTTTTATAATCAGGCCATTTGTTGCGGATTTCTTTCATCAAACTTATACCATCCCATGGCTCGGGAAGGTTGATATCCATCAATACAAGCTGAAAATTATTGTTTGATATTTGCTTTTCTATTATTGCTAATGCCGATTTCCCATCTTTAGCAATCTCCAAATAACGTGAAGTTTTTAATAATTTTCGATAAAGAATCTGATTCATATTATCATCTTCTACAACAAGAACTGAAAGCTCATCCCATGGAAATTTATTTTGTGTATGGATTATTATTGATTCCTGTTTGTCAACCACATCTATATTTTCAATATTCGCGCTAAATGCTGGGAAACTTAAAGTTATGGTGGTTCCACTTCCCTTTTCCGATTCTATTTTTATATCACCGTTAAGTATTAACGACATCTTTTTAGCCAGTGGCAACCCCAATCCGGCACCCTGATATGATGTTGAATAGCCAAGGCTTTCCTGTCTGAATGGCTCAAAAACCTGATCAATATAAACTTTATCAATTCCAATACCTGTATCTTTAATTAACACAACTATATTATCAACTACATCATCATGAAAATGACTAAGTTTAATAAATCCCTTTTCTGTAAATTTAATTGCATTATTAAGTATTAACGAAATAATCTTTGCAAACAACTGATTATCTGTATAAATATCGGGTATGTCATTATGTGCGTAAATTAGCTTTATACCTTTTGATGAAGCTTCGGGGAAATGACTATCAACAATGGTTTGAATTAACTCTTTTGTGTTATGCTGTTTGAAATCAACTACCATGTTATTAGAGTCTAACCTACTTATATCAAGTATGTTATTTAGCAGTAGCACAAGACTTTGTCCACTTTGGGAGATACTATTTGCAAACTCATATAATGAAGGATCTTCCAAAAGAGCAAGTTCATGTTCAAGAATTTCTGAAAAACCAAGAATACCACTTAATGGAGTTCTAATTTCATGACTTATTTTGGATAGAAAAATATCCTTTAGATTATTTACATTGTTTAGATTATTAAGAGAATCATTAAGAGCAGTGGTAATGTTTTTATTCTTAGAAATTTCGTTCTTGATCTCGGCAATTTTTTCCGTTGTTTTTTGCTTAACAATTTCATCCAAATCATTACTACTTTCCTTATACGCATCAAGCTCCGTTGTAATAATATACATTTGATTATCAAAAATTGACTTTTGGTTAATTATTTTATTGATGAGAAATATTATACCCAAAAGCAATGCTGCTATCAATAACCAGTACCAAAGATTTGAGTAATTATTATCTTTTGTATCTGTTTCCAGATTTGATAAATTGATAATTATGTTTTGCAATTCAATAGTTTTAACTGTATTTATGGAATCACTATAACTTATATAAAGTTTTAACTGATGTGATGCATCAGTTTGGTTACTACTTACTGAATAATATTTGGAAAGAGTCAGGTATGCATCACCAATTAGATCAGCAAACTGCTGCTGCTTAGCAATTTTCAATGCCTTACTTAGATGATTAAAAATACTATCTGTCAATCCAAGTGATAGT
>JASFZK010000154.1:0-3599 GCA_045267845.1 Bacteroidota bacterium | reverse complement strand
ATAAATCAAGGGTTTAATATTTTTGCTATGTATAACTTTCAGTTAGCCGAAAGTAACTCTACATTTTCTGTTGGACTTGGTATTGATAATCACAATATGTACAGCGATACACGAATAGAAAGTGTAAATGCTGATACTTTAGTTTTTGTTCCCATTACCGAAAATTATAAACGAAGCAAAGTTAACCTCACTTATGTTTCGGTACCAATGGAATTTAAAGTAAGATTGAATAATGGAGTGAAATTTGGTGCTGGTTTTAAAATTAGATATTTAATTAGTAGCAAAGACAAGTATGTTGGTGATTTGGCAAGTGAAGGGGGAGGAATAACTGTTAAGCGTAAAACAATTTCTGCCACCGAAGATTATGCCTATGGTTTTACTCTTCGTGTTGGTTATAAATCATTCAGTCTGTTTGGGTATTACCAAATATCCAGTATTTTCCAAGTTAATAGAGGACCACAAATGTATCCAATTTCTGTAGGGTTAACTATTACTCCTTTTTAATAAAGCAACTTTATTTCCGATTATCGAATTTATTTTAATCAATTATTATTTCTATTACCTTTCTTGATATTTTTAATATACCAGTATCGTAAAATGCTTGGATGTCCTGTTGTTATTATATCTAGCAGTTAACACAACTTGCAACTACAATAGTTAATTGTATGGATACTGATTACTTTTCCGCTTAATATTTCGAAAAATCAAAATATTTTCACATCAATATGTAATCTGTATTAAAAAATAATTTAATTTTGACCAACCGTTCAGTCATAAATAATTATTAGCAAATGAGTCCACGAACAAAAGAACAATTTGAAACAATAAGAAATGAAAAGGAAGCTCTTATTTTGGAAACAGCTTTACGCTTGTTTGCAAAAAAGGGCTATTTGTCTACACCAGTGAGTTTGATTGCTAAAGAAGCGGGAATATCAAAAGGCTTAATGTATAATTATTTCAAAAGCAAAGAAGACCTACTCCATAAGGTTGTATTTGACAATGCAGATCAGTTTTTAGAATTTTTAGTAATTGAAGATATTAACGATGTTAAAAAACACGAGATAGTTAAATTTATTGAAGGAACCTTTTCGTTGATGGTTCGTGAGCATGATTTTTTCAAGCTGTATTTTTCATTGTTGGTCCAGCCCGATGTATATTCCCTTTTTGGTGATGAGATGATGAAAATATTTGAGGGAATAATACTAGCCATTAATAACTATTATGAAAAAAATGGCTTTAAAAATGCTTACATAAAAACACGATACTTACTTGCTGTTTTTGATGGAGTTGGGATGCATTACATCGTGGATCCTGATACTTTTCCTTTGGAGGAAGTTAAAAAACTAATTATAGAACAATTATAGTTTAAGCCTAAAATAAGATGGTATGAAAAGAATAATATTAAGTATAACTGCACTATTACTCATTGGCATTTCAGGTTTTGGTCAAGACTTAACAGGGAAACAAGTAGTTGAAAAAGCCGATGCATTACAACGAGGCGAAACCAACGAAGGTGAGATGTCCATGACCATTATTCGTCCTAAATGGGAACGTACAATTACCATGAAAAGTTGGTCCAAGGGCACTGAGTTTAGCATGACATACATTACCTCGCCAGTTAAAGATAAAGGACAGGTTTTTTTAAAGAGAAAAAGTGAGATGTGGAATTGGGTACCCACCATAAACAGAATGATAAAATTGCCACCTTCAATGATGTCTCAAGGATGGATGGGCTCCGATTATTCGAATGATGATATCCTAAAAGAAAGTTCAATAGTAGTTGATTATACACATAAAATAGTTGGCTATGATATAATTGAAGGACTAGATTGTTACAAAATTGAATTAACACCAAAAGAGGACGCAGCAGTTGTTTGGGGCAAAGTATATAAATGGATAAGTAAAGAAGAGTTTTGGCAACTAAAAACTGAGTACTATGATGAAGATGATGAATTAATAAGAACCGAAATAGCATCAGAAATAAAACAATTTAGCGACAGAAAACTTCCATCAAAACTTGAAATTATCCCAGCCGACAAGCCAAACCAACGTACTGTGGTTAACATAGTATCAAGTAAGTTTAATGTTAAACTTGATGAAGGATTCTTCTCACAACAAAACATGAAGAGGGTGCATTAGTTGAAAGTTAGAAAGTTAAAAGTATAAAGTTAAAAGTTGAAAAGTTAAAAGGGTGTAACTTTATGAACTTTCAACTTTACAAACTCAATAAAGATGAACATACAAATCGCTTGGAGAAATATTTGGAGAAATAAAAAAAGAACAGCCATTACAATTAGCTCCGTTACATTGGCTGTGGTGCTTGCCATTTTTATGCGCTCTTTTCAGGAGGGTACTTACGATATTATGGTTGAAACAGCTGTAGGAAAGTTCTCGGGCTATGTGCAAGTACATCAAGTAGATTATTGGGACGACAAAACAATTGATAATGGAATTGTAGTAAACGATAAATTAATTAATGAAATTGAAAGTGTTAAAGATGTTAAGGGCACTAATCTAAGGATTGAAAGTTTTTCGTTGGCATCCTATAAAAAGAATACTAAGGGAACTATGATAATGGGCATCGAGCCAATAAAAGGCGATGAAATGCTAAACCTAAATGAGAAAATATTAGAAGGTGAATACATAAAGACAAATGATAAGTCTATCATAATAGGTTCAGAACTAGCAAGGTACCTAACAATAAATGTAGGTGATACTCTGGTGCTTATGGGTCAGGGACATTGGGGGCAATCGGCAATAAATGCATATCCTGTTAAAGGGATAATTAAAATGCCATCTCCAATTATTGATAAGCAGATAATTATTATGCCATTGTTGTTAGCTGCAGAATACTTTTCTTTTGAAAATGGTGCAACATCTATAGTTGTAAGATTTGATGATCCAAATGAAACTCATGAAATTACAAAGGCAATTAATGCCGTAATTGATACCACTCAATACAAAGCCATGGATTGGCAACATATGTCGCCCGAAATTGTACAACAAATAGAGGGTGATAAAGCAGGTGGTATTCTTATGATTGCCATATTATATATGATAATTGCATTTGGAGTTTTTGGTACCGTATTGATGATGGCAGAAGAGCGAAAAAGAGAATTTGCCGTGATGATTTCCATAGGGATGCAAAAAACAAAGCTCATGATAATTTCATTTTATGAAGCAATGCTAATGAATTTAATTGGTGTTGCGTTTGGAATAATTTTGACAATACCCATTGTTTATTATTATAATGTAAATCCAATTGAGCTTACGGGTGAAATGGCTGAATCAATGGTGCAATTTGGTATAGAACCTGTCCTTCCAACGTTATTGAGTTTCAATATCTTTCTTAATAATACATTAGTGATTATAATCATTACCGGAATAGCAGCAATTTATCCTCTATTATCGATCTTAAAAATGAATGTTATTAAATCCTTAAGAAATTAACTTATGAAATTATTAACCAATTGTATAATTACACCATTAAAAAAATACAACACCGCAATATTGGTTATTTGTTGATTTGGGTATTGTATCATTATACCGTTATATCATTGCAGCATTAAATCATTACAACATTGTAGCATTATTTCATT
>JASFZK010000153.1:0-5572 GCA_045267845.1 Bacteroidota bacterium | reverse complement strand
TTATTGCTTTTTGATAAATTTCATCACGTTCCCTTCCTAAAAACCAAGATGACTTTTCACTTAGCAATATCCTATCAAAATTGGCATAAAAATCTATGAAGATGCCACTTTGATTTTTGAGGAAATCTATTAAACTAACTCCCATTGCCTCACCAAATACTTCTGAATATATACTACGGTATATCATTTCGAACATTGTTGCACCTTTCGATTCAATATCATAACATAAATCCCAATCTCTAAGCATATTGCCCTCAGCAGTATCTGGCAAAAGAGGCCTGATAATATCCATAAACAATTCAGCTTGCAATGAGTAAGTATCGTAATGAATTTTTTTGGTGGTTTCAATATTGCTCTTTTCAGTTGCTTCAATTAGTTGCTTTATCCTATCGGCTCGGTATTCACCCATGGGCATGTTAATGGCATCAACCTCACCAAGCTTATTCAAATTATTATTAGTCGTTATTATGTAACCTTCATCAGGATTATAAGCCCGTGGCAATTTTGTATGATCATGGTAACCTTGCCAGTCATTTTCGGATAACCATCCTGGTAAAGGAGCAAAACCACTCACTCCTTTTTTACGTATGGGCAATAACCCCGACATTTGCATGCCAATATTACCATGAGTATCAGCCAATGCCCAACTAAACGAAGGCTCTAGTTTTCCAATAATACCCATTCCTTTTTCCACATTATCAGCACTCCACATGGCAAACCCTGCTTTTATTGATGCTGCTCCAGATTTTTCGCCACTCCATTTGGTGCATAAATAATAGCCTTCGTTATATGGATTACCATCAAGTATACCATGGTCGTTTTCAAAATATGTAACCTCTACTGTTTCCCCCTTTTTTCTTTCAATTACTTCAATACGTTCGTTAAATGAATGCCAATGGTCATCCTTTAAATATTTACCCTCTTTGCATTGTTCAACCCACGAGTCGGTGGCATCCATAAATGAATATGTGGCACCCCAAGCTAGGTTGTTATTGCGGCTAATTAACAAAATTGGCATTCCGGGCATTGTGGCACTGTAGGCATATTTTCCACCAATCTGTACAGCTATTTCATACCAAACTGCTGGTAATCGGTTAATTTCCAAATGCGGATCGTTTGCTAACAACGGTTTACCCGATGATGTTTTTTTACCCGAAATTACCCAGTTATTCGAAGCCATAAACGATGAGCTTGCAACATTCCACTTCACCGAATCGGGAACAATTTTTTCATTTAATTTAATTTTCTTTATTAAATCTTCATCATAATCTCCCAATATATCAGGGAAAAGCTCATTAAGGAGCTCCTTACTTACACCATTTTGTACCATTTGTACAAAAAGTCGCTCAATTTCACCTTGCGATTGAGCCAGAGTTAAAAATCCAGCCATGCGGGCTTGGATAATTACATCTTCTTTTTCCCAGTTAAAATCTTTGAAACCAAGGAGCATTTTTAACTCCCAAGGTTTATTTTTTGCAAAAGCTGCATTTGCCCCATCGCAATATGCCTGAAGCAGCTCTTGTTCATTATTGTTTAATTTTTGTATTTCATCTGCAACATTATTATGCCAATTCATACGCCTAAAAAACTTATCAATCTCAAGCATCTCATCATCACCACTCAAATGTGCGGACGCAGTACCGGTACCCAGTATTTTCATCATCATCATTTGCATACCCCTATCCATCGCGTGGCAATAACCAATACCGTAATACATATCACTCTCACAAGTTGCTTTAACAAGAGGAATTCCACCTTCTATTCTTTCAATAGTAATTTCGTTAGTTGCATTTAGTTTCATTGAATTTTTCATGATGAATTGAAATTTAATAAACGTTATTAGCAAAGATAGTTTTAACAAGGGATATCCAACGTAATATACTGGATGAGTGTAAAACATAAATCCAAAATATAGTATAATTAGCAGGTTATACTATACTTTGAACTATTTGAAAAGTTGATTTATTCAGATGGGGATTATTATTCCTAATTAACTAAGGACAAATTAGCTTGCAATCAAAAAGTACTATTATGGATTAATACGATTTAGTAATTTTTGATGTGGATATGTTTCCTTTTTCATCTTTTAGTGCAACAAAATAAATTCCGGATGACAAATTAGAAATATCCATATTGTGTACATCAGTAAACTGAATCAGTTTTTTACCAAGTAATGAGTAAACATCGGCACTTACAAACCTGTCTATTTCATTTGACTTAATGTATAATCTATTTTTTACCGGGTTTGGATATATAAGTGCTATTACCTCATGAGTATTACTTTCTAAAAATGAAGTGCTATTAGTTGATTCTGCAGATTGAATAATTTCCTTCGAAGTTGGGTTGTGTAATATTCCAATGGCTGCCATTTCTTCAGGAATCCAATCGCTATTAATATCTATAGTTTTAACAATAGTTACAGTAGAACCGGTAACTGGTAGTGAAACGGGTTGTTCATAAATCACTAATCTAAAAACATCATGATGTAGGTTTTCACCATTAGGCGCGTTGTAAGCAACCTCTTTTTCAACAAGTGCAACGTAAAACAACATATCTTCTGCTCCATCGCCGCTTACTCGTTCAATAATTATTGTAATTTCAATTGTGTTTTCTGTAAGAATGTGTTGTATAGAAATGCTAAAATCAGATTCCTGACCTAGAAAACTTTCAATTTGATCAGGTCTGATCATGGGTGATTGTATACCAATTACATCCCCTTGCAAAACAACTTGTGGTGTTGCACCATAAACACCATAATAGTTTGTTCTGGCATCATTTTCTGCAATATTGTGCAGATTGAATAAGCAGGTTGGATATGGAGAGCTTGGATGATAAGCAATATGCAGAACATTAGGGTAGTCGTTAAGAACTTCGTAGAATGCGGGATTTCTTAATGCACATATACCACATTTAGTATTTGTAAAGTGCTCCACAATTACTGTTTTTTCAACTTGCGAATATGATGCAAACATAATTGTAGTGGCAAATAGTAGGGTAAAAATATATTTCATGATTTTGAATTTAACTGTTTTATGGAGTATTAGTCGAGATAATATAGGAATCCTTACATTTGAATTAAATGGAAATTAAATCAGTGAGACCATGATTTTGATTTCAAATCATTTGGTCGAATTGATCCCGAGACTTATTTGAGGGATATCACGGGTTTTACCTGCCAGCCGGCAGGCTGGTTCCCCGAATCTCGATGCGATGTAAAAAACAAAATTCTTTTGAGATTCCTCGTCAGCTTGCTGCGTGGAGTTTCATTTTATTTCTAGACTAATAATAAATTACCTCTACACTTGGGTATAACCGACTAAACTCTTTAATTTTTGATGCTTTAACAGATGTATTATAACACTGAAGTAGTTTTAGTTTTGATAACCCAACAAGTTGCTTTAAATTTTTAACACGTGTGTTATTAATGTAAAGCTCTTCTAAATTTGTAAGCTGCTGCAGATACTTTAATGTTTTAATTCTTGTTCCGGCAATATTTAATGAAGTTAATTTCACCAATTCTGAAATTGGCTCCAGATCTTCAACAGAAGTATTTTCCAAATTTAATTCGGTCAGGTTTATTAGTTTATTAATTGATCCCAGATCCGAAATAGGGTTACCCGAAATATTAAGTTTTGTAATACCCAAAAGTGATGTAATTGGCGAAATATCTGTTATTGATGTGCTATTAACATTTAATTCATCAAGGCTAACAAAAATATGTAAAGGATTTAAATTAGATATCGACAAGTTATTTTTAATATTAAGAACGTTTAAATCTACCAACTGTTGTAGTTCTTCATTCGAAGGACTTTCTGGTAGATTAAGCTGATTACCTAACATCTGCTGCCACTCAACATCAAGATTATTCCACCACAGCCTAAGGTCTTCACTCTGGTAAACAATTAAACAGTTGGGGTGTAGATTCTTAAAATCAAGAGCAATATTAGTAGTGATAAGTGATTTATCACAATAAATTTTCTCAATATTATTTGATTTTAAAAGAGGATTAAGATTATCAATTTCGGTATCAACAAAACTAATAGTTACTAAATTGTTTAACGATGATAATGGCTCCAATGAAGTTGTATTAGTTTGATCAAGATTAATGTTCTCAAGGTTTGTAAGACCTGCCAAAGGAGTTAAATCGGATATTGATGTACGCTGTAGCTCAACCTCTTCAAGTCGGTGTAACATACTTACTGGTTCCAACGAATTTATACTTCGGTTATAGGCAACTGATAAGCTTGTTTGATTGATAAGCTGGTGTAGTTTTTCTTTTGTAACAGGGTTGGATATACCATAGTTTTCACGAAAAATATTTTGCCATTCAGCCGATAGTTTATCCCACCATTTAATTAACTCCTGCGAATTGTAAATAACCAAACATTGTTGATTATTATCCATAAATTCATTTGCCACATCCATTGTAACACCGCTGTTATCGCAATAAATAACCTTTAATAATTCGTGATTATTTAACGGATTAATATCAGCCACAGCAGTATTGTTAGCCTGTAAAATTGACAGTTTGTTGTAATTTGATAAGGGTTCTAAATCAGCAATATTTGTACTATCTATGTTTAGATGTTGAATATTTGTAAGCGAATCAATTGATGAAAGGTTCTGTAGTTGAGTATTCGAAAGGTTTAAATCTGAAAGCAAGTTTAGGTTATTTAACGGTTTTAAATCAATAACATTTGTCCCTGAGAGATTTAAATGAATTAACTCCTCTAATCTCTGTAATGCATCTAGCTGAGTAATTTTTGTATTGGACAAGTCTATATTTGATATTGAACGTAAATTTATCAGGACATCAATATCTTCCACGGATGTATTGGAACAGTTAAGTTCTTCGAGTGCAGTAATATATCGTAAAGACTCAAGTGAGACAACGGGTGTTCCAGAGCAATTAAAAACTTCTAGTTTATTCAAATTTCTAATGGGCGATAAGTCATCAACCAGGGTGTTTGAGATGTTAATTTCTTTCAATTCAGTTAGTTCGGCAATAGGGGATATATTGTTAAGAATAAGATTATTTGAAATGTCGAGGTTTTCAATACCCCTAAATGTTTTAAGCAACCGATAAATTATTGACGTGTTTACTTCAATTGTATCAGGAAGTAAAGTGGTGGTAGTATCATAAACTATCAAAATGCTGTCCGCTGAAAAAGCCAACGAATCATTGTAAGGTGCATGAATTGTATCAATGGTAATACTGTCGACCCAATGTTGAGTTGCAATGGAGCTATCGGAAAACCAAGTAATATTTTTAAAAGGAAGTGTATCGTAAACAAGAACAGATTTACCAAAATAGTTTTTCCAATCTGCTGACATGTTATTCCACCAATACCGTATCTCTTCTTTTTCACGGATTTTAGTAGTGTAAATGCTGGCAATTTTCAAGTCACGCTGATAGGGATCGAGGTTAATCTCGATGAATCGAAGCTGGTTATTATCAATGGTATCATTATTTACAGTAATTCCTTGCAGGTGGCGGTTTAGCGTGAGTTTAAAAACGATAACACCACTATCTGTAACCAGTTGTTCAGTTTCTTCAATCTCAAAATGGAAT
>JASFZK010000152.1:0-5720 GCA_045267845.1 Bacteroidota bacterium | reverse complement strand
TTCAAGGTTAAGTTCAAGTGCCTGCAATTCATTGGTAAAATCTACCCACTTTTGTGATGAACTATCAAGATAATAACGCATTAAGCGGGCAAATTTTGCAAGGAAAAGTTCTGCCTCTAGTTCATTATTCTCAGATATAAATGATTGTATGGAGTTAAGTGCATTAAAAATAAAATGTGGGTTCATCTGCAGTTGCAGTAAATCGTGCTCAACGGTAAGGTTTTGTTGTATTAGCTCGGCACGCTCCTTTTGCCGTTTTATTTGTTGGCGGTTAAACCCTATAATTAGCAGTCCGATAAATAATAAAGCTACAACGATTATATAAATTTTATTTTTCTCAGATTGTGATAGTATTTCCTTTTGTTGTTGTATAATTTTATCTCGATCTGCAATTTGACTCTCTTTCATTTTAAGGTTTAGCTTACCTTCAATAGATCTAATTTGTGCTTGTTTATCATCATTAAATATGGAATCTTTAAGAACATTAAATTCCTTTAAAGCACTAAATGCCTCATTAAATAATTGTAGTTTCTCGTATGTTTTCCAAAGACCTTCACTTGCATCTTTTTCAAATCGTACTGATTTCATTTGCTTAGCTATTTGATTTGCATTTTTATAGTAAAAAAGTGCCTTTTCATAATCCGAAAGCTCAAACCAGTAAAGTCCAAAACTATAGTTTGCCATGTAAAGCTCACGGGTTATATTATTAATGCTTGCAACATTAATAGATTTATTAAACCATTTTTCGGCACTCTTATATTTATGTTCTGTAAGATAATGCTTGCCTAGATAATTAGCCGTCATCGCTAATAATGAAGGTTCTTCGAGTTGTTCTGCAATTTTGCGAGCCTGCAAAAAACCCTCTTGAGCTGTATCATTATTTCCCAATAGATCATTTGTAAGCGCAACATTTATCAACGCTTTAATTTCACCCTCATAGTCTTGTGTTTTTTGATAAATAGGAAGCGATGCACCATAAAATTCGGCAGCTTTTTCATATTGTTCAGTCTGGAAATAAATATTACCAATATTTAGCTTAACCATTGCTTCAAGATATTCCAGATTATTATCAATGGTCGTATTAAGTGCATCGGTTAAATATGATATGGCTTTTTCGGCCGACCCAAGTTCATAATAAAGGTTCGCAATATTGGTTTGTTCAACAATTAGAGTTCTAATATTTCCGCTTTCCTTTGATGATTCTAATGAGTTTAAATAAAGTTCCTGAGCTTGATTGATATTACCAAGTTTAGCATGGCTTTTTGCCATATTGCCGTATAGATTCAAAATCGGCTCGTTTGGAAAAACTAGTTTTGAAATCTCAATTCCTTTTTGATAATATATTAGTGAGTTTTCGTATTCCCCCTTCTTCTGATATAGATTTCCAATATTGTTTAAAGAACCTATAATACCCTTGGCATCATTTAATTCCTCTCTAATTTTTAATGATTTTTGATGATACTCAACCGACTCTTGTAGGTTGCCCATATCGCTATAAACTAAAGCAATATTGTTAATTACATTGGCTTGTTCTTTTAGATCTCCTAATTCCTCAAAAATAGTTAATGCCTTTTTGTAATGTAACAAGGCTGATTCAAAATCCCTTCTAAAATAATTGGTTATACCCAGATACTTATTTGCTATACCCAATTCTTTCTTCTGTCCATTCTCTTCAGCGACCAGCATTGCTTTTGCCGAATACTCATCTGCCAAAGCATAATTTGAAGTATAATTTGATTTTGCCAGATCTAACATTGCAGAAGCTTTATCCATCTCAGGAATGCTATCAATATTTACAACACCATTTTGGGCAAAAGTGGAGATGCTAAATAAAACAACTAGTATGTAAATTAAGGAGCTTATAATAAACTTCATTGTAAAAATATTTTCAGCAAAAATAGGTTAACAAAATGTATCTACCAAATCGTAAGTAGCTGTATATATGTATTTTGATAGTTTTAATACATACTATAATACCACTTATCAAAAATACCAAGCCAGTTATACACACATACACAACCACGGTACATTATAGCTTGATGCACCTACAAATGCTATATACTTTTGACACCGGAAAACTAAAAAAATACCATTATGATTCATTCCATTATAACTAAAAAATCAAGAGTTTTATTTCTGCTATTAAGCATCTCAATACTTACAAATGCCCAAATATCTGTCAATACAACAGGAAGTACTGCAAATACATCAGCCATGCTAGATGTTAGCTCAACAGATAAGGGGATGCTTATACCAAGGATGACATCTGCCCAACGTGCAGCCATTTCTACTCCTGCAGATGGCTTGTTGGTTTTTGACACTACAACCGATAGCTTTTGGTATTATAACGGTACTGCTGTTGAGTGGCAAAAGGTTGGGAATGTAGTTGCCGGCGCAAGTGAGTTAAATGAATTAAGTGATACAAAATATGATGGGGAAAGTTTATTTATTGGATCTGGTACTGGCCAATTTGATAATGGTTCCAATTATAATGTGGGTGTTGGAAGAGAAGCTCTCCGTTCAAATATTAGTGGTTATTCCAATACAAGTGTAGGTTATTACTCTATGAATAATAATGAAACTGGCAATAACAATACTTCAATGGGATCAACATCAATGTACAGCAATACAAATGGCTATAATAATGTAGCTTTTGGTAGATCAACAATGTATAGTAATACAAGTGGTTTTTTAAATACCGCAGTCGGCTCAACAGCATCAGAAAGTAATACCAGTGGAATTAAAAATACTTCAATAGGAAGTTCTTCATTATATGAAAACACAGTGGGGAGTTATAACACAGGAATAGGAAATAATGCCAACTACTATAATCAAACAGGTAGCAGTAATACAATTATTGGATATGATGCAGGAAAAGGAACTGCACTTCATAACAAAAGCGGTAACATATTTTTAGGCTACCAATCCGGTTTTAACGAAACAGGCAGCAACAAACTATACATAGAAAACTCAAATTCAACAACACCACTTATTGGAGGCGATTTTACCAATGACTCAATATTTTTTAATGGTGTTGTTCGTATTACTGGGGGAAATCCAGGAACAAATAAATTACTTACAAGTGATGCAAATGGTAATGCCACATGGGAGACAAATACAGCAGCAACAGAAATTAATGAGCTTAGTGATGCTATTTACGATGGAGTAAGCTTATTTTTGGGAGAAAATGCGGGCTCTAATGATGATGGAGGAAATTCTAATAATGCTATTGGAAGTTTCGCTTTTGCTTCTAACACCACTGGGCATGGCAATTCTGTATTTGGAAGAATGGCATTGTATTCAAATATTGATGGTAATAGAAATATTGCGATTGGGAGTTCTGCTCTACTTGATAATACTAGTGGAAATGATAATATTGCAATGGGCTACTATTGCCTTTCTAATAATATTATAGGAATTAACAATACAGTAATTGGAAATAAAGCTGGATATAATACAACAGGTTCAGGGAATATTCTAATAGGACATTATGCCGGCTATAACGAAACTGGAAGCAACAAACTCTACATAGAAAATTCGAATTCAGCAACACCCCTTATTGGTGGTGATTTTGCAAGCGATTACGTTGATATAAATGGTGATTTTAATCTAAGCGGTTCAATTAAAATTGAAGGTGGAACTCCCGGAGTAAACAAAATACTTACCAGCGATGCTGATGGAAATGCCACATGGGAGACAAATACAGGAGCAACAGAAATTAATGAACTAAGTGATGGGATTAACGATGGAGTAAGTTTGTTTTTGGGAGGAAGTGCAGGCTCTAATGATGATGGTGCTAATTATAATGTTGGTGTTGGAATATCTTCACTTCAGGCAAATACAAGCGGCGGCTATAACACTGCTAATGGATATTACTCACTTCGGTTTAATACAACAGGCAATTATAATATCGCTTATGGATACTATACACTAGTTAACAATTTATCTGGAACTTCAAATATTGCAATTGGATCAAACTCACTAGGTTACAATTTATCTGGAAATTCAAATATTGCGGTTGGATCACTTGCTGCTAATCAAAACACTACTGGAGATTATAATGTTGCGCTTGGTACTAGAACTAACTTTTATAATCAGGCAGGTACTAGCAATACTATCATAGGTTATGAGGCAGGAAAAGGAAATTCGAATCACAGTAAAAGTGGTAATATATTCTTCGGTTACCAAGCTGGCTATAACGAAACTGGAAGCAACAAACTCTACATCGAAAACTCAAATTCAGCAACTCCCCTTATTGGCGGTGATTTTACAAGTAACTATGTCGATATAAATGGTGATTTAAACCTAAGTGGATCAATAAAAATTGAAGGTGGAGTTCCCGGAGTTAACAAAATACTCACCAGCGATGCAGATGGTAATGCAACATGGGAAACCAGCAGTTCTGTAACCGAACTCAACGATCTTAGTGATGCTATATATGATGGAGGTAATTTGTATTTAGGGACAAATGCAGGCATAAATTCAAATGCCAACCTACTTAATGTTGGCGTAGGAAAGTTTGCCCTTGAAGATAATATTGGCGGATTTATGAATACTTCAACAGGTAATAGCTCACAACAAAAGAATACTAATGGTCACAATAACACTTCTTACGGCTATTATGCATTAAAGTCAAATTTGACAGCAAACTACAATACTGCCATAGGTTCAACAGCACTTCAAAACAACACAGCAACCGAAAATACAGCTTTGGGTTATGCCTCTTTAACTGCTAACACATCCGGGACAAACAATGTGAGTGTTGGCGGTAATGCATTAAAGGCAAATATAAATGGGCACTACAATACTGCAGTTGGTTTTGATGCTTTACAAGCAAATCAATCAGCACTTTACAATACTGCTTTAGGTGCTAAATCACTCTATAATACAACCGGTGAACGAAATTCAGCTAGTGGTTTTTATAGCCTTTATAGCAATACTACTGGTGCTTACAATACAGCTTTTGGCTACCGTAGTGGATATGATAATACCACCGGAACCTACAATACTTTCCTTGGGTATAATGCCAGAGCAAATAATACAACTGCAAAAACCAACTCCACTGCCGTGGGAAATGATGCAGTTATCACCGCTTCCAATCAGGTACGAATAGGAAATGCATCTGTTACTTCAATTGGTGGTTATGCTGACTGGACAAATATTTCAGATAAACGTTTTAAGTCAAACATAAAAGAAAATGTATTAGGACTAGATTTTATTCTGAAACTACGCCCAGTAACTTATAATCTGGATATTGATTTAATAAATGAATTTTTAGGTGTTGAAAACTCATCCAATTCATCCGCAAAAACCCACAAATTACAAACAGGTTTTATAGCACAGGAAGTTGAAATAGCAGCACATGAGCTTGGTTATAGCTTCAGTGGAGTTGACACACCGGAAAATGAGAAAGACCATTATGGTTTAAGATATTCTGAATTTGTAGTGCCTCTAGTTAAAGCAGTCCAGGAACAACAAGAAATGATTGAGCAACTTCAACTAGAAAACAACGAATTAAAAAAGATACAACTAGAAGTTGAAGAATTGAAAAAGAGCATAAAAATGCTTCATAAATAATCTTCAAGAATAAAAATAAATCAAAAGGTAGGATGTTTGGTTTTACAGGGCTATCCAAAAAAAGTAGTCCTCCTGTCGTTCTGAACGAAGTGAAGAATCTCAAAACTATGATTAGTTACAAAAAAGATTCATCGCTTTCACTC
>JASFZK010000151.1:0-6678 GCA_045267845.1 Bacteroidota bacterium | reverse complement strand
GCAAGGGTGGGATAAAACTTTTTTTGCCAAATAATGAAAATAAAATTTGGGCAAAGGGCATTCCTGACGTAATATTCGTATTAGCCATAGTTAACTCCTAGAGAGTTGGTTGTGGTCAGCAGGTTATTGGTGCTCAATACACCTTTAGCCTGCGATTAAGTTTTTAAAAATACCGCGTTTTGGTTACCTCGCTTTTTAGTTTGAGATGGGTTTGAAATGCGTTGTTTATTGTTAAAGAATGTTTTCTTTAACTTGTTCATAGTAGACAAAGGGATTTGTAGTTGTCAAATGATATATCGTAAATAAAACTGGGTGATATAACGACGAATGATAAAAAAAGTGGAAGCCTTTTATTTAATTAGAACTGCCCTATTTTATTTCCCTACTCAATAAATATCACATTCACAAACAATATTTTATGCACATAAAACACCCAAATAAATTGATAGTCGTAAAATAAAAGCTTCGGCCTTTCGCGTGAAAATATTTATCCACAATGCTCCTTAATCTAAATAAATCAGCTTTAATATACAGCTCACCATGCCGCACTGATCAACAAATCACATTTTCAGAAACATTACACTCCATTGAATTAGTTATATATTTTCACCAGAAAAGTTTTTTTGAATCAACCTTTACATTGCTAAATAAGCATTCCATTATTTAGTTGAAGTTGAAATTCAATCAGATAATGCGTAACTTACGTACAAATCACAAAAGAAATAGACAGAATGTCAAATATTCAATATTCCACTTTGCGTCTAATTAACTGTTAGCCAAGTAAAACAAAATATGAGTACATAAGAATGGAAGAGTTATCCAACAAATTGATAAAGGAATTCTTGGAGCATGCGCCTTTATACACGACCAAAACGTATAAACGTCCCAAGGTAAACCGAGCTAGTCTAAGCATTGATGAAATTGAGTCTCATTGTGTGCGCTGCAATCAAAGTAGACCTTTTCAAGATATGAGGTCTCGTGGTGGTGGTGCAGGCTATACTGTTGAGGCACTAAAAACTGGAATTTCCGCATTCGAACTTACATGTGCCTCGTGTCGTAAATCAACAATATCAGTCCTAGTAGAGCAAACTGTCTCTGAAGCAACGATAGCTCTAATGAAGTTTGGCGAACTTCCAAGAAAAGCCCTTGAACGTGATACGGTGCTGCAAAGTTTCTTCTTAGAAGATTCTGACAACTTTGAAAAGGCTACGGTTTGTTTGGCAAATGGTTATGGTATAGCTGCTTTTGCTTACTATAGGCGAATAATAGAAAACAATATCTATAAACTCTTGGATTTACTCAGCAAGGAAATAGAAGCAACTGATCATGACGAGAAGCTATTAGAGGCAATTGCTGATCTAAGGAATGAATCACCAATGAGCGACAAAATAAAGATTGCTAATAGTGCCTTACCTAAATATCTTGTGCCAGATGGTCTCAATCCGCTGGGTCGCTTGTATCAAGTGTTAAGTGACGGCGTTCATTCACTAACTGACCAAGAGTGTCTTGATCAATCAAGTGATGTGAAAGAATGTATTCGGTTTCTTGTAGGTGAACTCGCCTCACGGGCTGATCATAGAAAGCGGTTCAAAGGCATGGTAGGCAAACTATAAATGGCTAACGTCGCAAATCAACATGGATCGTTAAAAGCGTCGCGTAAAAACGCGCAACACTTTTAACACCCAGTTATTTGCGACGTTATGTGCATATTGAATATTGGAAATATGACAATATCTTGACTGAAATTATAAAAAAACTACACTTGTATAATAAAAGGAAATTTTATGGATAATTTATTAGAGATTTTAGCAACTCCTAAACAAGTTGGATTATTAATTGGAGCCGGAGTATCAAAAGCTTGTGGTTTGCCAAATGTGGATGATTTAACAAAGGAAGTTCGAAAAGTATTAACTAATAAAAACTTTATAAAGCTCATAGATGATACTGATAATGTGGAAACTATTCTAAATAAAACACAACAATTAAGTTCATTAGTAACTAATGGTAAAGAAATTAATGGGTTAAAACTTAGTGATATTAATGACATTGAAAAGATTATAAAAAAAACAATTTACGAGAATCTTTCTCCAATTGTTGATTTCGAGAATCTATGTAAGTTGGTGATTTGGCTTAACTTTATAAACCAAGAAAATGAAAAGGAAATATTTTCTCTTAATTATGATTTGCTATTAGAAATGGCTCTTGAAAAAAATGACCTCCCGTATTTTTCAGGGTTTATTGGAAATGTTAAACCATTTTTCGTGCCTGATTCAGTAGATGATTTTAATGGTACCTATGTAAAAAGAAGTTGGACGAAGTTGTGGAAATTACACGGATCTCTGAATTTTAAAAAATCCAAAGAAAATAAAATATTTATTGAAAATGGCACTGATGGAAAATATGAGGATTTATTAATTTATCCATCAATGGACAAATATTTATCTTCAAGAAAAGCTCCATTTATTTCTTATTTAGACAGATTCAGAAAGTACTTGCTAATAAATGAAAAGGTCGTTCTTATATTGGGTTATTCTTTTAGTGATGATCACATAAATGATCTAATAATAAATGGATTAAATAATAATCCTCGGTTATCAATATTTGCTTTCACTTTCGATGATATAACCTACAAGACGGCAATTGATTTATTAGGGCTGTATCCTAATGTTTCTATATACACAGACAAGAAAAAGCATATTAATAGGACGGAAAGTGAATTTGAATACGATAAAAACATTGGTGATTTCAATTGTTTCGTTGATGTTTTGAATACATTGATAAAACCAAACGAAATAATTGTCAATGAGGAAGTTAATAATGGTAAAGCCTAGAAGTGGTGAAATTGGTAATATTATTGAGGTGAATTCTGAGCGTGTAATAATTGAAGTCAGTGATGAACTAACTAATTACAATATTATACATGAAGGTAATCTATACCGAATCGGGCAGGTTGGTAGTTTTATTAAAATAATCAACGGACTAACTAGCTTATATGGGGTTATAGAGTCTTTTTCAACTTTTTTACAAACAGGCGATATTACAATAGATAAAAAGGTTATAAATGTAGCGTTACTAGGGTATAGAAATGTTTTAGGGGAGTTTGAAAAAGGTTCAAAAATAACACCAAATATTAATGATTCTGCTTATGTTATTGATCACGAAGACGTAGAGATAATATTTAAAACAGATGTTAGCTACCCAGTTAAACTTGGTTATAATTATTTTTCTGAAAATCTGCCTGTTTATATTAATTTAAATGAATTCATATTAAAACATTCATTTATAGTAGGAAGTACAGGTAGCGGGAAGTCAAATACGGTTGCATATCTTCTTAGTAATATAGTTAAAGATTATCCTAGTTCGAGAGCTTTAATAATAGATATTCATGGTGAGTACATGAATTACTTAAGTGACAGTGCTAAGGAATTTTCAGTTTATAGTAAAACTGAAAATCTAATTATTCCATACTGGATGCTCGATTTTGAGACGCTTTGTAAATTGCTAGGTTTTTCTCATGGCAATATTATGTCCCCAGCAACGGATATATTTAGAGATAGAATACTTAAAATGAAGAAAAAACATGTTGAATCATGTTATTTGAAAAATAAAATAAATATAAATGATATTGATGTGAATTCCCCAATCCCTTTTAGTATTAAAGAGATTTGGTTTGAGTTCTATTCTAGGGGAAATGGAACATTTAATGAAGTTAGTAGAATGCCACCCGACTATGCATTTGTAGAAAAAGGCGGCATTGAATTAAAAGGTGACGCTGAAACACTAGAAAAGCCACAATTTAATGAGTATACAACCGATAGAACTGCACCTTATAAATCTAATGAAACATATTTTAGGAGTATTGCAGATAATATGTTGAGCATGCTTAACAATGATGATTTTAAATTTATGTTTGGTGATCATGAATACATTAAGGATACAACAAATATTGAAAAGATGATTTCGAGTTGGGTTGACAATAAAAAGCAATTAACTGTTCTGAATTTAAGTGGGGTTCCTTATAAAATAATTGACGTGGTAATTGGTGTTATCTCAAATTTACTCTTTGATATTGTATATTATTCCTTAAAAATAAAAAGAAATTATGAAGGAAGGCCGTTGTTAATTTGTTTTGAAGAGGCTCATAAATATCTCAAACAAAATACACAAACAAGTTATTCTCAACAAGCCGTTGAAAGAATAATGAAAGAGGGCAGGAAATTTGGGATTGGTGCAATGATAATTTCACAAAGACCTGTAGAAATCCCAAACAATATTATTTCTCAAGTCAGCACATTTATAGCTTTGAGATTAACTAATAGCGAGGATCAATCAAAAATATCAAGTTTTGCCCCAAATAATTTCGCAACATTTTTGAAATCATTTCCCTCATTAGGTAATGGTGAAGCTTTTGTAATTGGCGAATCAATGAAAATCCCAATGAAAATAAAAATCCCTCTGTTAGAGTCCGTTGGCAACGCTAATTTTGATAAAAAAATTGGAACTTGGTCAGCGGATAGAAAAAATGATTTTAGTTATGTAAGCACCATTGAACGATGGATTAAAAAATAAATATTTATAATTGCAAGGAGATATTGTGCAAAATTTAGAGTGGCAAGAAGTTGGACTTGATTCTGACAACATTGAAAGGATGGCTCATTCAGGTAATGATTTGTTTGTGGAATTTAAAGGTAATACAGGTTATAAATACTTAAATGTCCCATTTGAAATATTCCAAAGAATTTTAAATAAGGAATGTATAAGTAAGAGTAAGGGAAGGCCATCATATGGTTCGACTTTAGATAAACTAGTAAAAAAAGCTGGTTATCATTGTGAGCAATATAAATAAAAATATTGCTGATGTTGAGACCATAACAAATCAAGCAACTGGACGCAGTAAACTGCGCCACTTTTTGAGGCGTTATGTGAATAGTTCAATCGTAAACATGATCGTTACTTAAAGAAATCTGTATTGTTAACCCAATTTTGAGGTAGAAATGAATCTTACTAATATCAAAACTTTGCTGTCTAACGGCGAAATTTCAGCTGATAAGTTACGAAATCTGCGGACACAATACTTAATTAAAGATAAAGAGGCTAGTGGTGACAATAATTGAGTATTGTGTCCCCATAATTCCTAAGCATGCCCTTATTTAGTTAAAATTGAAATTCAATCAGATAATGCGTAACTCGATTTCATTTGGACACCCATACTAAGAAACCAATAAAAACAGAAGCTTAGGTTAAATCAACATCTTTTGTTGTTATGGGTGTCCGGATAAGTTCGCTTTATAAACAATATATTAGCATTTCAATTCAACCCGGCCCGGTTTGACGCTTGACTCGTAATAGCTTAAACACCTATAATTCTTTTATGGATTGCGGATTCGCGGTCGGCAATTGGCCTCAGTGGAAGCACTGGGGCTTTTTGCTGTCTGGCATATCGGTTTTGCACATATAGCCAATTTATCTTTCTCTAAGGGAAGCATTTCAAGCCCCTGCCATTATGCCAATTACCGCCATAAAATTTGGTTTCAATTACCTCAAAAGCACGATTAACCTGCTCAGGCTTAAATACATGCAAACCCACGGGGCGGGCGATTAAATCCGCAAACTGCAAGCCCGCTGAGTTACTCTTTTTATCGGCAAACACCAATTCAAAAGGCAGTTGTGCGCACTCATAATTTCCCCCGTCGCAAATACGGCGAAATTCCAGCTCCAGCTCCCGATCTTCCTGTTTACCGCGCTTTTCAACCACGATATGCGCTTTCTGTAAATGCGCCTGACAATCACGTAAACAGTAAAATACTCGCTCAAGCCCGTAGCCCAGTGCCACATGATAGGGATTAGCCGGCTCATGATAACGTTGCCGATAAGGTATTTTCTTTATCACCGTAGAAACCAGTGTAAAAGGTGACTGCTCTATGATTGCAGTTAATTCACTCAGAAAGCTATTTTTCGCTTCCCTTGTTTTTAAAAATGAAAACTCACCTCGATCACGCCTTATATCCGTTTCATGCAAAATAGCCTGATCGTGCCCAAAGTGCTGAAACTTGAACGACTGCAACTTAGGTACAATCTGCTCTATATAATCTTGCTTACTAAAAATACAAAACGCCAATACAAACACTGGATAATTTTCATCAATGTTTTTTAAACCATGGTCACCACTCTCATCTACATAAACAATATAATCTGAGTAATCATCTTGCGGCATTTTTAACCTTTGTTATTTTAAGTTAATCGGGTTCAAAGCACATTTGTTGCTAATATTAGAATTAATTGTACTCTAACCCCGCTTAATTTGTGAGATTCTAATTAGACAGCCATAATATTATGGCAATAATTATTATCCAGCCAATTAAATTTAGCTCCGCTTTTTTAACTTTTCTTTTTCTACCGCTTTTAGTTAATGGTATACCAATTTTTTCTTGATATATTTCTTTTTGTATTTGCTTTTAATTTCTTAAACGGATTCATTTCATGACCATATACTTTGAGCTATGAGGAATACTAACTAAGACTTCCTTATATAGGGACAGAGCATAATTATTGCTAACATTAGAACAAGCAGCGCTCTGATCCCGATTAGTTTTTTATACATTTTAATTATCGTTGCGGCTCAGCAGGATCATTATCATTTGTTTCAAGCAGAACCCAGTGCTCTTTCAAAAGACGATT
>JASFZK010000150.1:0-11007 GCA_045267845.1 Bacteroidota bacterium | reverse complement strand
AGTGAAGGTGAATGCGTTGACTTTGCAATTCCTTTAAGTCTTGTGGGCATTGGTGAAAATCATCAGGCAATTACATTTAGCATGTATCCTAACCCTGTGGAAAATGAACTTACCATTGGTAATTTACAAGATGTTAAACTAATCGAAATCTTTTCCATAACAGGAAAAAGAGTAAATGTTATTGAAAATATTCTTACTTCAAAGGTTACTATTAGCACTTCTGAATTATCAGGCGGTATTTATTTTGTAGCTGTACATGGTAATAGCGTACAAACATCAAAATTTATAAAGAACTAATTATCTTTTAAAGTATTTGAAAGCCAGTAGAACATTCTGCTGGCTTTTTTTTGGCTTATTTTTGTAGATTAAACTAACTATTATGATAAAATATACCGTAGCTCTATTGTTGCTAATTATTCAAATAACAAATTTATCTGCACAGCAGGATAGTAATTTATCCAACCCTCCTTCATGGGCAAAAAGTCAAATATGGTATCAAATATTTGTTGAACGTTTTAATAATGGTGATACAACAAATGACCCAACCCCCGAAAATATATATGCAGCAAGCAACTTTGTGCCAGTTCCTGACAATTGGGAAATAACCCCGTGGAATACCAACTGGTATAATCCCGATCCGTGGACCAAAAACATGAAAGGTGACTTTTACTCAAACCTTCAATATCGTAGATACGGAGGTGATTTGCAAGGGGTAATTGATAAACTCGATTATCTTGAAGACCTTGGCATTACTGCAATTTATTTTAATCCGGTAAACGATGCTCCCTCTTTGCATAAATTTGATGCAAGAAATTGGCGACATATTGATGTAAATTTTGGTCCCGACCCTATTGGTGACAATAAAATTATAGCATCAGAAGATCCAGGCGACCCAACCACTTGGAAATGGACATCTGCTGACAAGCTGTTTTTAAAGCTGGTAGACGAATTGCACAAACGAGGTATACGTGTTATTGTAGATTATTCGTGGAATCATACTGGAGTTGAGTTTTGGGCGATGAAGGATATTATTAAAAATCAACAAAATTCACCCTATAAAGAATGGTATGATATCCAATCATTTGATAATCTATCAACACCAGAAAATGAGTTTAAGTACCATGCATGGTTTGATATCCAAAGTTTACCCGAAATTAAGAAAGTGAACGTGACCACAAAAAGAACTCCGGGGCATTCTTATGAAGGTGACATTAACCTAGGGGCTAAAAATCACATTTTCGAAGTTACAAAGCGATGGCTTGCGCCTGATGGAGATGTTTCTAAAGGTATTGATGGCTACCGTCTTGATGTTGCTGACCATATTGGGCTAGGATTTTGGCGCGATTATCGCACATTTGTAAAGTTGGTAAATCCTGATGCCTATTTGATTGGTGAAATATGGTGGGAAGCATGGCCTGATAGGCTTATGGATCCAACAGCCTATATGCAAGGTGATATTTTTGATGCCGTTATGTTCTATCATATTTATAAACCTGCACGGTGCTTTTTTGCTGATACTGATCATAGTATAAATGCCGAACAATTTAAAGATAGTCTGGAGTTACTTTGGAGTAGATTAGATAAACCCATGCAATATTCAATGATGAATACCGCAGCAACTCATGATTCGCCAAGATTACTAACGTCTTTTAATAATAGAAACTTATATAAAGTTTGGGCAAAACCCAACGAAGATACAACCTACAAAACTGGTATGCCTGATGCAACTACTTATCAAAGAACAAAACTTTATTTAATGCATCAGTTTACAATTCCAGGAGCTCCTCAAATATGGAATGGTGACGAAATGGGAATGTGGGGCTCTGATGATCCTGATTGCCGGAAGCCTCTTTGGTGGAATGAAATCGATTTTGAAGATGAATATCGAAATAATTTTCAGCAAGGTGAAAAGCAATACGATGAGGTTGAGTTTAATAAGGATTACTTTAATTTTTATAAACAATTAATAGCAATTCGTAAATATAATCAAGTACTAGCTACAGGTGATATTGAATTCATTGTTGCTGATGGTGATAAACTTGGGTACAGAAGGTTTGATAAAAACAATGAGATAATTGTATTCTTTAATCTGGAATCAGAAGCAGAGAGTTTTGATTTACCAAAAGGACATACTTATAAAAATTTGTTTGATGATTCTATCATATCCAAAACTATAACACTTGATGCTGTTTCTGGTGGGGTACTTAAGCGGTTGGATTAGGCTATATGAAGCTCCTTTTAGTTGAAATGATATTGAGTATACAATAAAACAAAAACCTCCCTACTTAATTGTAGAGAGGTTTTTTTGTAAATGTAAATTGTGACTAAAATCAGACTAGTCCGTTTTTACTGCTGAGTAACTGTGTATGTCATAGTGTTAATATCCATTTCAATAAGATATGAACCTGTTACAGATGGTGGAGGAAGAGATTTTGGATCTGGATCATCCTCTGTTTCACGGTATATTAGCACACCACTTTCAATAGCAGCTCCTTCTTCAGTACCATACATAGGTGCCCAGGCACCTTGGTCTACAAGAAATTTAAAACCTTCAGATGCATCTGCACTTAGGTTTGTAACCAATTCGAATTTACCAATACCAACAGCTGTCATGGGAATAGCAATAGTATTATCCCAACCAGCATCAGTTGCATCACCAATTATATGCATCGATTGCTCAAATGGCTCAATTGTATAAATCAAATTTGTTAAGTCAAAAGTAATTTTATAAGTCCCTGCTTCTGGAGAAGGTATGGCTACAGGATCTGGCTCATCTTCAGTAGGACGGTAAACAAGGATACCCGTTTCTGAAGTTCCAGCATCATCGGTTCCCCATTGTGGAGCCCATTGTCCTTCTACTTCAAAAGCTTTAAGGAAACCAGTACCAGAAAGGTTTGCAACTATTTCATAAACATCTAGTTCCACGTTATAAGTAAATGCAAGTGAAATATTAGTATTATCCCATCCAACATCTGTGGCATCGCCTATAAGGTAAAGTGATTCACCTGGAGGAGGAGGAGGTGTTGGAGGATTAAATGGAGTTACAGCCATGGTAATTACCTCCGATGTGTCATTTGTATAAGGTGCTTCGCTAATACCACTAACAACTCTCATTTGAATACTTGCAGTTGAGTCACCCTCCACTCCAAACAACAATATTGTTGTGTTAAAATCATATACGTTTGTCGCAAAAGTAATATCTTGAGTATTATACAATTCTTTGATGGTACTGAAATTACTGTCAGCAAACCCCATTTGCAAAGAATAAGTTGGCATTGGAAGAGCAGCTCCACCTGAAACAGAATATGTAGCAGCACTCCAATTTACAACAAAAGGAACTGCCGAATCGGCTAGTAAAAGTACATGTGCAGATCCGTTTTCGGGACTTGTTATAGCCGCCGCCGCGGATTGATTTATGTTCATGGTAGGATCAGTTTCTACCTTTTGGCATGAGCCAATAAGTAGAGCAAGTCCTACTATAAGTGTAGTTATTATATTTATCTTTTTCATATCTATAAATTACAACTGTTAATAATTAGGATTTTGAGTTAAGTTAGGGTTACCATTAACATCTGCTGCTGGTAATGGAAATAGATTGTATTTAGTATCAGTTGATCGACCCTCTTTGGAGTTTCCTTTCCATGACCAAATATATTCACCACCGGTAAATTTATTGTGACGAATTAGATCGGTACGTCGATGACCTTCCCAACAAAGTTCGCGGGCGCGCTCATCAAGAATAAAATCAAGTGTTAAATCTGATTCGCTAACAGCAGTTGCATTAGCTCTCGACCTAAGATCGTTAACAAACCCTACAGCTGTTGCCATGTTACCACCACCTGCTCTAACAACAGCTTCGGCATACATTAAGTAAATATCTCCTAAACGGAACATTGGAAAATCAGTATCAGGAAAAGTAAGACTAAAACCGGGTGTTCCTACACCTTCAGAATCGTATGACATATTACGAAATTTTGTGATTGCATACCCATCCTGGAAATTGCCAACATCATTAATTTCAAGTGTTTGACCATCTGTAAAAAACATTGCGCGATTATCATCACCTGAATATTTTTCAACTAACTGTTGGGTTGTACGGGTTCCGCCCCATCCACCATCAATACCATAATCGCCAGGTACCATATCGCCACCTACGCCAGCATGAATAATAAATGTTGTTCCTCCCCATGTTTGAGTGTGTTCACCACTATAACGAATTGGGAAAATAATTTCCTGCATTGTTTCGGTCACCTGATCGTTATTTGCCCAAAAAATCTGTTGAAATTTAGGAGCAAGAGCATAACTACTGTTAATTACTTTATCGCAATATGTAATGCAATCACTATAACGGTTTTCACCGATGTAAACTTCGGCATTCATATAAAGTTTTGCCATCAATGTCCATGCTGCTGCCTGATCGGCACGTCCATATTCATTTGACCGAGGAGCTTTCATCAAGTCTTCAATGGCCATTAGTTCTGATTCAATGTAAACAAATAAATCAGCTGCAGAGATTTGAGGTGGGAAAAAGTCACCAATTGGATCTGCTTCGGTTGCAAAGGGTACACTACCAAATAAATCAAGTGCATGCCAGTAGCTAAGTGCGCGTAACCAGCGAGCTTCAAGTCTGTAATAAACTATTTTATCTCTCCATTCTTGACTTACTCCACGATCATCAAGTTTTGAGTCAGAAGTTTGACGTAAAAATTCATTTGCCAATGAAATTTGGTAAAATATACGGTAGTACATAGCAGCAATAAAAGTATCACCATCACCCCATTGCTGGTAATGAAAATCCTTTATAGTTGCATCATCCCAACTAATAATTGCTTCATCGGTAGTAAGTTCTTGATGATACCAATACTGACGTAGATATTGACTAAATCCACCATCAATACCACTAATGTCTGCTTGGCCATCACCGCCATGTTGTCCACCAACTGCAAGGCCGGCATAACATTTAGCCATAAATTGTGTATATGACTCAGGATTGTCGAAAACTGTTCCTGAAGTTACCTCATCAGGATCAATTGGTGTTGTGTCTAATATTTTAGAACAGGAATTAAATACAAAAGCTAATCCTGTAGCCAACACTGTTATATATATTAATTTTTTCATGATATTTAGTTTTTTTAGTTTTAGAATAATAGATTAACTCCAAACATCCATACTCGTGTTCGAGGATAAACATTACCGTCAATACCGTTGTTAACCTCAGGATCAATTCCATCATAATTAGTAATTACAAATGCGTTATTAACAGTTGCAGAAAGCTCAAGGTTAACACGATTTTGTAACAAGTTTTTGAAAGTATAGCTCAGGGTAATATCATCCATTCTGAAAAATGATGCATCTTGTACATAATAATCTGAATGGTACTGTGCTGATTCAAAGTTAGTATTTGAAACACCAGATACAATATTGCCTAAATAAGGACCTTCGGGGCGATACATTCTGTTGTACCATCCATTTTCTGACTGCACATTATTATACATGTAGTTTCCAAAGTTAGCACGTCCAGCATATGAGAATGACCATTCTTTATAACTAAAGTTTGAAGATATTCCAAAATAAAAGTCAGCATATGGGTCTTTATAATAATACTTATCTGCTGTTGTAATTTCACCATCATTATTGCGGTCTACATACAATCCCTCAATAGGCATCCCGTCGTTATCATAAACTTGTTCATAAACATAAAATGCGTTACGAGGTTGCCCAACAGCCTGCTCTTGAACTGTATTACCAACACCACCAGCAATGCCACCAGTTGCAATACTTGCACCATCATATAATTCGGTAATTTCATTTTTATTGTAAGTGGCATTAAATCCTAATTCCCAGAACATTTTTTCGTTGGAAATAATTTTGCCGTTTATAGCAAATTCAACACCAGTATTTTCAAGTTCACCAACATTACGGTTGATGTAGTTACTAAGGTTTGAACCTGCAACTGCAGGAACCCAACTAAGTAAATCTTTTGTAGTCCTTTGGTATATATCAACAGTACCATAAATGCGGTCGTTTAAAAAAGCATAATCAATACCGAGGTTCCATGTTGTTGTTTCTTCCCATTTCAAATTTTCATTATAACCTTCGGGGCGAAGTGTTATATAATAAGTATTTCCAAACGGGTACATTGCAAACTGATTTCCATAAGTATATCTACCCATGTAATCGTAGTATCCACCAATATCTTGCTGTCCGGTAACACCCCATCCAATTCGTACTTTCAATAATGAAACAACTTTAGAGTCGCGTAGGAAGGCTTCCTCATTAATTTTCCAACCAAGTGCAACCGCCGGAAATATTCCCCATCGGTTATCTGAGCTAAAACGTGAAGTTCCATCAGCACGCACAGTTGCAGTAAATAAGAACCTATTGTCGAATGTGTAATTTAATCTTCCAAAATATGACATAAGATAATATTCACCTTTGTTAACTGAAGTATCTCTGATGTATTCCTGTGAAGTAGTATCACTTATTACTGGCACATTACTATTGTAAGATGTAGAGCTATTTTCAAAATGCTGCAACGATGAACCTGCCATTACATTTATACTGCTTTTAGCAGATGGAATATCCTTGATGTAGTTTAGATAAAAATCGAATAAACTATTTTTACTCTCATTAGTGTATGAATTATCGGCACCTCCACCTTGGGCTGCGTTATATGACCATGAAGCATAAGGGGGTGCTTTGTAGTGTCCGTCACCATTGTTTTGATCGTAACTTACATTTATATTGGCGTGCAAATCTGGTAGGAAATGCATTTTGTAGTCTAACTGTAAATTACCATAAATACGATTAACTGTTGATTTATCATCAGTTAGGTTTATAAATGACATTGGATTTGTTGTACCAAGAGCAACAGGGTCGCCATTATTTTGTGTCCATGCCCAGTAACCACCAAATTCGCCATTTGCACTAGCAACAGGTTTTGTTGGGTCCATTTGAATTGATGAACCAATCGCTCCACCATTTGCAAAAGTATTGTTGATGAACGAACCGTTAATATTAAAATTAACTTTTAAATGATCATCAAATAATACGGGATTAAGGGCTGCCGATAAAGAAGTACGTTGAAAGCGTGAAGTTTTCAGTATACCATCTTGGCCAGTATAACCAAGTGAAAAACGGTAAGGTAATGTTTTCCATGCTCCAGTTGCACTTAATGCATGATCCATACCCGTGCTATTATTATATATTTCATCTTGCCAATTTGTATTATGTATAGTTTGTGTATAACCATCATGTTCAGCTGGAAGAGCAGTATAAGGAATCATAATTCCATCAGGGTCAGTCCATGTGCCAAGCATATTGGTACGGTCTGGGAAACGAGATTCAATGGTATTTTTAAACTCATCAGATGATAACACATCCATGGTTTTAGGTACCTCATAATATGAAAATTTACCTGAGTAACTAACTTGTAACGGTTTACCTATTGTTCCTCTTTTTGTGGTAATTATAATAACTCCATTTGAAGCACGTGATCCGTAAATTGCTGTTGCAGAAGCATCCTTAAGTATTGTAAATGTTTCTATGTCGTTAGGATTAATACTGTTTAATGGGTTACGTGAACCACCAGTACCATCATTGCTGATAGGAATACCATCAATTACAAAAAGAGGGCTGTTAGTTGCGTCAAGCGAAGATCCACCTCTAATAACTATGTTAGCAGAAGTACCAGGAGCACCGCCATTTGAGCTAATTTGTACACCGGCAACTTTACCCGCAATTAAACTAGCTGGGTTTACAATGGCACCTTTGTTAAAACTACCTTCGCTAATTGCTGTTACAGCACCTGTAGCATCTTCTTTTTTCGTTACACCATACCCAATTACAACAATGCCCTCCAATGAAAGAGCAGAAGATTTTAGTGCAACATTAATGGTGGTATTTGGTTGAGCAATAAATTCTTGTGAGGCATAACCAACATAAGAAAATATTAATACCTGATTAGCTTCAGCATTAATGGTGTAGTTACCATCAATATCTGTAACAGCTCCTTGAGTAGTTCCTTTTATAACTATAGTTGCTCCGGGCAGTGATGTTCCATCACCGGCGTCAGTTACAACACCGGTAACTGCTCCGCTTTGACCAAGCATAGTTAAACTACTCATCAAAATTACCACAAACATCAGTAATTTTGTAGTTAATTGTTTTACCATGATAATTAATTTAGTTATTGTGAATTATAATCTTATAAATTATATTGTATTGAAAATCAAGTCAAAAGTAATTATTATTTAATAATTTTTAACATTAGGAGGAACAAATGTTAACTTTGTATTAAGTTTTCCTAATTCTAAAATTACAAATTATGGTTGGTTAACTTTAGTTGATAACCAATTTATTAAATTTTTGACCCTGATGGGCTATTATATTCCACTGTACTACAGCTAAGTAGGCTTGTAATATTTATTTGAAACTAAGTAAATACCAATGCATTAAATTAAATCCTTGCGGAATTTGCAATCGATTGCAATAAATAGAAATCTAAACTTGGCATAGCAGATTAAAACATCAGATATATATTATTCGTTTTTTTTGCGCTAAATAGTTGTAATCAATTGCCAGTTATTAATTAAAATCACATTAAGTATTATTTTGTTTTACTTTCTCAATAAAGATAATGTAGTTGATTAAAAACTTGTTGGTTTTTATTGTTTCGTTATCGTTAAATTTATTGTTTACGAAAGATTCAATAACTCTAAATTTAGTATTCTTCTGTTTTTTGTTAATATATATCAAACTTTCGCACACGATTGCATCAATATAAACATGTTATTGCTTTGCCTTACCTGCCTGATTTTATGGTATTTTAACTAAAACCAGACTGTTATTGCAACTTTTTCGGGTACTTTTGTATCATATAATTAAAGAATGTAAAATGAAAAATATATTTATTAGTTTCTTGCTTTCAATATTTGTTACCTCTGTGAGCATGGCTCAGTTAATTACTGCGGATCCAGCTTTTCCAACAGAAGACGATCAGGTTGTAATTACCTTTAATGCTGCACTTGGCAATGGTGGTTTATCAGGATATACCGGTGACATGTATGCTCACACAGGAGTAATTACAAGTAACAGCACTTCAGGCTCCGACTGGAAATATGTTAAAGCTGGTTGGACTGAGAATATTCCAGACTGTAAACTTACAATGGTTGGTAATGATCTTTGGGAATTAACGATTGGCGCTACAATTAGAGATTATTATGGAGTACCTGCCAATGAAAATATTCTGCAATTAGCTTTTGTTTTTAGGAGTGATGATGGATCTTTGGTTGGTAAAACCGATGTTGGTGGTGATATTTACTATGAAGTATATGCATCTGGATTAAATATTATGATTTCGCTTCCTGATGAAGTACCCTATATTGTTGAATTTAATGACGAAATATTGGTTGAAGGAAATACTACTGATGCCGATTCAACATTTGTTTATGTTGATGGAGACCTAAAATATTCAGGTACAGGAATTTCATTTTCAACAACAATTACAGCTTCCGACTATGGTAAACATTGGATAGTTGCCACAGCTAAATCTGATGGCGAGTTGGTTAGTGATTCCATTTATTATTTTGTCCGTCATGAAGCAATTGTAGAAGAGCTTCCCGGAGGAATTATCCCGGGTATTAATTATATTAATGCCGAAACTGTTGTGCTTTGTTTAATCGCACCTGAAAAAGATTTCATTTTTGTCTTGGGTGATTTTAACGATTGGGAGATTGAAAATGAGTATGAAATGAAAATGACACCTGACGGTGATAAATTTTGGGTTGAATTAACCGGACTCGAGTCTGGGAAAGAATATGTTTATCAATATTTTATTGATGGTAATTTAAGAATTGGCGATCCCTTTGCTGACAAAGTGAGTGACCCATGGAGAGATAGGGAGATAAGCAGTTCTACTTACCCCAATTTAATTGAATATCCTGACGGAAAAACAACAGGTATTGCAACCGTATTACAAACAAGCCAGGAGCCCTATGAATGGCAAATAGTTGATTTTGTTAATCCTGATGTAACAGATATGGTAATTTATGAATTACTTGTAAGAGATTTTATTGGGACCCACGATT
The DNA here is from genome assembly GCA_045267845.1 of Bacteroidota bacterium. Classification (GTDB taxonomy): domain Bacteria; phylum Bacteroidota; class Bacteroidia; order Bacteroidales; family F082. The sequence continues at coordinate 919 of JASFZK010000150.1, read as the reverse complement.
TTGAAACCTTAATCGATACGCTCGACTATTTGGAAAGGCTTGGAGTAAATGTAATTGAGCTTATGCCAAACAGTGAATTTGAAGGAAATTTAAGTTGGGGTTACAACCCTAATTATTATTTTGCACCTGATAAATATTATGGACCTAAAGATGACTTGAAAGCATTTGTTGATGAATGTCATGCAAGAGGCATAGCTGTTTTTATGGATTTGGTACTCAACCATTCATACGGAACAAATACCATGGCTATGATGTATTGGAATAGTGAACTTAACAGACCCGCTGCCAATAACCCATGGTTTAATGAGCAATCAAACTTTACAAATCCTGATGCACAATGGGGTAACGATTTTAATCATGAAAGTTTACACACGCAGCACCTGGTTGATAGTATAAATAGCTACTGGATAAATGAGTACCATATTGATGGCTTTAGATTTGACTTTACAAAAGGGTTCGGTAATAATATTAAAGGTAGTAACGACCCTTGGGGTAGTTTGTATGATGCTGATCGTATAGCTTTGCTACAACGCATGGCTGATAAAATATGGGAGCAAAAATCGGATGCTGCTGTTATTTTTGAACATCTTTCTGATAACGCAGAGGAAAAGGTACTTGCAAACTATGGTATTCTATTGTGGGGTAATATTAACCACAATTATGCTGAAGGAACAATGGGCTACACTAGTAACGGAAAATCAGATATCTCATGGATCTCATATCAAAAACGTGGATGGGATAATCCAAATGTAGTTGGTTATATGGAAAGTCACGATGAAGAACGATTGATGTTTAAAAACTTGGAGTATGGTGCTGAAAATAATGAATACAGTACAAAAGATTTGACTACTGCCCTTAAGCGTCAGGAGTTAGCAGCAAATTTCTTTTTCACCATTCCGGGACCAAAAATGATTTGGCA
>JASFZK010000149.1:0-7760 GCA_045267845.1 Bacteroidota bacterium | reverse complement strand
TACATTATTGGAGAAGTTAAAATCTATAAGGATGTATATTTCTCACCTATAAATTCTGTAGAAACATGTCAAGGATCTACCATTTACCTTAAACCCAACCTGTGGTCGAGCAATGGGCCAGTTACTTATTTATGGGTATATCCTGATGGAAATACTACAGATCAGGAATATATATTAATTGATAGTGCCCAAACATATCAATCAGGAACTTACTCAGTAACTGTTACTGATACTGCTAACTGCTTTTTAGATGCAAATGTAGATGTTACAATTTACCCAAACCCTTTACCAGAATTTGCTGTTAGCGACACTATTTTTACAGATGACCCATTCGACCTCGATGCAGGACCTGGCTTTTCGCATTATTTATGGAACACTGGCGATACAACACAATACATATGGGTTGATAGTGAAGGCTGGTATTCGGCTGAAGTTGAATCATTAGAGGGCTGTGTGGGCGAAGACTCTTCGTTTGTTCTATTTTCTACGCCACTATCATTAACAAAAATCTACTTTCCAAATGCATTTACGCCAAATGGCGATGGACAGAATGACAGCTTCAACGCAGTTACAAGCACAATCGACGTTAATCAGTTTTCATTAGCAATATATAATCGGTGGGGAGCACTTGTATATCAAACAAATGATATTACAGTAGGTTGGGATGGAAAATACCAGGGTGAGTTATGTCCTTCTGGGGCTTATGTTTACAAAGTATCTTATAATAGTTCTACCATTTTAAATGCTGCGCCTGAAGTTAAAATGGGAACAGTTATGTTGGTTAGGTGATTTGGAAAGCTCATACCCCATAGCCGCAGCTCAGGCTTTTGTTTGGTCTAACTTCAACATTACTACTAATTCTGCGGACTTTTTGCGGTTGAGGACGACTCTTCCAGAAGGAGGATGGAATCCGACTGTACTATTTCTACTGCAATCTCATTCACTACTACAATACAGCAACTCAACCCAGGGCGTTTGGGTGCGTTTGACAAGGTAAATTACTCCAAGTAGGTAGGGTGATTCAATAAAATTTTAAACAAAGAGTAAGGGTATTTCCTTATTAAACTGTCTTATAATTAATAAACTAATAATATTATGGTACTGATACTCTTAGATTAAAAAGCGGCAACGGCATAGGTGCTTAGTTAGCTGTAAGTTGAAGAACAAATCAATCAAGAGGAATAAAATATTCACACTCTTTAAACAAAATTTCAAATATGGATTACCCTAGATTATCACTCTTTATTATTTTACTTTGTTTGTTAAAGTTGTGCTTCCTTAGCTCAATTGTTGGACAAAGTACTTATCAAAATGTTAACCTAAGGGAAATAACCTTTTCAGATTCCGTTCCTATACCTCAGCCAAACACCTTTACGACTGACATAACTAAAATTGATGAATCACGGTTTGCAATGACACACATTGATTGGGGATTATCACCCCACGGAAGTGATGATGAAAGCGTTGTTGTTTTAGGATCTATTATTGATTCAACTATTAATTTTTACGGGCTTAGTACCTTTTATGAATCTAGTTCAACAAGCAGAATTGGCAGTTTGGATACTAATACTCTTATTATAGCATATCATGGTGTCTTTGGTGCACCATCTGCAACTTATGGGGCTCAATCTGTTATCCTCGCGGAAATAATTGGTGATAGTTTAAGCTTTGGAGAAGATTATATTTTTCAAATGGGGCAAACTTATTATATGGATTTGTGCATTCTTGATTCGGAACATTTTGTTGTCACGTATTCATGTGGTTTATCTCCTCATTACAATGATACCGTATATGCATGTTTAGGTACAATAATAGGTGACAGCATTCAATATAGTTCACCTGCATTAGTAACGGATAGCGGTATATCAGGTTTATCTATTTGTACCTTGGATTCATCAAGATTCGTTATTGGATATATTGATAGCGACTCTGGCGATGGTTATTTAAGAAAGGGAGATATTACAAACTTGGATATATCGCTTGGACAGGAGTATTGTTTTAATACTACACATATCTATCAATTAACAACCACAGCAATTAACGACAGTTCCATTTTCCTTTTCCATCATGAAATGTTTGATACTGTTAGAGGTACAGTAGCAGTAGTTCATGAAAATGAAATAACACTTGGGAACTCATCAGTGTTTAAGAGCTTTCATCCATATGGAACAACAGCAGCAAAAATTGATAATAATCACGTTGTAGTTGCATATTCATATTGGCCATGGCCAGCCGAAAGAATTGGGAAATCTAGGTTAGTAGCTATTAACAATACGAATGTCACTTTCGGGGAAGAATACGATTATAGCTATTATTCATCTATGCATGGTAGGGATGTGATCGGTATGAACGATAGTGAATTTGTAATTTCTTATCAAGGAAATGGTAGCCATTCAAAAATTGGTTATATTTCTCCATACCCGGTATTAACAATAGCTGATTCTGGTAGTTCATGCTCTGGACTTCATTCGGTTCCTATAACAGAAATCGATTTAAAAAACATAACAAAGTTTAAATTACTTATGGAGTATGATACATTAAATCTATCCTATATCTCTTTTCAAAATATAAATTCTCAACTCTTAATCGATTCATTGAGTGTTACCGACAATCATGGACTAATAAACATTACCTATAATTCTGACATACCTTTGAGTTTGAATCCGGACACTCTTCTTGAATTGGTATTTAATATTAATACAGTTTTTTTCCATAGCACAGAAGTGTTGGAGTGGAAAGACTCATTGAGTTTCTTCGTAAATAATAAAGGAGATACCATTGGAAAGCGTTTCGAGAATGGCTATATTAATATTTTACCAGCAGTTGGTGAGGTAGGATCTATTACTGGTCAAGATAGTATTTGTCAAGGCACAATAAGTGCATTATATCACATAGAACCCATATTAAATGCTGATTCTTATATATGGAATTTAGAACCAAATATCGCTGATTCAATTACCATTATGGATACCTCAGTAACCGTCTACTTCCAGCAAGGGAATCTAATTGTTTCTACTCTTACCGTATTTGGAGTAAACGTATGTGGCAATAGTGACACATCGAGTATTTTTATTGATTTTGTTCCAACTCCTGTTGTATCAGCTGGTGAAGACACATTAGGATGTATGTATAATCCATGTATACTCAATGGAACGGCATCATTTCATGATCATGTATACTGGGCAACTCTGGGGGACGGAGACTTTGACGATCCATTTTTACTAGATGCTACCTTCACACCAGGTATAGAGGATGTTGAAAATGAATATGTAGAATTAATTTTATTCGCTTATCCTTTAAATCCATGTGCCGGAGAAGTTGGTGATACACTAATTCTTACAATTACCAAATTACCGGAAGTTTATGCTGGTGAAGATGATTCAATTTGCTCTGGTGAATCATACAAGCTTGATGGAATATCAGAAAATGATTCCTCTATTACCTGGCTTACATCGGGAGATGGGTTTTTTGATAATCCCGAACAACTTTCTACTTATTACTATCCCGGCCCTGAAGATATATTGGAGGGTACGGTGTTTTTAATATTATCTGCATTACCATTATCACCCTGTGAAGCGATAGTATCGGACTCAATAACAATCTTTATAAATAATATCCCTGATCAACCGGAAACACCTGTTGGCTCTCAAATTATTAATCTGGATACATGTATTAGTTCAGATTACTATACCCATAGTATACCAAATGCAACTAATTATCAATGGTACCTTAACCCTGAAGAAGCAGGTGAGATTTTTGGTGACGGGTTAGAATCAATTGTTTACTGGAATAATAGTTATAATGGGTTAGTAGCATACCTGTATGTTCAAGCACTTAATTTTTGTGGAGGTAATAGTTCAGATTCATTGGTCATTGATATTAGTCCTGTTGAAATATCTAATATAACTGGTAATCCAGATGTAAAGATAGCACCAAATCCATCTAGAGGGGTCTTTAATATTGAATTAAATGGGATAGATGATAATATCCAATATTATATCAGTGATAATAAAGGCAATTTGATTAAAACAGGCAATATAAACTACAATTCCCAGATAAATATCTATCAAGTAGATTTAAGAGATGAAGGTTCAGGCGTATACTACATTTCATTTGCTTTAGAAAACAAAATGTTTATTGGATATAAATTAGTCGTGCAATAATGGAATTTAGGTATAAAACCAGCAGATAACATAATAGGATTTAAAGCACAGTTGAGTCAAAAAATCAGTAGCGAAATAATACATATCTACCCTTTCTGTTGATCCACTATTATTTAGAAAAAAGTACGGTAAGTAGCAAACCTACAAAGTAAAACATCTAAAACCCGCTCACCGCATAGCGAATTGAATGAGGAAGCTGAATGCAGCGATTACGCAGTAATTAGCATGCAGCATCGTTGGAAACGCAAGCTTGGTGATATTATTGATTACTATGGGATATTTGCAATATATATCAAAAATCCATCAGCTCACTAAGCGTAATATCCAACGCCTCGGCAATTTCACTTAGGTAATATGCAGTTGGATTTGTTTTTGCGTTCTCTACTCGTTCAATGCTTTGCCTTTCACTGCTCCACTGTTTTCATCGCGTTTCCTCACCCGAAATTCTTCGGCAAACTCCGTAGGCCACGTCAGCAGTGCGTTTTAGCGTATTCACCCAGGTAACTTCGGTGCGTTTCCTTAGTAATCTACCCAAGTTGGTAGAGTGAGTTGAAAAGAATTTCAAACTAAGAGTAAGGGTAAATCCATTTTCAATTGTCTTATAATTGATACCCATCTAAATAACCTTATGAAATAATTAACATTTTCGTACAATGAAAACAATTATTAAAATTACGACCTTGCTTTACGTCTTTTTGTTTGCAGATACTATCGCATTAGCAACCACCCTACATGTGCCCGCAAATTATACAACAATAGAGGGCGCATTGTATTCTGCCTCTGCAAACGACACTGTACTTGTTCAACCAGGAACCTATAACGAAAACATTACCTGGCCTTTAGTTCATGGAATAAAACTTATTAGTGCAGGTGATACAACCAATACAATCATTAGTGGTGATACTTTGGAGCGTGTTATAAGATTTTTACCTAACTTTTGGTATGATTCCACCACAGAGATAAATGGTTTTACTATAACAAATGGAAACGGGGGGATACACATGGAATTTGCCAGTCCTAGGCTGAGAAATTTAAACATAACAGGAAACGAATTTTCAAATATTTGGGCATTTGGTGGTGGAATTTATTGTTCGGTTTCCAGTCCAATACTTGAAAATGTATCAATTACAAATAATGTTGTTAAAGATGGGACTTGGCATGAAGGAGGTGGGATGTTTTGTCGGGGCTATTCTAAACCTACTCTTACCAATGTTGTTATTGCAAATAACACATTGGATTCAGGTGCAACATTTTACTTTGGGGCTGGGTTATATTTTACTCAAAATGCTTTCCCAACACTAACGAATGTTCTAATTGCAAATAACACTATGGATAGTGGGGGAGTATATTATGGAAGTGGCGGTATAGGACTTTCAGATAGTGCTATTCTTATGAATGTAACTATTGTCGGAAATAGAAGATTAGATGGATTAGGAATACAAGGTAGTGGATTATCGGGTGGCCCAAATTGTATCGTTACGAATACAATCTCATGGAATATTAATCCGGGTGTTGAGATATCGGGTGTCCCGAATATTTCTTACTCAGATATTAGAGGAGGATGGACAGGAAATGGAAATGTTGATAATGATCCTATGTTTGTTGCCATTGATGATTTTCACCTCCAATCCAACTCACCATGTATAGACACGGGCACTTTAATAGGAGCTCCTGCACTTGATATTGAGGATAAACCAAGACCAATAGGAGCAAATATTGATTTGGGCGTATATGAAATGGGACAACCTGCCGATTTTACTGCTGACAATATAGTCGTTTGTGAGGGGAATATAGTTACATTTACTGACCTAAGCGCAGGAATACCAACCTCTTGGGAATGGACATTTGAGGGGGGTATACCAGCAATTTCAAGTAATCAGAACCCGAGTGTAATATATGATACAGCGGGTGTATATGATGTGGAATTGCAAATATCTTATGGATCAGACTTATTTACTAAAACTAAAACTAATTACATTATAGTCGATACAACACTAGCTCAGGCCAATACTCCATTTGGTCAAACAATGGTCTGCAATGATAATGTTGTGGAGTACACTGCTGATTCTGTTCCCTATGCATCTTCTTACCAATGGGAAGTATTACCAGTTGAGGCAGGAATTATTACAGGAGATAGTCTTGTGGGAGTCTTCTATCCAGATCCTACATGGACAGGGAGTTATACCGTTAAGGTAAGAGGTCTAAACAGTAATTGCTCAGGAAGCTGGTCAGATGAACTACAGGCACAGCTAATATTAATTCCTACACCATTTTTTATAACAGGCGAAGGGCCATATTGTGGGTGGGAGCCCGGAAGTGAACCTATACTTGAAGATTCTGAACTTGGAGTTGATTATGAACTATATCTTGACAATGTAGCCACCGGAATAATTGTTCCAGGCACTGATACCGCCATTAGTTTTGGCTATGTAACCGAAGAAGGAATTTATTCAGCTATTGGATACTCATCAGCAAGTTGTATCTCAAATATGTGGGGAGACATATGGGTTTATATGATTGAATTACCTGAACAACCTGGCATTCCTATCGGACCTCAGCTAGTATGCAATAATGAAGATAATCAATATATTAGTTCAGGATCTGCTAATGCTGACACTCTCTTATGGGGACTTTTACCTATTGAAGCTGGTGAAATTGTATCAAACGGAAATGATATTTCCATTAGCTGGAATAATGCTTTTTCAGGTACTGTACATCTGTCGTGTGTTGGAATAAATGAATGCGGTCCCGGCTTGGTTGCTGATGTTCTTGAAATTACTGTTGTTGCCAGTCCTAACCCACAAATTTCAGGGTTAACACTTGTTTGTAAAAATAATGATGCAGATTATGAAACAGATTACATCGCTGGATCAACATATTTATGGAATGTAACTGGAGGTGAAATTATTGCGGGAGCCGGGACAAATATGATTACAATAGGATGGGGAGATCCAGGAATAGGATATATAAACCTACTTGAAACCAATGCGGCAGGTTGTGAACAACAAACCGACGACTTTATAGTAACTATTGATGAGTGTCCAGGAATTATGAACCAGCGCAATACATCATTTAGTTTAACTCCTAATCCAACAAGAGATTGGATATTGATTAGCTGTAATGAAAACATTCTTACTATTTCCGTACTTGACCTAGTCGGAAATGTTGTTATAAACAGAAAAACTATTAATAAAAATGAAATCAAACTGAATCTATCTGGATTAGATTCTGGTATTTATATATTCAGGATTCATGGAGAAAACATGGAAGGTATTTATAGGGTAGTGAAATTGTAATTTGGAGTATTCGTGAAGCAACTTTTTGAAAATAGATTAAACAACACTACTTTTGGATTAACTTAGACAAAACCACAGCGTATAACAAAAGCGCATACGCCATAGCCGCAGTGCAGGCTTCGGTTAGAAAAGAAATAGTAAATTTGAAAAATAATTTTCAAATCAAAAATAATTAAAAAGCGGCTAACGTCGCATCGCTAAGCCGTCAGACTGCGCAAAAACTTAATAAAACCTTAAATAAATAGTTTTTTAAAATTTGGTGCTTAAAGAGTCTAAATCACTAGGCTACCTCACTGATATT
>JASFZK010000148.1:0-6569 GCA_045267845.1 Bacteroidota bacterium | reverse complement strand
AATCGGATAGTTAAATGGTTCTGTGATATTAATAGCCCAAGGTAAATTATTCTCAGTCTTATAATATTTTCCTGTTGCAGGATTTGAGTCATCATTAAAAGTGCCAAAATGTGATACGTCTACAAGATCTGTAGGGGTATAATTTGGTAAATGAACCTCAACACCTCTATCCATATTTACAATCAAAAATGGATTAAAATTTGGCATATCTAATTGTGCTAATGTATATTCGCCTTGTGCATAAGTTATGTGAATATCTAAAGTCTCAGGTTCCACATATGACTGATTAGGATCAGTATTAACTCCAATACCACCACCTACTTGAGGCATTATATTAAATGCATTATCATAAACAATTATGGTTGGTTTAGATTGACCATCTTCGATTCCATTTGCACCTAGTGAAATATATCCTTCCTGTAAATCATATCCAGATACCGATAGAACATCTTCATCAGAAATATTATCATTGGCAAATTGGAAACCAAAGCCATTTTGCAGGGTAGCTCCAAATGCTTTTACAATAAATGTTCCAAATGTTTCAACAATCATATTTGAACCATTTGTTACAGTCAGAAACCTATAATCAATAACTAAATCATTAAAATCATAATCACCTCTTCCTGGCCATAAATCTTCATAGGCTAGAGTCCCATTTCCTGCTGCTGGATAATAATTATTAAAACAGCGTGTTGGATCATTTGGATACTCATCAACATCATCGGTACATCCGTCACCATCAGTATCAGCACCATTAGAGATAAATACATTTATTGTTGCTTGTGCACAAAGGTTATTTAAATCACAAACTTCGTAATCAATATCAACTGCACCTGAATAACCATTTGCAGGTGTAAATGTTACTAAACCAGTTGTACTATTTACAGTAAATACACCTTCACTTGAAGGGGGACCAGTTCCTGGAATAAAAGTTACACTTGTTGGATCTAAGGCTGCAGCACCTTCTGTATCATTATCAAGAGCATCAATATCAACAGGTGTATTTAATGTTGTTGTTGCATTATCATCAATGGCCGTTGGTCCGGTTACTGTTGATATAACTACTGTAATTGTAGCTTCATCACATAAACTATTTAAATCACAAACTTCATAATCAATTGTTACAGTTCCTGTAAAATCAGCAAAAGGAGTAAAAGTTACTAATCCTGTTGTACCATCAACAGTGAATGTACCCTCAGAAGAGGCATCAGGTTCGGTACCTGAAACAAAAGAAACAGATGTTGGATCAAGAGATGCTGAACCTTCTGTATCATTATCCAAAGCATCAATATCAACTGCAGTATTCATTGGTGTAGTAGCAGCATCATCAACTGCGGTTGGGCCGGCAATTGGAGATACTGTTACTGTTGTTGATTCAAAACTAAATCTTCCGCAATCATCAGTAACCTTAACTGTAATAACACATGTTGTAGATGCTGTAACAACTGGTGGAGTGTATGTAGTTGATGCACTTGTTGAATTATCAAATGAACCTCCACTGCATGTACTTGTCCATTCGTAAACAAAACTATTTGAACCACCAGAAGCACTTACGCTTACATTTACATCAGTTCCTGAAATAAGGTCAGTTGGAACTGTAGGATTAACATTAATCTCATTTTCTACACCTGCTAATAGTATGAAGTTTAAAAATGCTCTTTGTGCTGCCACTTGTTCTGCCAGGGTTCCTTCTATATCTACTTCATGTCCAGCCTGGTACAAAACCATTCCACTATTTGCAATTCCTTTAGTTGGCCCATAAACAAGTACCGTAGCCTCATCATCATCTGCATCAGAATGAAAAGGCTGGAACACAGCAACACTAGTTGAAGTTCTCCAATCATTTCCTTTTTCAGGCATATATATTCTTTCTGAACCTTTGTCAGTAGCACCATCAAATGTTCCAATAAATTGCATTATTGGGTCACTATCATATAATGCATCATAGGTGTAGCTTAAATCTCCATCATCATGTTGGCCAGTAGTTTGCAGGCCAACTTGACTTAAGAAATGATAATCTGATGACATTTCTCCCTCTAAATTACCCGTAGTCTCACAAGCCGCCCATAAAAAGCCAGCTCTGTTATTCATGAATAGTAAGAATTCAGTTTTGTCGTCATTACTCCATTCTGTATGAGGTTTTGAATGGGGCATTAAAAATAAATCATGACAGTCATCTAAATTATCAGGTGATCCTATTTCATATATGTTTGTAGGAATTTCTGCACGGTTGAAATAATCTTCTACAATTTCAGGTTTTTTATCATTTACTAAAATTTCGGGCCAACTAGTTAAGTTTACATAAATAGGAGCTGTAAAACTGTTAGATGTTGGTCCATCTACAACTACTCCTTTGTTTATCCATGCAGTTATTAAATTCTCAACATCTGATGTCAAGTTTTCAACTGGTATAATAAATGCACTTCCTCTGTACGATTTTCCATCAGCTATAAAATCGGTACCATCTTTAACTTTTGATTCACTTATGGCCCATTTTACCGGTACATTTTCTGTTACAATTAGTTGATATATTAGTCCATAGGGTAATAATCCATTATCAACAGTTTGTGTTTGTTGACCCATATCTATTATATATGAACCAGGATTTATCGTTTCATTAGTCGTTGCTAGAAGCTGTGAACTTGAGAATATGAGGATAAAAATAACCCCGGCAAAAGTTGTAATGAACCGTCCCAGACTTTTACTATATATTTCTTTATAATGTTTCATGATTTTAATTTTTAGTGATGAATTTTACTACACTTGGAACAGGTTAATTAAAAGTATACTCGATCTTTTTGTTTTCGAGCGCCAATTTATAAACCTGACCATCATACCTTAACTCTACCTCTGTAATGTAATTTGGTACAGTTATCTTAGTTTTATATTCGGTTCCTGGAAATAATAATCCTTTATGATAATTATCTCCATCAGTGGAGTTGATAAAAACAGCACTTCTAATTGGCCCGGATAAAAGCACCTCTATATCCATAGTTGTTTTCCAGTCAAAGCTTTCATCTACCACTAGATCATTCATTGTTTTGTCTTCCACAGGAATGTGGTTCTCGTCCATGTTTTTATTGCAGGAAGTAAATAATACGGCTAACACTGCAATAAGTAATATTAGTCTTTTCATGATATTTTATGTTAATTAATTATTCTTTTATTTTCTTAACTATTGCAATGTCAATTACTATACCAAAAAAAATGAATTTTTATAACATACTGCTTTTCAACTATTTAACATTTATGACTAATGACCCTAATTTCCCATTTTGGGAATTTGATTTGTTTTTTGGAAATATACTCACATTTACTATAACTAGAGTATATTCAATTAAACTATACTGAAGAATAATTTAATACTATAAATATTATGAGGGTTATTAGCACTTCAATACATCGAGTTATTAAACCAAAAATATCATTTCAACTCAGGATTACTGCTAAAGTGTAATTACATTATTATGGATGATTCTTCAGTTACCTTTGATCAATAATGCACATCATAAAAAAAGGGTTTACAGATTATTAATCTGTAAACCCTTCTGAAACTTTTTACTTAAAGAAGAATACTAATCTTCTTCTTCTTGCGATTCTTCGTAAGTTTTTAATAGACTTTTTTGAACATCTGTTGGTACCTGTTGGTACGAATCATAATTAGAACTAAAAGTACCTCTACCTGATGTGATTGCACTTAATGAGGTAGCATATCTGGTCATTTCGGCGGCGGGTATTTTCGCTCTGATTACCTGATTCTTTCCAGCAGCATCCATTCCCATGATAATTCCACGTCTGCCTTGTAAGTCGGTCATAACAGCACCCATCATATCTTCGGGCATATTAATCTCAACATCATTTATTGGCTCCATAATTTTAGGTCCGGCAGCTTTAAAGGCTGTACTAAATGCAAATCTACCAGCTAGTTTAAACGAAATTTCGTTTGAATCAACAGGATGCATTTTACCATCATAAACAAACACAATAATATCGCGTGCATATGATCCGGTTAATGGGCCTTCATTCATTCTTTCCATAATTCCTTTAAGGATAGCAGGTAGGAAACGAGCATCAATGGCACCACCAACAACACAATTGTTAAAGACTAATTTTCCACCCCATGGCAATTCATGAACATCCGTTCCACGCATAGGAATATCAGTAGGATTTTTATAGCCTTCAACCCATGGCATAATGCGCAAGTGAACTTCTCCAAATTGCCCTGAACCACCTGACTGCTTTTTATGACGGTAATCAGCATTAGCTATTTTTGTGATTGTTTCTCTATAAGGTATTTTTGGTGAAGCAGTTTCTACTTCAATATTATGAATATTATTCAAATACCACTTTATGGTATTAATATGAAATTCACCTTGAGTTTTTATCAGCATTTGCTTTAACTCCCTCGAATATTCAATTTCAATTGTTGGGTCGGTACGATGCATTTCGTTAAGAATGGTTCCAATTTTTTCATCATCAGAACTATTAACAGCACTCATGGCAACAGTGAAAATAGGTGTTGGAAGTTTAATTACTTCAAATCCTGCGTTTGCAGTTTTAGGATCCATTAACGAATCACTTGTTTTAACATCTTTAAGCTTAATGGTAATTGCAATATCACCTGCAACAACTTTTTCTACTTTTTCGCGATTTTTACCGTTTAGTAAAAACATCTGAGTAATTCTTTCTTTATTTCCAGTACGAGGATTAATAAGATCTACCCCTTCTGTAATAGTACCGCCGTAAACTTTAAAAAAGGATACTTCACCCAAGTGCTGCTCAATTGATGTTTTAAAAACAAACATTGCCGGAGCATCATCAACATTACATTTATACTCAACTCCTTCGGTAGTTTTGCGTGGTTTCATTAAATCTGGCGGTGGACATGAATTTGTAATAAAGTCCATAATACGAGTGGCTCCAATGCCATGTTTTGCCGAAGTACACATTACCGGAAAAATAGCTCTGGTAATCATACCCAAACGAACACCTTCTCGCATTTCTTCAAGAGTAAGTGTATCATTCTCAAAATATTTCTCCATTAAGGCTTCGTCGCCTTCAGCGGCATTTTCCACTAGAATTAAGTGTAGCTCATCAGCTTTATCCTTTTCCGAGTCAGGAATATCCATAATTTCGGGCTCACCACCCTCAGCTTTATAAACAAGCTGTTTCATTAAAATAAGGTCGATTATTGTATTAAATCCTTCACCTGCATTTACAGGATACTGAACGATGGTAACTTTATCACCAAAATAATCTTTTAGTGAAGTTATTGTTTCATTAAAATTTGCTCCTGAGTGATCAAGTTGATTTATGGCAAAAACAGTTGGACAATCAGCGATAACAGTTTGTTTCCAAGCAGTTTCTGTAGTAGCTTCAACACCACTTTGTCCGTTAATCATAAAAAGTGCAGTACCGCAAACGCTTAATGCTGCAGCTGTATCTCCAACAAAATCAGAGAATCCAGGTACGTCAACAATATTAATTTTTTTATTGTTGTAAATTGTATATAACAATGATGAGTGTACTGAGTGTTGACGATCAAGCTCGATTGCCTTGTAATCGGATACAGTGTTTTTGTCATCAACACTTCCTCTACGATTAATCATCTTTCCTTCGAAAACCATGGCTTCTGCCATTGTGGTTTTCCCAGATTTCGCCCCGCCAATCAGAGCGATATTTCTAATGTCGTTAGTTTCGTAAATCTTCATCTTCTAGTTATTTTTGCGATTGATATATTAATTTCAGTCTCTAATTTACAGAACCTAACCTAGTAATTACCTGATGTTAATGTCTAAATATAAAAACCAGATAGCTCCTTATAAAATAGGGTTCGCAAATGTAGCAAAATAAATTAACGTAAAGAAAACTGACACTCTATTTATAGTGTGTCTAAAAGACTCGGAGAGAAATTGTGAGATATGATGAAAAGCAGTAATTATTGAGAAGAAAAACAATAATAGGTTACTGGAAAATAAACTACTGATAAGAAAAGCGTAAACACATTTCTTATCAGTAATTAATTATTGATAATCAAGCTTTTACTTGATCTCTTTCAGGATTTTTTGCCAGTCACCATCAGAAATCTTAGCACCTATATTTTCAATTACAGTTGATGCTAATAATGATCCAACTTCTCCCGATTTTTTAAAGCCTAGATTATTAACTAATCCATAAAGAAAACCTGCTGCATAAATATCTCCAGCACCTGTGGTGTCGATTGGATCTATTTCTCTAACATCCACTGTTACGATAGTATCTCCTTGCTTTATCATAGATCCTTTTTTACCTATTTTTACAATTGCGATATCTGTGACTTTTGATAATTCGTTGAGAGCTTCTTCGGGTTCCAACCCAGTAAATGCTTTTGCCTCCTCTTCATTTGCAAAAACAATATCTACATATTTCTCAACCATTTCTTTGAGGAAGTCAAGATTATCCTCAACAACATTATAACTTGCAAGATCGATGGATACTTTAAGTCCGTTATTTTTCGCTGTTCTAAGAATTGCCTCAAGTAGTTCATGATTTTGAACTAAATATCCTTCAACGTGTAGAATATCATAATC
>JASFZK010000147.1:0-17361 GCA_045267845.1 Bacteroidota bacterium | reverse complement strand
TAAAAGTCCGTAATTACTTTACTTATAAAGTGTTGCGGATTTTTTTATTAATGCTTACCAAACTATTGTCCAATTACTCCAAGTTTTCTTTTACCTCTGTCGCCTTGTCATCCGACTTTAAATGCAAATCCATCTGTGGAAACGGTATTGTAATGCCCTCTTTATTAAGCACATCATAAATCTTGAACATTACATCGCTACGAATATCAATCCAGTTACTTGAATCAGCAGTCCAAAATAACATTCTGAAATTAAGTGAACTTTCAGCCATCTCTACAAATAGCACTATAGGTTCTGGATTGCTAATTATATCAGGATGATCGGAAAGCACCTTTAATAAAAGTTCTTTTACTTTGTAAGTGTCAGAACCATATGCTACTCCTGCTATTATTTCAATTCTTCGTCGCCTATCAGAAAGAGTCCAGTTTACTACTTCATTCGAAATTAATTGTCCATTAGGAACAATAACTTCAGCGCCATCAAAAGTTCGTACATTACTCGACCTAATCCCAATTGATTTAACAACACCTGTAAGCTGTAACTGCCCAACTTCAATGGTATCGCCTATTTGAATTGGACGTTCAAAAAGCAATATAAAACCTGATACAATATTGTTAAATATATTCTGTAAACCAAAACCAATACCCACGCCAAAAGCGCCAAATAGCACAGTAAGATTATTAACAGGAACACCAGCAGCTGTTACCGCAAGTAAAACTCCAATCGTAATTATACTGTAGCGTACCATCATAGCAATTGTATGTGGCACACCTTTTCCTAACTTAAATTTATTAAGAATATCTTGCTCAAGCAAAATACGAATCATTTTTGCGATAATGATAGAAAGCCAAATCACAAGGAAAAATATTACAATATCCCATAAGGTAAAAGATGCTGACCCTACACTTATTTCATCTGTAAAAAATTTAGTCACTCCATCAATAACTCCCCTTTTAATGTTAACAGTTGAAAGCATAGTTGAAATCCAAAAAACAATTGCAATAAAATTAACTATGCTAATGAGCTTTTTTCGTAACGAATTACCATATAATTTTACAAAATTCAATTTTTGAAAATAACTACTTCCGGCACCTACATCAATAAGCCCATCAAAAATTATAGCTGTTATAAAAACTAATATACCACCAATAATATTTGTAACAGGAACCCGTAATGCTACTTCGGCAAGGGTAGTTGTTCCATAAAAAATACCCATTAGTCCAATAATTGCAAACCCTAAATTTATTACTATTAGCATGACAAAAAGGTTACTTAATAACCTAGGTTTAAACGGGTTTTTTACAAAATAGTAAGCTAATTTCCAAAGAACATATACTTGAATAACTGCAACAGCAACCATTGTTATTGTTGAATATAAATTTTCGGGCGGGAAAATGGTGTACACAAATTTTAAATAGATTATTAATCCGAATAAGAATAAGAATTTGTTGAAAATTTTATCAACTAATGTTGACGCAATAATTAAAAGTGGCACGGTTACAACTAGTATCATAATATCTTTAAACAGTTCAGGTCGGTTAGGGAAAATTAACACCGATGCGAAAATCCCAAGTATAATTGCAGCACTTATATTACGCGAAAATATTTTTCTCAACATTTGCTCATAAATTGTATTATTAATAATATCAGTTTTTAGTAACTTTCTTTTAATCATACTAAAACCAATAATTAGGGCAATAATTAATACAAGCTGAAAACCAAAATATGGTATATAATCATTCACATATTTCCATAATGCAACAACCTCTGTTTGGTAAAAAAGTGATATTGGTTCTTTAAACTTCCAATTTGCTGAATCGGCATAATTTATTGAATAAAGAGGCAATTGATCTTGTACAAAAACTTCACTCTTTTTTTCTACAAGTTCTTTATCAATACGATCAATGTACTCAACTAACCCTACTTCCTGAGCAGTAGTACGATCAAGCATTGCCAGCATTCTATCATTTTTATTCTGAACATTATTAATAACAACTTTCATCTGCGAAATTAACTCTACAACACGGTTAACTACAGTAGGTTCTGCATTCTCTTTCTTAATAGCTTCTTTAGTATTTTCCCATATTAGCACCTCATCTTCAAAGTCGTGCTTATACTGGTTCAAGGTTTTAATATTAGATGCAAGTGAAGTTTTTTCAGCAACCAAAACATCTCCAAATTTCCTCCAATAAACTCTTTTATTATTAAGATATCTTACATTTTGATTGCTTAAATCAGTTGTTAATTCAGTTTTTAATAGTGAGCTAATATTATCAACCAAGGAGTCGTTTTTCATCTTCATTTTATCAATTTCCTCATCAGCCAATAATGATTCATAGAGTCGGCTGGATTGGGTCCATACCTCACCAGACTTTATGGATATTTGCGACATGGGAATTACTTCTATTTCTATAGCTGTAGAATCTGCAGAAGTATTTGCCGTCTGCTGAGCAACACCTAACGTTGGAAATAAAAAACCGAGAAAAATTAAAAAGGGAAATATAATTTTTAAGGACAAATAACCAGTTTTCATATTAATCGTATTAAATTGAGTTACAGCTAAAATAATCAATAACAAACAAAAATACTATTATTATTAAATTTGAAACAATAATTAAAATAATGAAGAAAAATCTTGCAGATTCCGTAATAAAATAATTAGTTTATTTTTACGCTCAACAAACAACTAGCTATGCCAATTTATATGGATCGTCACGATTTAAGTGGCGCAACTGCAAAAGATGTTGCACAGGCTCATCAGCAAGATTTGAAAATTCAAGATCACTTTGGATGTAAAGGACTTACATATTGGTTTGATGAAGAACGAGGGGCTGCATTTTGTTTAGTTGAAGCACCAAATATGGACTCTGTTAAAAATATGCATGATCAAGCTCATGGACTTGTTCCTCATCAAATTATTGAGGTGGAGAGCAAAGTTGTAGAATCATTCTTGGGCAGGATAATTGATCCTAAGCCAGAAAATAATGATGACTCAGGTCTTCTAATTCTAAACGACCCTGCTTTTCGTGCCATAATGTGTATTGAATTTGATGAAGTGGAATTAATTAATCATCACACTGATATCCTTTCTTCTAAAAATAAAAACAACACTTACAATCAAATAATTCAAAATACTTTAGATCAGTTTGAAGGAAGAAAAGTAGAACATGTAAAAAACGGTTTTTTAGTTTCATTTGCCTCGGTAGGAAATGCATCATGCTGTGCCCTTGAAATTCAAACAAAATTACAATCAACAAATACAAAATTAAATATCAAATTATTACCTAAAATAGGGCTAAGTGCCGGGGTGCCAGTTACCGAAGACAATACTTTTTTTGGTGATACTATTGAACAAGCAAAAATATTGTGTGAAATTGCACAAGGAGGAAATATACTAATCTCATCTTCATTAAAAGATTATTTAACTGATGATAATTTAAAGCAACTAAACGAGCAATCTTTAATTAAAGTTATTAATAGCAATGAAGAAAAATTTCTCAAAAAGTTGATTAATGTTACTACTACTTTATGGAACAATCCTGAATTTAATATTGAGCTTTTTAATATAGAAATGGGATTAAGTAAATCACAACTTTATAGAAAGACAGTTTCGTTAACTGGTTTTTCGCCCAGCGATTTTATAAAAGAATACCGATTAAAGATGAGCTTAAAAAGGCTTGTTGAATCGCAAGGTAATATATCAGAAGTAGCATATGACACTGGCTTTAGTAGCCCTTCATATTTTTCTAAATGTTTCCAGAAAAGATATGATATATCACCTTCTGGATTTCTTTCTTCTAAATAAAATAATTATTCCATTTTTACTTCTGAGCCAAAATTACCTGCATTTGAACCAATTGTTATAAAGCATATTTTCCATCCTAATTATTTTTGCCCATAGAATTTTATTTAGTATTAACTTCAAACTCATCTGTATCGTAAGGTCAAAATTATTGAGTAATAAACAAGTGTACTTTACTATGATGTACCAAAGGGAACTTTTTAAACTTCTGTGTAAATCAAACAAATAATTTATAACTAAAAAAAAACAATCATGAAAAAATTAACAATCGTAGCATTACTTTTTATTACATTAGCAAGCTTCGCACAACAACAAAATCAAACTAGCCTTTTTATTCGACTTGGTGGAACAGAAGGTATTACTTCAATTGTTGACGATGTTGTAGCTACACACATGGAAAATCCTAATATTAAAGCGGTATTTCTACCTTATAACGAAGAGCCAAAACGATTGGCACTTATTAAAAAACATACTGTTGAATTTTTTAGTGCCGGTGGTGGTGGTCCAATTGATTATACCGGAAAAAGCATGCCTAACGCTCACAGAGGAATGAATATTAGCCCAGCCGAATACATGTATGTTGTTGATGACATTATGCTAGTGCTTGACGAGCATAATATTGATGAAGAAAGTAAAAAAGATGTTCTGGCTATTCTTTGGTCGTTAAAAGGAATGATAATTGGGCAGTGAGTTAGGTTTATCCAATAATAAAATTGCATTTACAATTATATTAAATAATAGTATACTGAACCTTATGTTAGTATGAGCTGTCATATTTAATTAGATAATCTAAAAGGTACTTGATAATTATTATAAAATCAAGTATCTTTGTTAGTGATCCAAATAGGGAGAAACCTATCTTTAATTAATTATACAACAAACTATTATGAAAGTAATTTTTACATTTTGGCTTGCCATACTATCAATGGCTATATTTGCTCAATCAGTTGGGGATACCATTGTTATTCCAAGTTTCAATTACTCGCAAACACCAGCGGGTAATGCAATTAGGGATACTATGATAGATTTCCCCGATGATCCCGGACTCTCTTTCAGTAAAATAATAATGCTGTATAACATGAGATGTAAAGATGGTAATATTTCAGTTCCCGGAAATACAAATTATGGTTGTGGTGAGTGGGATTATTCATGTAGCACATATATAACTGATTCATCAAGAGTTGATTCGGTACTTAGTTTTACCAGTTCACATTATATTTCGGCCTTTACAGGTACCACATTCAATTATGTAGAAGTACCTGTTTACAACTATTATCAGTACCTCCAAAAAAATGTTCAAATCAACAATACAATTTCAGAAACCTTGAACACTGTCGGATCAGGTAGCACATCACTTTCTCATGTTTTGAGTACTGATAATAACTCTGGCAAATCGCAATATTTGTACACACAGGCAGAATTAACAGCAGCGGGAGTTATTGCAGGCGACATTGACGGAATTCTATTGAGCGTTATCAATGGTAATGCTGACGCCGAGTATCTGCAAATAAATATCAAGCATACCGATAAAACCACATTAGACAGTAATGATCCTGACAATATAGACTTTACAATTGTATATTTTTATGATTACTCATTGTCCACAGGTTCAAACAGGTTTCAGTTTCATACACCATTTGTATGGAATGGAACATCAAATATGATTGTAGAGTTTTCTTTTACCAATAATACTACAAGTACTACTCTTGATGTGGAAGGTGAGGCTACAGGAATTGTATCAGGTATATATACTACCAATGGATATAACCTAAACTCAGTAAATGGTAAAATAGAAATTCCCACAGATCCTTTCTCCAGCATTAGTGAAGAAATAACAATCACATTTTGGAGTTATGGTAACGAAAAAGTTCAACCAATTCATAACAGTATTTTCCATGGAGTTAACAATAACAATGACAGAGAGATAAACCTTCATTTACCATGGGGAAATTCAAATATTTATTTCGATTGTGGCAACGAAGGTGGTAGCTACGACCGTATTAATAAAGAGGCATCATCTGATATGTACAAAGGAAGCTGGAGCCATTGGGCAGTTACAAAAAATGCCATAAGTGGTGACATGAAAATATATCACAATGGTGAACTTTGGCATTCGGGTACCGATAAAAATAAGCTTATTGACATTCAGGGATTTATTTTAGCTACCAGCGGGAATGCCAACCGCTCATACTATGGCAATATTGATGAATTCCGTATTTGGGATAAGGAACTAAGTCAGGCAACTATCCAAAACTGGATGTGCAAACCTGTTGTTGCCTCCCATCCTGATTACAATAATCTGATAGCATATTATTCAATGGACGAAGGTAGTGGCAACACGGTTGCAGATATCTCAGTTAATGCCGAAACAGGAACCATTAATGATTTCATTTACTGGGTATATGAACGTGGAAGCAATCTCACAAGAGGATTTACCGAAACAACTGAAAGGCCTAATATTACATTTGCTCAAGGCGAATACAATCTAAATATTACTGATGAAATTGTAACTGACTCCGTATTATTGACTCCTAACATTGTTAGAGAATATGATATAATTCCTCGTTTTGGCACTATGTTACACGATAGTATTAATGAAGTATCTGTGAATGAGTACTGGGAAACGCAATATCAGTACACATATGATCCCGAAGGAGTTGCAATAGATTCGGTTTACATTACTGCAACTGGAGAAATTGAAATTACCGAATTAACATATTACAAAAGATACCCCTCAAAGTATGAAATTCTGTCGCTTGTTTCACCTTACGGTATTTACCTTGATTTAGGAATGGAAGGAAAAACATGGGCTTTCGATGTAACCGATTATACACCCGTTTTAAAAGGAACAAAACGAATGACTATGGAACGTGGTGGTCATAAGCAAGAGGATATGGACATTAAATTCTTGTTCATTGTTGGAACACCACCACGTGATGTAATAGATATAAATCAGATTTGGAGACCTGATTATGTTAGCTACACAAAAATAATGGATAATGACTATTTTGAACCCCGTAATTTCTATTTTAACCCCTTGGGCAATAGCTTTAAATTCCGATCAGTTATAACAGGTCACGGTCAGGCAGGAGAATTTACTCCCCGCCACCATACATTAAATATTAATGAAGGCGAAATTGAATATGACTGGACGGTATGGGCTGAATGTTCAAATATTGCTATATATCCACAGGGAGGAACATGGATATATGACAGAGCAGGTTGGTGCCCTGGCACACCCAGCAACCTTTATGAGTATGATATTAGTGAATATGTAGTAGCCGGACAATCGCACATTTTAGATTATGGTATAGTTTACGCAAGCGGTACTTCGAATTATATTGTAAACAATCAATTAGTTACTTACGGAGAACCTAATTTCTCATTGGATGCAGCAGTTACTTCCATAATTAAACCAAACAATGAAGAGGTAAGCCAGGATAGATTTAATCCTGCTTGCACCTATCCTGAAATCGTTATTCAAAATACAGGATTAACAACTCTAACTTCTTTAGATATAGAATACTTTGTTGAAGGTGGAGTGACTGAGAACTACATCTGGAGTGGTTCACTTAATTTTTTACAGAAAGATACTATTGTGTTACCAATCGAGGAAACAACATTTTGGTTGGGGTCTGAAAATAAGTTTACAGTTAATATTAGCAACCCTAACGAACAGGAAGATGAATATATTTACAATAATACTTATACTTCACTATTTGATGAAATTTATGTATTTCCAGATGGCAACTTTTATACAATTAAGCTAAAAACAAATAATTATGGTTGGCAAACATCATACGAACTAAGTGATGGTAGTGGCAATATAATGTTTGAGAGGCATAATTGCGATAACAATACAATATATGAAGATGAATTTTATCTATTCCCTGGATGTTACAATATTCGAATCGATGATTCAGGAGATAATGGACTTGAGTTCTGGCACCAGCCAAATCAGGGCGTTGGATATTTTAAAATATTAAATTCTGATGGAGCAACACTTTACACATTTGAACCTGATTTTGGAAAATTTGCCACTTTTGAATTTGGAATAGGAAATATCACAAATATTGGAACTGTAAAAAGTCCAATTATTCTCAATGTTTATCCAAATCCAACATCCAACAAGTTAGTTGTTAATATCATGGGAGTGGAAAATGGCAAAGTCATTGTTTCGCTTACAAACACAATGGCAGCTCAAATAATTAAGAAAGAGCTAACAATTTACGGTGATGAATTCAGTACTGAAATTAACATGGAACATCTTCCTGCAGGAATATACTTATTGAATATAAACTATGGTAATCATTCAAAAACAGAACGAATTATAAAGTATTAATAATACTTTGTACTCTTTCAGGTTGCTTGCAGCAGAAAAGTCAAGTCACTTCTGGTAGTTTTATAAGTTGTAGTACCTTAGTTTAACCTTTCAGTATGGAAAAATACTGAAAGGATATTCTGAGCTACAATTTCTGATTTACTATATTTGCCATTTGAACAATACTATCTATGTCAAATAATAAAAAGAAACTACTACTCATAAACCCCCTAAACTCAAGTACCAAAGGGCTAATAATTCACAAACAAGTTATTTATCCGCCTCTTGGACTTGGAATAATTGCCACACTCACACCTGATAATTGGGAGGTTGAATTATTAGATGAAAATTTTGAAGACTTTAAATTTAGAGATGCTGATCTGGTTGCTTTTACAGCACTAACATCAAGTGTAACAAGAGCATATGAAATAGCCAAAATTTATCGAAACAAAGGGATAACAACCGTAATTGGAGGTATCCATGCTTCAATGATGCCCGATGAAGCATTGGAACTAGTAGATACTGTAGTTGTTGGCGAAGTTGAAAGTGTATGGAAAACCCTTATCGATGATTTCGAAAAAGGGGAAATTAAAAAGCGCTATACCGGGATATTATTGTCAATGGAAAATGCCGTATTACCAACACGTGAACTTTTTCATAAAGATTACAATTTTGCAAGTGTACAAACAACACGTGGATGCCCAATGAGCTGTGACTTCTGTTCGGTTCATACTTTTAATGGGAATTCGTATCGATTACGACCAGTAGAGGATGTACTTGATGAACTGGAAACCATCCAACACAAAATGATATATTTTGTTGACGACAATTTGATTGGATATGGAAAAAGATCGCAACGAAGAGCCATTGAGTTATTCAAGGGTATTATTGAACGCGGTATAAAAATCGAATGGTTTTGTTCTGCATCTATGAATTTTGCCGACAACGAAGAAGTTTTAAAATATGCAGCCGAAAGTGGATGTAGAATGGTGCTTTTAGGTATCGAATCAGAACGTATTGACCAGCTAAAAGACATGAACAAAAGACTCAATGCCAAAATGGGAATCGATAGCTATGATGAAGTTTTTAGTAGAATTCATAAGTATGGGATTGCTGTTCTTGGCGCATTCATTTACGGATTACCAACCGATACGCCCGAAACTATGGCCGCACGTACCGATTATATTAATAATGCTTCCATTGATGCTGTTCAAGCTACAATTCTTACGCCATTACCTGGCACAGGTCTTTTCAATAGAATGATTAAAGATGGACAAATAACCATGAATAATTTTCCTGAAGATTGGCAGCATTATCATTTTGGGAAGGTTGTATTTGAGCATGATATTATGGATCATGAATTAATTACAAACGAAATAACGAAAAATTGGGATAGGCTTTATAACGAAAAAACATTAAAAAAGAAGTTTATACGAACACTGAAACAAACAAAAAGCCCTGTTGCAGGAATATGGTCCTATGGTTCAAACCTTCAATATTACAATCTGGTTTTTGAGCATGACCAAAGTCGTCCACATCTCGACCTTACTAATATTTTCGGACTAAAAGAATTCGAAACTAGTCCTTTCATATAATGGTCAAGAAGAAATATAAACTACTACTCATAAACCCACTTAGCACAAAACGAGTGGGTCTTATCCGTGATAAAAAGTCTATTTACCCTCCTATGAGTTTGGCAATAATTGCTGCCTTAACACCAAATAATTGGGAAATAGAGCTAATCGACGAAAACTTCGAACGTTTCGAATATAAGAAAGCAGATCTTGTGGGCTTAACAGCCTTAACATCGCAAGTAACCCGTGCTTATGAAATTGCAACTATCTATAAAAACAAGGGTATTCCTACAGTTATTGGTGGAATTCATGTTTCAATGATGAATGATGAGGCAATGAAATTTACCAACACAATAGTTGTTGGTGAAGCAGAAAGTGTTTGGGCCGATGTAATAGTTGACTTTGAAAACAACAGATTAAAACACCTTTACAATGGTGAGCTAAAGCCTTTGGTTAATTCACCTCAGCCGCGCATCGATTTGTATAATCCCGAATATGCATTTGGCAGCATCCAAACAACACGCGGCTGCCCTATGAGTTGTGATTTTTGTTCGGTTCATACATTTAATGGAAAGCGATATCGACCGCGCCCTGTTAAAGATGTTGTTGATGAGTTTGAAAAAATCCCACAGAATTATGTTTATTTTGTTGATGATAATTTTATTGGATATTCAAAAAAATCAGCTGAAAGAGTTGTTGATATTTGTAAAGAAATAATTAGACGAGGTATTAAAAAAGATTGGTTTTGTGCAGCCTCAATGAATATTGCTGATTATGATGAAGTACTTAAATATGCTTCTGAGGCAGGGTGCAGAATGATTTTTCTGGGAATCGAATCAGAGTTAATCGACCAACTTGAATCAGCCAACAAAAAGCTAAATGTAAAAATTGGCATCGATAATTTTTCAAAAGTCTACAACAAAATACATGAATATGGGATTGCAGTACTGGGTGCTTTTATTTATGGTTTAGATAGCGATACCCCAGAAACCATTAAAAACAGAACAAATTATATACTAAATTCCAACATTGATGCCATGCAGGCAACTATCTTAACACCATTGCCTGGCACTCCACTATTTGACAGAATGAAGGCCGAAGACAGACTAATCCATAATAACTTTCCGGATGATTGGTCGAGATATGATTTTGTAGAAGTAGTTTTTAAACCAAAACTTATGACTGCAAAAACTCTCACAAATTCTATTGATTCAGCTTGGAAAACATTGTATGATGAAAAACGTTTAAAACGGAAGTTTATCAATGCTTTAAAGTCAACCAAAAATCCTATTTCAGCAACTTGGTCATATAACTCGAACCTACAGTACCATAATATGGTTTTTGAGCATAAAAAAGACAGATTAGTTTTTGATTTGGACATTTAATTTACGGCCTTATTACGTAGGTAGCTTTAATTGCCATCATTAGAAGTTGTGGTTAATTAAATGGATATTTTATTGCATCAAAATTGTTAGCTCATTCATATTTCCTATTTTTGCCCATCAAATTAATTCAATAGCTATGAATCATTCAATTCCAAGTACAAAATATAGTTTAATGTCGGTTGCAACCGGAAAAACATTTCCAGACACAGGCTGGGTACTTGCTGCTCCCAATGAATCACAACCAGGCTTGGTTCGTGCCATTTACGACAAAAAACAAATTGAATTAAAAGATGATTCATACGGTAACTACAAATTTGCCGATTGGCTTCCAATACACAAAACTCTGGTTGGCTCATATGCACCAGTAACTTATAAAAGTGAAGGACTTGCTCAAAAATTAGGACTCGCAAATCTATACATTACTTTTAGCGGATACTGGCCCGAAAAGGGTATTAAAATGAGAACTTGCTCATTTAAGGAAACCGAATCATTTTCCGTTTGCGCAAGGATGGAAAACGATGAAAAAAAGATATTAGTTGTTGCTTCAGCAGGAAATACGGCCCGTGCTTTTGCTCAGGTTTGTTCTGATAATAATATACCACTATTACTTTGTGTACCCGAAGATAACCTTAATGCACTTTGGTTTGATGCTCCTCTTAACGATTGTGTTAAACTAATTGTAAGCAAAACCGGTGGTGACTATTTTGATGCCATCCATCTTTCAAATATTGCTGCAAATATTGAAGGATTTGTTGCAGAAGGCGGTGCAAAAAATGTAGCCCGACGTGATGGAATGGGTACAACAACACTTTCTGCTGCCACAACAATTGGTGAAATTCCAGAATACTATTTTCAAGCAGTTGGTAGCGGCACAGGTGCCATTGCTGCCTGGGAAGCTAATCTTAGATTAATTGAAGATGGCAGATTTGGAAATCGTAAGATGAAACTAATGGTATCTCAAAATTTCCCTTTTCACCCTATTTACGATGCATGGAAAGCCGATTCAAGATCGTTATTACCATTTGATGATAACGAGGCACGTAAACAAGTTGAAATAATTGACGCCAAAGTACTTTCAAATAGGAAGCCTCCCTATTCATTAGCGGGTGGACTTTACGATGCCATGAAAGATGCCGGTGGTGATGTATTGCTTGCAAATAATGAGGAAGCTAAAATTGCTGGGGAGTTATTTTTAGAAACTGAAGGAATTGATATTCATCCAGCAGCAGCCATTGCAACAGCAACATTAATAAATGCTGTAAAAAACAACACTGTTGAAAAAGACAGCTTAATTATGCTGAATATAACAGGTGGTGGTGAACAACTATTTAAAAAGAATAACGAACTTCACTTCCTAAAGCCTATTCTTTATTTTGATGTTGACCCGGTTGAGGAAGAAGTAAAAAATGAATTGAGTAAATTGGTTTGGTAAAAAAAGTTTCCCCTTTAAAAATAGGCGATAAATTATTTATTCTGTTTTTCCTTAAATAGCTCAAGCCATTGATCGGCCATTGTAAGTGGCAATAACATCGATTGTAACGGATGAGAAATAATTTCTTTTGATGTTGGTAACAACGAAATCATTGTGGGTAAAGCACTAAATGCCAGCCCAATTGCCTGATAATATTTACCAAAGCCAACCTTCACTAAAAAGTTACGTACTTTTTCATTTTTCAATTCAACACTAATTGCCGAGAAAGCCACAACAATAAATAATGCACGTACCATCATCTCGGCACCAACATACAAGCCTTCAATATTAAACCATCCCGAATCTTTACTGCCCACATCCCAAAATAATGCAGATAATATAACTATTAGAGCAAGTTGAGTCCAAAAAACTGGCTTTCGCAGCCGCCTTAAAGCATATAGGTATTTGTAACCAATAATAAATATGTACGCAATAATAAACGATAGCCCAAAAACAATTTCATGAAAATTTAATAAAAATAAACCCACAGGTATTGCCACCAAATGTATTATTAGCATTACAATTGATGTCTTTTGATCTTTGCTAATCTCAAAAAAATCACTCCTGTCTTTAATCTCTTTATGTAAAACAATATTTTTAGATGTTGTTTTAATTGCAATTGCTTTTTTACCAATATACCACCCTGCTATGGCTGCTGCAAAACCCAGAATAAAATAAATAATCAATAACACATAAAGTACATTAGCAGGATTTGTTTCGCTTATTTTAACTTGCTTAAGTGCGAAGTTCAAAATATTAATGTAAACCTGAATTAAATCGAAACCGTAAAAAATTAACAGACTAACTATTTTATGAAATAGAGCACTCGACACACTAAGTACTCCTGCAACAATATACCCTGCTAAATTGTTTCCTATCAACAAAATAACCATTTCAATTAATGCAGCTTCAAGTAGTATCCCCGTCATGGGACCAAGAATAACTGCCGATGGCGAAACCGATTTCATTATTGCAGTAATTAGCCCAGCTCTAATAATCAAACCCTTTTGAGGCCATATTTGATAATAACCCAAAAGTAATACTGTACCTGCAAATGCCAAGGTTGTACCTGCCATCGGGAGTCTTGTGTTATGCAAAAAACTGCCAATTATTATTTCTAGCGATGCCCATAAACCACCAATAACAGCAGCCTTAAGCCAAATATCGCCTTTACTTACCATTCTATTTGTTTTGGTACTTACAAACATGAAAGTAAATCGTTGGGAGTATTCAAATTCTTAAAAAGCATTTTAGAGTAACCTTCAAACGAATCAACATTAATGCTTTTAAACTTTACTTTTTTAAACAGATTCATTAATTTGTAATCTTTTTTATTAATTGAATCTTCAAGAATATCGATTATAGCCGATGAATAATATGCTGCGAGTGGTTCAATATATGATTCCCCATGTTCTGGCACCACAATGTCATAATTTTCAGAATTCAACAACACATGTTCCATTAACTGTGTGTTTAAAAATGGCGTATCACACGAAATTACAAGATTGTGTTTAGTGGTCGATTCCTTCATACAACTATAAATACCACCAATGGGGCCAATATCTTTTATCCGATCAGAAACAACTTGATATCCAAATTTTTGGTAACTCTCAATATTATTACTACTAATAATAATTGTTTGGCACAGCGGAAGTAATGCTTCAATTGCATAATTAACAAGAGCACTACCTTTAAATTCACATAGGCCTTTATCTTTTCCCATACGGCTGCTGGCACCTCCTGCAAGTATTATTCCTGTAACCTCTTTTTTATCAAACACTTCTTTTATTCTGGATTGTTTTATTGTTGTTGGCTGCTGCTGGCAATTAGCTATTGGCATTTTGCTAATTGGCTATTGGCGTAACATTGTTTATCTGTTGATTGTTGAATATTACTTATTGATTGTTGCATGTTATTTATTACATCATTTTCGCATTAAACTATTGTAGCATTACAGCATTGTAGCGTTAATTAATCTATCGTGGCTGGCGGTAGGTAACCTCATCCATTAACGATTGTAATAAGTACTTCATTTCGGTTAACTCAAGCGCAAGTAAATTTCCATACCCTACTCTATCATTAAAGTACACACCATTATCCAAGGCCATAAATTTATAATCAGGATTGTTCAGCGAAAGCTCAATAAACTCAAGATTTACCGGCACGTGCCCGTGGATAACTTTTTTGTTAGATATTTTACTCGAATCTACCTTAAAATCTCTCACCCAAATCATAGCTCTCTTATCAGCAAAAGGATCTTCCTCCTTAAAATTTAGTCCGGCATGCACGATTACAAAATCGTCTACCTCAATATAATAATCAAGATTCCGCATCCAGTCAATATACTTCTCCGGTATATCTTTTGGCCAATCTACATCAAAGCTATCAAGAGCCTGCTTACCACCATACATCTCCCATTCACGTTGTATCTTAGTTTTCTTCCTAAATCCCAAAAAACCTTTGTTGCTTCTATCCTCATCAAATGCCCTTACACAATAGTCTTCATGATTACCCATCAGTACAGTTATGTTGTACTCATCCTGCTGCATCTTCATTATGTAGTCAATTACAGCTTTGCTATCGGGGCCACGATCAATATAATCACCCAAAAAAATAAGATGATCATTTTTATTGGGTTTAATTTGATTCTCAATTAAAACCTTAAGCGTTTTAAAGCAGCCGTGTATGTCGGGAATAACCCATTTTTTTATCATTTAGCTAATATATTTAATTATTGAGATTTATGATTTGAAATTTCAACTTCTTCCAATTAGTACTTCTAAGAATGCTCACAATTATCATAGTGGGTTTAAGAAAGCGTTAAGAACGAGGCTTGTGTAGTGTTTAAAACAGGAGTTTACCTTTGTAAATGACTGTATTTAAACACAAGCATAACGAAGTTATTGACGCTTTATTAGAGCCACTATTTCCCTTTAGCCTGATTAGCAACCTGCTCCATCAGCTTTTTTATTTCATCGGGGTCACCCAAAAAATAATCCTTAATAAAATTAAGGTCATCATCAAATTCAAAAACATATGGCACTCCTGTTGGAATATTAAATCCCAAAATCTCCTCACGACTCATATTTTTCAAATGCATAACAAGCGCCCTCAAACTATTTCCATGTGCCGTTACCAGCAAATCGTCATTTTCATGAAGGACTGGTTTTATTTCAGTTTCCCAATATGGAATTAAACGTTCAATAACTTCTTTCAACGACTCCGTCAAAGGAATTTCATCAGCTGTCAGATCTGCATATCTTAACTCAAATTTAGGATTTCTCTCATCATCAGCAGGTAATGGCATGGGTGGAGTATCAAAACTCCGTCGCCAGAGCTGTACTTTATCAGCACCATATTTTTCTGCAGTTTCAATCTTATTTAAACCCTGCAACATCCCGTAATGCTTCTCGTTAAGTCGCCAACTTTTCCTCTCTGTAACCCACATCAAATCCATTTCCTCCAGCAAAAGCCATTGAGTTTTAATAGCTCTTGTAAGGTACGAAGTAAATGCAATTTTAAAAGTATAGCCCTCTTTTTTTAAAACTTTACCAGCTTTAATTGCTTCGGCAACTCCTTTTTCCGAAAGCGTAACATCTTTCCATCCCGTAAATCTATTTTCTTTATTCCAAACGCTCTGTCCGTGGCGTACAAGCACTAATCGTTTCATATCTCAAATTTTTAACAAAAATAACAAATTGTTAATTATCCATCATCACGATTACAACTATTAACATAATTTTAATTTGCGCGCCCCATAAAAATGGCCAGGCTTTACGTTTGTAGTTGTTTCATCCCGATTGTGGTTGTGTAACCATGTACGGTAGCTTCGTCCCTCCGCTTCCGCCAAATAACACAACCATCATCGGTATTTCACCAAGCTACCACTCCAATCCCTGTCGCCAAAGCACACAGTGCAGGAGCAGTATTACGCAATATGCTCAACATCAAAGATATAACTTTGAGTAACTTTGTGGCACTTCGTGGTAAAATATTGCAATTATGTTATTTAGCACTAGTCAAATAATTACAAAAATTCAACATAATAAACTACTTTTACCAAATAATGTTTGTAAAATCACCTTCAATATTAAAAAAGATATTCCCCCAACTAATTTGGAGTATAAAAACAAATAAAAAGGAAATTTATCTAACATTTGATGATGGTCCACATCCCGAAATAACACCCCAGGTATTAAAAATACTTAATAGTTTCAACGTTAAAGCCACCTTTTTCTGCGTTGGCGAAAATGTAGAAAAATATCCTGATACATTCGAGTTAATTATTAACAATGGACATAAAGCTGGAAATCATAGCTACAATCATTTAAATGGATGGAAAACATCCAATGCTAACTATTTTAATAATATTGAAAAAGCAGATGTCCTCATCAATTCAAACTTATTGCGTCCACCATACGGTCGAATTGCACTTTCACAAATTAAACCATTGTCAAAAAAATATTCAATAATTATGTGGACTGTCCTCACTTACGATTATGATAGTAATGTAAGTAAAGAAAAATGCCTGCACAACTCCATTAATAAAACAAAGCAAGGTTCCATTGTTGTTTTTCACGATAGCTTAAAATCAGCAGATAACATGCTATATGCACTTCCTTTATTTCTTAAACATTTTTTGGCTAAAGGTTATAGCTTTGGTTTATTAAAATAAGCTTAATAGATTACCTTTGCAGGTCTTTTTATTGAAACATTCAACATTCAACATTCAACATTCAACATTCAACATTCAACATTCAACATTCAACATTCAACATTCAACATTCAACATTCAACATTCAACATTC
>JASFZK010000146.1:0-27015 GCA_045267845.1 Bacteroidota bacterium | reverse complement strand
TACATTATTGGAGAAGTTAAAATCTATAAGGATGTATATTTCTCACCTATAAATTCTGTAGAAACATGTCAAGGATCTACCATTTACCTTAAACCCAACATGTGGTCGAGCAATGGTCCAGTTACTTATTTATGGATATATCCTGATGGAAGTACTACAGATCAGGAATATATATTAATTGATAGTGCACAAACATATCAAACAGGAACTTACTCAATAACTGTTACTGATACTGCTAACTGCTTTTTAGATGCAAATGTAGATGTTACAATTTACCCAGTTCCTTTACCAGAATTTACTGTTAACGACACTATTTTTACAGATGATCCATTTGACCTTGACGCAGGCTCAGGTTTTGCACACTACTTATGGAATACTGGCGATACAATACAGTACATTTGGATTGATAGAGGAGGCTGGTATTCGGCGAAAGTTGAATCAACAGATGGCTGTGTGGGTGAAGATTCTTCATTTGTTTTATTTTCTACACCACTAGCAGTAATAAAAATCTACTTTCCAAATGCATTTACGCCAAATGGTGATGGACAGAATGACAACTTCAACGCAGTTACAAGCACAATCGACATTAATCAGTTTTCATTATCAATTTATAATCGCTGGGGAGCACTTGTGTATCATACAAACGATATTACAAAGGGCTGGGATGGAAAATACCAGAGTGAGTTGTGTCCTTCTGGGGCTTATGTTTACAAAGTGTCATACAATAGTTCTACTTTATTAAATGCAGCTCCAGAAGTTAAAATGGGGACTGTTATGTTGGTTAGGTGATTTGTGAAGATTATATGCCATAACCGTAGTTATAGAGTCTTATCGAAGAAATTCCTTAACTTGCACTAACCAAATTAACCATTAATGAAAAAATTAAGCGTCTTACTAGGTTTAATACTTGTATTGCATACTACATCATTCTCACAGTTTTGCGAACCTTGTTTGCCTGAAGGGATTGAGTTTTCATTTCAAACACAAATAGATAATTTTCAAGTTAACTATCCCAATTGCACAAAAATAAAGGGGGATGTTACTATTACAAGCTCCAATATATTAAATCTCATTGGACTGAGTGTTTTAGATTCCATTGGAGGAAACCTGATAATTACAGAAACAGATTATTTGAATAGTTTAGATGGTCTTGATAATCTGAATTCTATTGGAGGAAACCTTGAACTTCTTCACAATGAAACTCTAAACGATTTGACAGGATTTAGTAACGTAACTTCAATTGGGGGAGACTTAATATTAATTTATAATCACACACTTACCAGTTTAGAGGGATTAGAAAATATAGTTTCTTCTTCTATTTCTAATTTGACCATTCAACAAAACTTTGACTTAGTATCATGCGAAGCACAAAACATTTGTGATTACCTTTCCAGCCCCGGAGGTACAGTTCAAATTCATTTGAATGCACCTGGATGTGATAATCCACCAGAAGTGGCTAGTGCTTGTGGTATAACATTACCATGTTTACCTTTTGGTAATTACACTTTATATACACAACGTGATATTGATAGCTTTCAAACTGATTATCCAAATTGCACAGAAATTAAAGGAAATATTATAGTACATGGTGCTTTGTCTTCTATCTCAAATCTTAATGGACTAAATGCCTTAACCTCTGTTGAAGGAAATATATCAATTAGCCACATCGATTCACTTTATACTTTATCAGGTCTGGCAAACCTGACTTCTGTTGGGGGACATTTTGGTGTTTCCAGATGTGATGCTCTTGTTGACCTATCTGGTTTTGATAATTTGACGACTATTGGTGGAAGATGTAGTGTATCTCAAAATAATGGACTTCTCAGTTTTGCAGGATTGGAAAATTTGATCTCAACTGGTGGCTTGTATATTTATCATGATAATGCCCTTGTCAATCTTATGGGTTTTGATAACCTGACTTTTATCAATGGAAATGTTGAAATGGAATCAAATGATGAACTAAGCAGTTTATCAGGATTGAACAATCTTGAATCGATAAGTGGGAATCTAGAACTATCTTATAACTATGAGCTAAGCAATCTATCAGGTCTGGAAAATTTAACTTCCATAGGGGGATATCTTTTTCTAGAACATAACAACAAAATGACTAATTTAACAGGATTAAGCAATTTGAACTCAGTTGGGGAACAAATTGATATTTGTAATAATGATCATCTTACTAGTATTAAAGGTTTGGAGAATATCGACCCATCAACCATTGAAAAACTAATTATTCAACACAATGACTCTTTGTCTGTTTGTGCAGAAGAAAGCATTTGTAATTATTTAACTCTACCCAATGCTGATGTATCAATACATAACAATGCCTCTGGGTGTAACAGTGAAGAAGAAGTTGAGAATGCTTGTTTGGTAGGAGTAGAAAATGAGAGTATCAAAAGCACGTTTTCAACCTACCCCAACCCCTTCACAATTTCCACAACCTTTGAATACACACTTCAACAACCTTCAATCATCAAAATCTCAATATACAATCAACTTGGCGAACTGGTTGAAGTTATCCGAAAAAAGCAAAATTCAGGAAAGCAACAAGTTGTTTGGTATGCTTATGGACAACCAGTGGGTGTGTATTACTTCCGTATGCTATGGGGTGATCAGGTGACTTTGGGGAAGATTGTGATTGTGAGATAAAGCCCTAAGCTTGAACTTTTCACAAATTATTTGCATAATATGATTATTTAAAAGTTAAAAAATAAATTTAAGAATAATTCTTAACTTGCACCAACCAAATTAACCATTATGAAAAGGTTATACTTATTACTCCTAATAATTATTTTCATTCAGTCTATAACATTATCTCAACCATGTTTACCTGAAGGGATAACCTTTACAAGTCAGGCTCAAATAGATAATTTTCCTATTAATTATCAAAACTGTACTGAAATCCAAGGAAATGTAACTATTAATGGTTCTGATATTAAAAACTTATCAGGATTAGCTGACTTGACTGCAATAGGTGGAATGCTTGATATAAAAGGTAATGATAGCTTATTGAATTTAACAGGATTGGAAAACCTTACTTCGGTTGGTTACTTATGGGTAAGATATAATCCTTTGTTGGTAGATTTAACAGGTTTAGAGAGTTTAATTACCATAGAAAATGGTCTTTCAATAGGTGATGATAATTTTAACAATGGAAACCCAGCATTAGAAAGTCTATCAGGACTTGAAAATCTAACATCTATTGGTTTAGGGATTATGATTAATCGTAATGTGTCATTAATCAGCATATTAGCGCTGAGCAATTTAACAAATATTGGTGGGTCAATTAGGATATTAAACAATTATACATTATTAAGTTTAGCAGGTCTTGAAAGTATAAGTATTGTCCCTGGAAATCTTGAAATTGTGGCAAACTTAATAATACCAGACCTAATCCCTCTTTCCAATATTGACTCAATTGGCGGAGATATTGTTATTAGTGGGAATAATTCAATAAGCAATCTGATTGGACTTGATAATATATCTTTTGTATCAGGTAGCTTAATTATTGGGGGATATAATTCTGGAGGAAATACATCTTTAAAAACTTTAACAGGATTAAATAATATAACCTCTGTTAATGGTAATCTTAATATACTTGGGAATGATTCTCTGCAGAGTTTATCTGCATTAATGGGATTATATAATGTTGGTGGTGATGTTACAATATATTCCAATTATGAACTATTACATTTGAATGGCTTAAACAATCTAACCTCAGTAATTGGAGACCTCACCATAAACTTTAACTCTGCCCTTACAAGTTTAAATGGTTTAAATGGAATTATTACAGTGGGTGGTAATCTTAGCTTTATTGCAAATTATTGTCTTAGTGATTTATCACCGCTTTCTAATCTAATATCAATTGGTGATAACCTTGAAATTCGATATAATACATATCTTATTAGCATAGCCGGATTGAGTAACGTAATTTCCATAGGCGATGACATTACTATTTATAAGAATGATACGCTACCAAATCTTATTGGTCTTGAGAATATAACCATTATTAATGGGGATTTAAGATTGGGTCATTCTATGTTTGGTGGAAATCCGCAACTCACATCATTAAATGGTCTAAATAATCTTACATCAATCACAGGAGGTTTATATTGCTATCGTAATTATGTTCTTGTTGATTTTCTAGGATTATCGAATTTAGATTCGATTGGAGATAACCTTTATATTAAAGGTAATAATTCTATTGATAACTTTCTAGGGTTAGAAAATCTTAATTCTGTTGGAGGAACAGTATTAATTGAAAATAATTATAATCTAATTAACCTTCATGATCTAAATAAATTATCTTTCATAGGTGGAAGCTTGCTAATAAACGGTAATAATTCACTTATTGATTTAACTGGATTGGAGAGCATTACATATATTCCCGGAGACTTAATAATTGGGGATTTAGATAAGGGTAATATATATCTTTCTGATTTATCAGGCTTGGAAAATATTGATTCAATTGGAGGAACTCTGGGGATTTCTGACAATACTTTTCTCACCAGCATATCAATGCTTATGAACATATGTAAAATAAATGGTGATTTAGGCATTTCGAATAATGCTTACCTTCAAAGCCTTAGCGGAATTGATAATATTGATTCAGAATCAATTAACATGTTGTATTTGGGTGATAATATGACGTTAACAGACTGTGCGATTAAAAGTATTTGTGAATATTTAGAGAATCCAAATTATTCTGGAACATGGATATTTGATAATGGAATAGGTTGTAGTAGTTCTGATGAAATAGAAGACGCATGTCTTGTTGATATTAATGATAAAGCCTTGTGTACAAAATTATCCATTCAACCCAACCCCTTCTCCACATCAACAACCTTTGAATATATACTTGAACAACCTTCAATCGTCCAAATAACAATTTACAACCACCTTGGTGAGCAAGTTGAGTTAATTAAGCAAATGCAACCTTCAGGAAAACAGCATATAACTTGTGATGCTACTGGTCAACCATCCGGTGTTTACTATTATCGAATGCAAGTTGGTGACCATTTGACTTCGGGAAAAATAGTACTTATGAAGTAAATACTGGGTTGTTTGACTGTACTCCATATTTCCTTCTAAATCTTCTACAGCTTCTTCTAAAATATTTTATTAACTTGCAGCATCCAAATTAACCAGCATGAAAATGTTAACCCTTGCTATTATACTATTGTCTTTATTCTCTTTTGAATTAGTAAATAACCGATCTATTTACGATATACCTCTGGAAGCAAGCGGTGTTTGTACTAGTGATCATGATCTGGATGGTGACTTAGATATTATCATTAACCATGGGATCGACTCACAAAATCATTGGGGAGGTATTTATATGCTTAAAAATGATGGTTATGGAAATTTCACATTTATGGACTCAATATTTGATACTGTAGGTTGGGTGAATTATGCCGATACTATTTTGAGTAAAACTTATGCGGATATAATATATAGAACTCCTGATGGTTTTACCATTTTATCATACGATGGAGTAAATTACAGCAGTCAATCAATTTATGCAGGGTCAAATATTAATGATTTTAATCTTGGTGATATTAATAACAATGGACATTTGGATATTGTTTTTTCAAAAAACATAGAACACAGATGGGGTATTATTTATAATTTAGGTAATGGAAACTTCACAATACCTGAATATTATGAATTGGATCGTAATCCTCAAAATATTGTTTGTGGTGATATAAATATGGATGGTAAGGATGACGTTATTATTGGAGGAATTACTGAAATTTATTACAGTACAGATAGCGGATTTGTAAAACAACAGCTTCAGGACACTACTTTACAGGTAGAAGTTGGTGATTTTGATAATGATGGGGATATAGATATAATAACATATGCTGGTGCTGCACATCGAAGTTACGGGTATTTTTATGAGAATGAAGGAGAGAAAATTTTCACTTCATATTTTTTTAATCCAAATGAAAACTTAGATGAACTAATTATTAAAGACTTTAATAATGATGGACTTTCTGATTTTTTATTTTCTAACTGGCCTCATGTAGGTCCGGGTTATTTACTATATTATAATTTAGGTGATTTTACTTTACATGAACCACAGC
This sequence comes from Bacteroidota bacterium, assembly GCA_045267845.1. Classification (GTDB taxonomy): domain Bacteria; phylum Bacteroidota; class Bacteroidia; order Bacteroidales; family F082. The sequence goes on along the minus strand of JASFZK010000146.1, from coordinate 20,929 downwards.
GAATTGAATTGGATTATTATGGTGAAGCCAGAAGGTTTTTGCATTGTTCTGACATGGATGGTAATGGTTATAATGACATTATAACAACAAGACAATTTTATAGTAGTCAATACGAGAAAAGACCCCTTGAGATATTATTTAATGATGGTGAAGGTAGTTTTGTTGATACTCCACTTGCAGATGTAAGAGAGATCAATCTTTTTAAATCAATTTCTTTAAAATATTATCCCATTCCGTTTTCCACAACAGTTACATTCGAATACAATCTTCAACAATCTTCCTCTGCCCAAATCATTATTTACAACCACCTCGGCAAACAAGTTGATATAATTCAACAAAAACAATCAACAGGAAAGCAACAAGTAATTTGGGATGCTACTGGTCAACAATCCGGTGTTTACTACTTCCGATTAATAGCTGGCAATCAAATGGCTTCGGGAAAGTTGGTGGTAGTTAAGTGATTACTTTAGTATATTTGAAGATCGAGAGATAACTCAATAACAAAAATAGGCAATGCATAAATCCAAATCATTAACCACGATAAGGAGCCATATGGCTTAAAAATATTCATATGAAAATAAGAAATCTAATACTCGCTATTTCTATTTTGTTGTTACAACAAATTAACGCACAAGAATACAACCCCATCGCTATTGAAGGCGCACAATGGATTGTAAGTCTTGATGATATGAATACTATTGAACCTGTGGATGGGCTATGGGAATATTATTCTTCGGGCGACACAACCATTGACGATTTTATTTATAAGAAAATATTTAAGAGAAATTTGGTTGTAACCCAAAGCGGGCCTCCATTTCAAGCCACAGAACCATATCAATTATTCGGACTACTTCGAGATGACACTTCTAGCAGGAAGGTGTATGCCATTCAGTTATTTGAAAATTTCAACACCTGTCCTTTAAACGAAGAATATCTATTATTCGACTTTTCACTAAATATTGGAGATACTGCAAATTTGTGCATTCTACCTGAATATTATGAATTTATTATCCAAGATATTTATGAATCAAATGTACTTGGTTTTACTACAATGGTTTTTGAAGGACCTGAGTTATTTTACGAAGGCGTGGGATCTAATTATGGGCTTTTTGAAGAAATGTTTGCACCATTTAAAAGTAGTAGCAGATATATCTACCATACATTTCTGAATTACTATTGTCGCGAATCTCCGTGCTATTTGGTGGTTTCAACAATTAATAGTACTGAAACACAGCTCATTGAGATTTATCCAAACCCAACTTCAAAAACCTTTATTATTTATTGCAATAGTGTGCTCAAAATAAATTCAGTTTCAATTTATAATATTCTTGGACAGAAAGAAATCCAGATGGATAATTATCTAAACCAAATTGACATTTCGAATTTAGAAAATGGGATTTACATTATTGAAATCGAGCTAAGTGGAAAGAAGTATAGGTATAAAATAATTAAAGAATAAAACATAAAACTCTCTAATATGACGTCAATATTTTTAAGTCTAAATCTAACCACTAAATCTACCTACAAATAGCACTCTATTCATCCTACTGGTTAAAACATGTTAAATGTGTTATAATAGTACACTATCATTGCTATTTGTCTCACAAATTTTTGGTATTTTTGGCAAATTTTAAAATAAAGATAATATGTCATTTGATAGCGATAAATTTACTAAAGAGGGTCTTACCTATGATGATGTACTTTTAGTTCCAGCACATTCATCAGTTTTACCCCGCGATACTGATTTAACAACAAGGTTTTCAAGGAATATAGTTTTAAAAATCCCAATTATTTCCGCAGCTATGGATACTGTTACTGAATCCAAAATGGCCATAGCAGTTGCTCAAGAAGGAGGAATTGGTGTAATTCATAAAAATCTAACAATTGCGGCTCAGGCCAATGAAGTGCATAAAGTAAAACGTGCAGAAAATGGTATGATCCCCGACCCCATTACTTTAGGTAAAGATGCACTAGTAAAAGATGCACTGGATATTATGGCTGAATACAGCATTGGAGGTATACCAGTTGTTGACTCTGAACATCATCTTGTTGGAATTGTTACAAATCGTGACTTGAGATTTGAGAGGAATTTGCAAAAACCTATTGCTGAGGCAATGACTAGTGAAGGTCTGATTACAACATCCGAATTTATCGATTTTGAAAAGGCTGCTGATATACTTCAAAAGTATCGTATCGAGAAATTACCTGTTGTTAATGAAGATAATAAACTCATTGGCTTAATAACTTATAAAGATATTATAAAACTAAAAGCACATCCAAGTAGCTGTAAAGATGAGCAAGGTAGACTTCGTGTTGCTGCTGCAGTTGGAATTGGCGCTGATACATTAGATCGTGTGGCAGCTCTTGTAGCTTCTGGTGTTGATGCAATTGTTGTTGATACAGCACATGGTCATTCACAAGGAGTGCTTGACATGGCCGCTTTGGTAAAGAAAAAATTTCCGCACATTGATTTAATAGTAGGAAACATTGCAACTGCTGAAGCTGCTAAAGACTTACTTGCCATTGGAGTTGATGCAATAAAGGTTGGGATTGGTCCTGGATCAATTTGTACCACCCGAATAATTGCTGGTGTTGGGGTTCCCCAATTAACTGCAGTTTACGATGTGGCAAAAGCATTGCAAGGCTCAGGTATTCCTTTAATTGCTGATGGAGGTATACGATATACCGGTGATATTGTTAAAGCCCTTGGAGCTGGAGCTGATACAATTATGGCTGGTTCACTATTTGCTGGTGTTGATGAAGCCCCTGGCGAAGCGATAATTTTCGATGGTAGAAAATATAAATCTTACCGAGGAATGGGCTCAGTTGAAGCAATGAAACAGGGATCTAAGGATCGTTATTTTCAGGATATGGAAGATGATATAACAAAACTTGTACCCGAAGGTATTGTGGGAAGAGTTCCATACAAAGGTTCGTTGAACGAAGTAATTACACAAATGAAAGGTGGATTAAGAGCAGGAATGGGCTACACCGGATCACGTAATATTAGTGAATTGCAATCAGCTAAATTTATTAGAATATCTGCTGCTGGTGTGGTTGAGAATCATCCTCATGATATTACCATAACACGTGAAGCGCCAAACTATAGTAGAGGTAAATAACCAGTTGTAAAATACAATAACAATCCCAAATATAAGTGGGTAAATAGATCTTAATAAAATATTAAAATAAAATTATCAATAAATAAAATAGCAATGAAAAACCTTATTAAAGGATTAGTTTTAACATTAGTAATAGCATTTGCGGTTAGCAGTGCAGTAGCTCAAAAATCAATTGGCAAGAAAGTATTAGTTACAATTGGAGATGAACAAGTTAGAGTTGATGAATTTACAAAAATTTACGAAAAGAATAATACACAATCTGATTTGTATGAGGCAACAGCAATTGAAGATTACCTTAACTTATACATTAACTTTAAGTTAAAAGTTCTTGAGGCTGAAGCATTGAAGATGGATACTGTGAAAAGCTTTATAAAGGAGCTTGATGGATACCGTACACAACTTGCAAAGCCATATTTTGTTGATGAGACTGTTAACGAACAATTACTTTTGGAAGCCTACAGTCATTTAAAAAAGGATATAAGAGCAAGCCATATACTAATTATGGTAGATGAAAACGCAAACCCAGAGGATACGTTAAAAGCATACAACAAAATTATTGAAATAAGAGATATTGTAATATCAGGTACTGATTTTGCGGAAACAGCCATTGAGTTTTCAGAAGATCCTTCAGCCCGTGATCGTGAAGCCATCCCAAATCAACAACGATTCAAAGCTGGTAACAAAGGCGACCTTGGCTATTTTACAGTATTTAATATGGTTTACCCATTTGAAAATGCGGCATACAATACTGGTTTAAATGAGGTTTCTCCAATCATTCGTACAAAATATGGCTACCATATTTTAAAAATAACCGAAATTAATGATGCAATGGGTAATGCTGAAGTAGCACATATATTTGTTGCACTACGTCCCGAAGCCACAACTTCAGATTCATTACGTAAGGTTGAAAAAATAAATAATATTTACTCTAAAATACAAGAAGGCATGTCATTTGAAGAAGCTGTTCTTGAATATTCTGAAGATAAAGGTTCAGCTAAAAATCAAGGTAAACTAAGTAAATTCTCAAGTAACAGAGTCGTTCCTGAGTTTGTAGAAGTTGTTGATAACCTTGAAATAGGTGAAATATCTAAGCCTCTTGCAACAGCTTATGGACTTCATATAATTAAACTTATAAGTGTTGAAAGACCTGGTACTCTCGAAGAAGAATCTCCAAAACTAAAAGAGCGTTTGGCCAAAGATCAAAGATCACGAAAAAGTGAAGAGGCTGTTATCAGTAAAATTAAAAAAGAAAATAAATTCAAAACTTATCCAAAAGAAATTGCAGCTATTTTTGCTACCATCGATAGCACTGTGCTCGAGAGAAAGTTTATAGCTGATAGCCTCAGCGGAATGACTAAGCCTGTAATTAAACTAAAAAAAGATAAGTACACACAATACGATTTTGCAAAATTTGTGCAGATCAACCAACGCCCACAAGATAACATAGATAAAGATGTTTATTTAAATCAGCTTTTTGTTAAATTCGAAAAAGAAAGTTGCCTTGATTACATGGATAAAAATCTTGAAAGCCAATATCCTGAGTTTAAAAGTCTTGTTCAAGAATATCATGATGGAATTTTATTGTTTAATTTAACCGACGAAAAAGTATGGACAAAAGCAGTTAAAGACACCATTGGATTACAAGAATATTTTGATGATAATAGAGAGAATTATAACTGGGATGAGCGTGTTAATGCAACCGTTTACAAATTAAAGGACAATACTGTTATTGAACAAGTTGTAACCATTATTAATCAATATGACAACGATGGTGATATTGCAAAAGCAATAGCTGAAGACAGTATCAACTCCGTACGTTTAATTCCTGATGTATACGAAAAAGGGGATGATAAATATGTTGATATGGTTGAGTGGAAAGTTGGCCTTTCAGATGCATTAAATTCTGATGTTGAAGAGCTTACAGTATTCGTAAAGATTGTTGAAATTATTCCACCCCAGCAAAAAGAACTCAATGAAGCACGAGGGCTGGTAACTGCAGATTACCAAACCTATCTTGAGGACAAATGGATTAGTCAATTGAAGGAAAAATATCCGGTTAATGTAAATAATGAAGTGCTTGAAATTTTAATTAAAGATGGCAAATAAAGCTAGATTTAAAGAAGCAAATAGTTAGTCTCAATCAATATTTTTTATTAATTGAGGCTAGATGAAAATATTTTAACCCATGTTACTATATAAGTTTTTAGGTGTTAAATAATACAATATCAATTTGAGAAATATTTTGCCATATTTATTGTTACTATTATTATCTTCAGGATGTATAAAAACACTAAAAGATAATGATAGTAAGATATTGGCGAAGGTGCATGATAACTATCTTTACATATCAGATATAGAGGATATTATCCCAACAAATGTATCGCCAAGAGACAGTATTGCATTTATCCGTAGTTATGTTAGAGATTGGGTAAAAACTAATGTTATGATTTATCAGGCTCAGCAAAACTTACCTGATAGTCAGCTTAATTTCTATAAACAACTCGAAGATTATCGCAATTCTCTTATTATTTACAGATATGAAACTAAACTAATTGATCAGAACCTGGATACAGTTGTTACCGATGCTGATATCGAAGAATATTATAAATCTCACCTAAGTGATTTTGAATTGAAAGAAAATATCACAAGAGCAGTATATGTAATAATTGAAAATGATTCGGCAAGTGAAATACTATTTGATAATCTATTTAGTTTACCTGATTCATTACTTTTTGATTCGCTTCAACAGTATGCTTTACCATATGCCTTATCGTCCTATTTAGATACCACAAAATGGATAAGTTTTATCAGCATTCAACAGGTAATTCCGATTGAAACATATAATAGAGAACTATTTTTAAAAAATAATAGATCCATTAAAATTGAAACGAATCGCTACACTTACTTTTTAAAATTTATTGATTATAAAATTAAAGATGATATATCACCTCTCAACTTCAAACGAAATGATATTTACAATATAATAATTTCGCGTAGAAAAATTAAATTGGCAAAGGAAGTTAGAAATAACATCTATGAAAGAGCACTATTAAATAACGAATTTGAAATATTCTACAACGAATAAAATAACTACTGAGTGTAACTCATTAGCACACAACTTACTAAACTAAACGAATTATAATGAATAAAATACCTAACAGCTTGCTATCAATTAAGGCAATTAAAAAAGTGGCACGCACATTAATGATTTCAATAGGGATATTACTTACTTCTGTGGTTATAGCACAAGATAATGAGGAGTATGTTATAGATCAGGTGGTTGCAGTGGTTGGCAAAAGTATTGTTTTGGAAAGTGATGTCCAAAATCAATATTTGAGTTACCGAATGCAAGGAGGTTTTGCGGGTAGTGCTACCGACTTTAAATGTAAGATTCTAGAAGATATTCTTTTTCAGAAGCTTATGGTAACACAAGCTGAAGTAGATAGTATTGAAGTAAGTGAGATTCAAGTTGAGGCTGATCTTGATAGAAGATTATCTGGTTTTATCCAGCAATTTGGATCACAAGAAAAAATGGAAGATTATTATGGTAAAACCATCAGTGATATCAAAAAAGAACTTTATGATATTGTTTACGAACAAATGCTTGCACAGCAGGTACAATCGGGCATTGTTAGTAATGTTGATGTAACTCCATCCGAAATTCGTGCATTTTTCAAGACCATACCCGAAGACAGCATACCACAACTTAAAACCGAATATGTTATAGCTCAGATTGTTAAAAACCCTCCAATTAGTATTGATGAAAAATTGAGAATCAAAGAACAACTAATGGAATACAGAAAAAGGATACTTGATGGTAGTAGTTTTTCTACATTGGCAATAATGTATTCACAGGATCCCGGGTCAGCAGCAAAGGGTGGTGAACTTGGTTTTTATGGTCGCGGTCAGTTGTATCCTGAATTTGAAGCAGTTGCTTTTAAATTAAAAGAAGGTGAGATTTCTAATGTTCTCGAAACAGAAGCTGGATACCATATAATTCAAATGATCAAAAGAAAAGGTGATTATATTAATGTTAGACACATACTTCTTACTCCAAAAGTAAGTCCACTTGACCTTGCCTTGGCAAAACATGAACTAGATAGTATTGTGTTATTGATAAGAAACGATTCCATGTCTTTTGATGATGCTGTTGTACTGTTTTCGGAAGCTGAGAATGTTAATAATGGGGGTGTAATTATAAATCCTTACACCAATAGTACAACTTTTGATGCTGAACAATTAGAACCACAGGTATCATTTGTAATTGAAAAAATGACAGTAGGTGAAATATCAAACCCTGTACCCATGAAAACAGAGGATAAGAAGGATGCGTATAGAATAATCCTTCTAAAGGAAAAAACACAACCACATAAAGCAAATTTAGTTGACGATTACACTCGAATACGTCAGTGGGCATTGCAGGATAAGCAAATGAGAACCATGGATGATTGGATTGATAGCAAGGCTAAAAATACTTATGTTAGAATAATTGACGAATACAGCTCATGTGAATTTGATCACAGTTGGGGTATAAAATAAGTAATCCTGTATTAATGGCAATTTAATTAATATTACAAGATAAAAATAAGGTATGGCTGATAAAGCAACAATAGTATTTAATTCAGATGTTGAAGCAATAGATGCTTTTGTAGAAAAATACAATACATTAAGAAATGAAATTGCAAAAGTAATTGTAGGACAAGATGATGTAGTAAAAAATACGTTAATTTCGATTTTTAGCCAAGGCCATGTACTTCTAGTAGGAGTTCCTGGTTTAGCAAAAACATTGCTTGTGAATACAATTGGCGAAGTACTGGGGTTAACATATAGTCGTATTCAGTTTACACCTGACTTAATGCCATCAGATATAATTGGTACTGAAATACTTGACGAGAATAGGAAATTTAAATTTATTAAAGGACCCGTTTTTGCTAACATTGTTCTTGCTGATGAAATAAATCGTACACCTCCAAAAACACAAGCTGCTTTACTGGAAGCCATGCAAGAGAAAACGGTAACTGTAGCCGGAAAAGCCTATAAGCTCGATAGCCCATTTTTTGTTTTGGCTACTCAAAACCCCATTGAACAAGAGGGTACCTATCCCCTACCCGAAGCTCAGTTGGACAGGTTTATGTTTAATTTAATCCTTGATTATCCTGAATTTAATGAAGAGCTAGAAATCGTAAAAAAAACAACTGGGGGGCAAAGCAATACTGTATCTAAAATAATATCAGCACAAGAAATATTATACTTTCAACAACTAATTCGTAAGATACCTGTGGCAGATAATGTATTAGAATATGCTGTTAATTTAGTAGTAAAAACACGACCAAACACAGGAGCAGCTCACGATTGGACAAATAAGTTTCTTAATTGGGGAGCAGGCCCAAGAGCATCACAGTTCTTAATAATTGGCGCTAAAGTACATGCTGCATTATCAGGCAAATATTCACCTGACATTGAGGATGTTAAAGCAATTGCATTACCAGTATTACGACATAGAATTATTAGAAACTACAAAGCCGAAGCAGAAGGAATAACTACTGATTCTATTATTAAAAAGCTAATGTAAATTTAGGATAACTGGTTTATTACAACCGCTTTATCAGATTAATATAGAGTCGGGAATAATTATTAACACTCTCAAATATACCTTCATAGTTCATCGAAAGCGAAAGTTTTCTCATCATTCTCCATGTGATATTTGCATCACCAACATGTTGAACTAGCGATGCATCGTAGTTTACAAATGTATAATCCACATAACGATACCCTATTCGGCCTTGTAATTTACCAGGGATAATATCACGTGTTATACCTAAACTATAAATATTACCCGACAAATAACTTGTTTCCAACAAAGTAACCGAAACTGTTGCCGAAGCATCAATCCATGGAATTCGACTAAAGGCCACATAACCATATAGAGTTTTTGTTGGTTTAGGATCTTGCTTAGCAGCCCTGTAACTAACTCTTGCACCCATGGATATTTTTTTATTGGTCCTATAATTAACTTGAAATCTATATCCCTCAACAGTAGCTTGCTCAAGTAATTGGTCAACATAGCTCTTGTATGTTTCGTAATATATCATTCTCGCTTGTGACCTATAAGAAACAGAAAAAGACAATTGTCTTATCACTTTATATCTTAACATTAGATATAAATTATTAAGATTAAATGTTGATTTCTCAACTCCATCAATTTTTTGATATAGTTCCAATTCGGCACTAGTAAACAAGTACAGCTTGTTTACTAATGAGTTAGAATGTTGAAAGTATGCAAATCTGCGATCTGTTTTCCAATCATTTTTTTGCTCCACAAAAGCAAAAGTACTTTCCATATTACCTTTCTTTCCGTTGTATGAATGGGCTAAATAAGCACCAAATTGGGGTAGCGTAAAATCCACACTATAATCCATATAATTAGGTCGACTACCTGCAAAACCACCTACCGAAAATGATTTGAATTTCTTTTCAAATTGAATCCCATCGATGGCTCCAATATTTGATATACGAGGATTTATCTTCCGTCCTAGCAAAAAAGTCATGGTTTCGGTAGGTTCATAAATCACAGCCAAACTATATATCTTCAACCCATTGAAAATATTGCTTTTAATCTCATCCCAATTATTATTGTCATGAACAAAGGAAATATAAGTATCTGTAGAAATTTTCGAATTTCCAATATTTTTGGCATTCATTGAAAATGTATATCGCATACGCTGACTATTTCCCCCATCAGTATTTGAGAAATTGGAATAAGATGCAACAGACAACCTACCTCGAATAGCTTGACTAGGCTTTCTCTCACCATCATCTACAGTATCTTTTATGGAAGCTACAACAACTGGAACCGCAACTAATTCTTTTTTCTGATTAGCTTCAGGTTTACTTTCTACAATCTTTCTTTGCTTGGCAAACAACTTACGGTTAACCTCAAGTTTAATTGTAGAAATAGGAACACACACACATGAAATTGAAGACGTGTTTGTAACAACCAAAGCAGGAACACGTTTGTCATTATCCATAACAAATAAAGTGTCACCAATATTTATATGTTTTGTTGATTTGAATTTTACATAAATATTCTGCGAAGTAATATACGACACACTGCCCTCATCAGCAGATGATAATTCCTGAGCATTAATGTTGTTTACCATTAATATAAATATACATATCAACACAAAATTTCTCATTATCTCTCTGTGGGTTTATTAAAATTTTTGAACATCCCGTTAAATTTTTCACTTCCATCCGGATGACACTCAAAGCATGCATCACTATTATAAACATAATCGTTTTCATCTTTATGCTCTTCATCCATATCAGTTTTATTATGCTCATGGCAATCAATACAACTAAAAAGTGAGTAATTATTTGGGATTGTATGACAATCTATACATGCGTTCCACTCACCCACATGATCTCCACTATAAATTGGAAAATACTGATTATCATGATCAAATGTGGAAGGTATCCAAACTGTTTCGGTATGGCATATCAAACATTCAGTTGAAAACTGTGCTACTTCATGAGGCGGATCGTTAGTTTGATTATAATCAGTCTCATGACATCCAAAACATGTATTTGGGGTGGTAGTATAGTTCCCATTATGACAAGCATTACAATCGTTGGCGATTAATGCGTGAGCTCCGTTTAACGGATAATCAGAATGATCAAAAGTTGCTGGTGTCCATCCAGGGTTTGTGGTATGACATTCAGCACAATCATTGGGTAAGTTAGCATCAACATGATCAGGGTTAGTTGTTTGATTAAATTCGTCAATATGACAATCTACACAATTATTTGGTGTTCCAGGATAACCATCTGTGTGGCAATCAGCACAAAAAGTAGTAAGATGAGCTCCAGTAAGTACATAATAATCGTCATGAACTTCAAACAATGCTGGTTGCCATCCCGGATCAGTAGAATGGCAAGTTTCGCATTCATTATTTATACCAATTTCCACATGATTTGGATTTGTAGTTTCGTTAAAGTCAGGGGTGTGACATTCGGAACAAATAGTTGGAGTTCCTGTATACCCAGCAACATGGCAATCATCACATTCAGTATCAATATGAGCTCCAGTTAATGGAAAGTTAGAAATGTTATGGTCAAAACCATCCTCTGACCCAGTTGGATGACATTCAAAACATGCTATACTATTGTACGAATATCCACCAATACCCTTATGTTCATCATCCATGTCAGTTTTATTGTGTTCATGGCAATCAATACAAGTAAAAATTGAAATATTACTTGGGTTATTATGACAATCCACACAACTATTCCATTCGCCATTGTGTTCTCCCGAATAAATTGGGAACAGTACATCATGCTGAGCAAATTCGGCAGGTCGCCAATCAAGACTAAGGGTATGGCACTCGGTACAATTTGTCGATAAATCCGACTGGATATGATTTGGAACTGTTGCAGCATTGTAATCTGCTTCGTGGCATGAGAAACACTCTGTTGAAATATTTGAATAATTTCCAGGATCAGTATGGCATTCACGACAGTCATTTATGGCATGTCCTTCAACCAATGGAAAAAAGGCGTGTGTATAATCAGAACCTATCCATGTAAATGCATTCATTTTATGGCATTCGGCACAATCGGTAGAATAATCACTCTCAACATGATTAGGACTTGTTGTTGATTGATAATTATCTAAATGACAATCAACACATTCCACTCCCAAAGGTTCAAATATTAATAAGGAGGCAGATTGATGACAATCGAAACAATCAGCAGTAATATGTGCTCCCAATAAAGGGAAACGACTTTGTTGATGAATTTCAGTAATATTATTTACAATCCATGAATTTGTGTTATGGCATCGTGCACACTCAATTCCAACAGTTTGTTGATGCATATCGGTATGACAAGATACACATTCAGTTTGTGCATCTGAAAATATAAGAGTTGAATGACATGCAACACAATTTACATCTTGATGCAAACCTTGCAGCATAAATTTTGTATCATTGTTGTGGTTAAAAATTATATCGTTTCTGTCAATTTTCCAGCCGTCAGAAGTATGACATTCGCTACAGCTTATATCCAAATCCTTTTCATGAGGTGAATCTGATGAAGGTAGAAAAAATGAAAGAATAAATACAACAATTAGTGACAGTCCTCGCATTTGAAATTATTTAGTTTATATACAACATACTTCTTGTTTCCAAAAATTTTATCTTTATGACATTCGGCACAAGTAACATTTTGATGTTTTCCATCAAGGATAAAACGAGCTTTATTATGATCAAATTTTTTGGCCCTCCAATCATTATAATCATGACAGATGTAACAGTCAGTTTTACCATCAGCTTCAAACTGTCCGTTATGGTTATCATTATGGCATGTAACACAATCTGTGGAAAGATCTTTAAAATGTTGTGTGTCTTGCCCTGTTGTGTTTAATTTAAAATGACAATCTCTACAATTTTGATTTTTGTGAGCACCCAGTAACTCATAATCCGTATCAGAGTGATTAAAATTAATTTCAACCCAATTATTCTCTGAATGACAGTTTTTGCAATTAGCTTCTGGGTAATATTTTTTACTGATGAATGCTTGATGTATATCATCATGACAATCGGCACACTTTGTTCCCATGTTGCCAAAATTCCATTTCGCTTCAGTTTTATGGCATACAAAACAAGGAGTAGCAACGTGAGCTCCAACAAGTGGAAATTCAGTTTTGCTATGCCTATCAATTGTATATGAAGATCCTACAAACCCTGATGTGGAATGACAGTCAGAGCAATCAGGAGCAACACCAAGTTTTACAAATTGCTTTTCGTGATAATCTGTATGACAATCAGTACAATTATTATGCTTTATTGGGTCGGTCAATTTTGTGGGATGGCATTCTTTACAATCAACATACTTATGTTTTGCTTCAAGCTTAAACCTAGTATTATCATGGTTAAAACTATCCATACTCAAAATAATATTAAAGGATTGTTCGTTGTGGCATTTCGTGCAATTTTGCCCAAATTTATTATCATGAACATCCTCATGACAACTTGTACAAGATTCAAACTCAATTCCAGAAAACATCTGATATTCCATTCCGTTCAAATTGACTTTATTATGGCATTTTATACAATCGACCTCCTTGTGTTTTCCCACAAGAGTGTATTTGGTTTTATCATGATTAAACTTTGGAGCTGGTTTAAACGAATCCATATCATGACACTCAATACAATTTGACGAAAGTGTTTCTTGGTGGTAATCTGCATGACAGCTAATACAATCTGTATCCAATCCTAGAAATGTCTTATTCCTCTTTTTGAGTTCTTTATTTACAATGAAGTCCTTTTTATGGCAATCCTTACATTCCTTTTTCTCATGTACTCCTTCGAGGTTATAACCAGCATCAGAGTGGTTAAATTTGCTTTCATCAAATCTAATCATCTTAAACTTTTTGCCATTGTGATCACTATGGCAGCTTATACAATTTTCACCAGCAATCTCTTTCGATGAATGAAATCCTTTTTTTTTATCAATGCGGTCTTTAATAAAAGTATGACAAACTAAGCATTTATCATTACCTATCTTCTTACCGAGTGTATGACATTCAGTACAGTTAGAAAGACCTTCGAGGTGTGAGTGAGCTTCGGCAAGATCGCCTGGTGACAGTTGAGAATAACTTAATATGGGAAACAAAATAACAACCAAGGCTAAAAACCTCAACTTCAATAGATATTCTGATACTTTTATTCTCGTCATATAATTAATGCTTTAAAAGCGCTTCACCGTATTTTTTAGTAATGTTTAATCCTATTTTTTGTAAAAACTGAGTGGGTAATTCACCTCCGGCAAAAATATAAACAAGGTCGTTATTTATAATCTCATTTTTATTATCGGTAGTGGATAATAATTCTATTTCACTTTTAGTAATTTGCTTCAGGGTGGTATTGAAACGTATATTTATCCTATCTTGTTGTATGGCTTCTTTAATTTTTGTGCTGTTTTTAGGTTTTATACGCTGAAAAACATCTTTTCGATACGATAAAGTAACCTTATTATTATCGGCAAGTAACATTGCTGATTCAACTGCTGAGTCTCCACCTCCAATGATTAGTATATCTTTTCCTTCAATATCTTCGGGCTCTAGTAACCTATAGGCTACTTTTTCATATTCTTCACCTGGAATATTTAACTTACGCGGTGTTCCTCTCCTACCAATTGCAATTAGCACGCTTCGAGCAGAAATATTTTTTCCACTCTTTGTACCCACATTAAAGTGTCCATTTTCAGATACAATGGATTCCACTTTGGTATTTTCTTCAATTGTAATACTATTTTTATTTAGTGCCTGATTCCACAAATCTAGTAATTCTGTTTTGCTGGTTTCGGATAGTTTAACTTTTCCAAAAAGAGGTAAGTCCATTGCAGATGTCATTACAATTTTAGATCTTGGAAATGTAAATACTGTCCCTCCTAGCGAGTCCTGCTCAAGCGTTATGAATTTTAACTTATACTTTTTAGCTGTAAGCGAAGCTGCAATACCAGCCGGTCCAGCTCCTACAATAAGCAAGTCGTAATCAGCATTATGCTCTTTTTTTGCAGATTTTATAATATTCTCAACCGCCTGTTTTCCTTGTTCAACGGCATTTTTGATTAGCCCCATGCCTCCAAGTTCACCAGCAATAAAGATACCAGGTATGTTTGTCTCAAAATTAAAATTAACGTGTGGTAATTCTACTCCTCGCTTCTCAGTTCCAATACATAGAGTTATCGCTTCGGTAGGGCAAGCATGAAAACAAGCACCATGGCCAATGCAATGTGATGCATTAATAGTTGTTGCTTTTCCATCCTTAATACCTAATATATCTTTTTCGGGGCAAGCCATAATACATGCTCCTGTTTGAATGCAGCTACCAATATCAATCACAGGATGTAATGATACAGGTTCATGTAAACCTTCGAGCTTTGCAATCTCAATTTTTTTGGCAACAATTTTAGATGCTTTCCTTTGGTTATACAAATAAAAGAATACTACAATGAGTATTAGGAAAGCTACTGAGCCATATATTAATATTTGTTCTAATAATAAGTCCATACTAAAAAATCCATCTATATCCGAAAAGTAAAGTTACAATTACATGTATTATCATAATGACCAACATAATTATGGCAAACGGTAAATGAGCCACATGCCAATACTTAAACAAATTTTGCATTGTTGTAAGTCTATCAATTTTTCTATTTAAGGATATTTCGTTGTTAACCAGATGAATAATTTTTCGGCTTTCTTTACGGTCTAATCCACTTTGAATTAGCACCGCCTTTATATTTTGTAAATTTCTTTTATCCTCAAAATACTTATTTACAAACCTTACAAAAGTGTTCTTATTTACAAACTCAACTCTTGTTTTAGTTGAATCGACTATTACCTTGTAACTTTCATCATTGAGATTGTACTCTTCTTTTAGCACACCTCCAACATCTTTTTTTAGCCCTTGTACTTCACTTAAACTCAATTCTCTACCTTCTATTGTTCTAGGTATCTGAATATAAATAAACCGCCCAATAATTCCACTTGCAAAAACAGCAACCATACTCCAGAAACTTATTGCCACCAGCCCTCCAAACTTAAAAGCAGTATGAAATAGAACTAATATTGGCCCAAGAGTGCACAAAAAGATATGAAATTCAAGCCAGTATTTAAGTTTACCCCAATGCGAAAAAACTTTAACTCTCTTTCTTAACATGTAAGTAGAAACTCCAATGAACATAAAGAGAGAACCAATAATTCCCAATCCGTGACCAATGTCACCACTCGGCTTAAGCGTTTGATGTTCGGGGCTGTAAAATCGCTCCTCGAGACTTGTATTATAGTACGAGTAGCCTTCATAACTTAAAGCTATTGCAACAATAATGACAATTATCACCATTATTGAAATGTAGAAAAAATGAACTGTTTTTGACATTGAAAAAATTGTTATTAATTAAGCATCAAAGGGTTTTTACAAATATAGAAAAAATATACATGCAATTATCTAGATGTTTTAATATATTAAGATACATGTTGTATGAAAGAAAATATCTGATAAATGCAGCTTTTATCAGCTTAACTAGCTAACAAACATCTTCAACACAACCGAAAATTCATTCGCGTTTATATGTACAACGTACATCCCCAGCTTCAAGAGGTACTGAGTCAATTCCATTAGCTTTGTTTTGATTATTGGTGAACAGTATAGGCAAATATACAGATTATCGATTCAATAGTATTAAATTTAACATATATAAATACCTACACAGCCTAAAAAATGATTCTTGAAAAAGTATATCAAATAGAATAAACTATCTTATCTTTAAAAATCTTCATCTTGATGTCAGGTACAATTACTAACAGTAAGTACCAACAATCCTTAGACATATTCATCAAGTTCCATCCAACGAAATGTTTTTTCATCAATTTCATCAATAAGCTCACCTATTCTCACTGATAATTTTTGTAGTTCGTCATAATCCGTATTACCTGAGCCTATCTTTTCCTCTATGCTTACCTTCTCCTTTTCAAGTTTATCAATCTTATCCATAAGCCCTTCATATTCTTTCTTTTCATGGTACGAAAGCTTTTTCTTTTCGGGAGGGTTCTTTATATTTTTTTGCTTTTGTTTTTTCTCAGACGACTGCTTTAATTTTAGTTGTTTATTCTTTTCATCCTGCAACAGTTTGTATTCGGTATAATTGCTATGATAATCTACAATAACACCATCACCCTTAAATATAAACAAATGATCAACAAGATTATCCAGAAAGTACCTATCATGAGATACTAAAATCAAGCAGCCTTTGTAACCCTCTAAAAACTCTTCAAGTTTCGTTAAGGTAATCAAATCAAGATCGTTGGTAGGCTCATCTAATATTAAAAAATTAGGATTTTTAACAAGTACTGTAAGCAAATAAAGTCGGCGGCGTTCTCCCCCGCTTAACTTTGACACATAATCGTTTTGTACTTTTGGTGGAAACATAAAATGCGTAAGAAATTGTGAAGCGGTTAAGCTTGTGTCTTTCCCTGTGGGAATTATCTCCGCTATTTCCTTTACTACTTCTAGTACGGTTTGACTATTATTTATCTTAATACCCTCCTGTTTATAATAACCATAAACCATTGTATCACCCCAATCTACTTTTCCAACATCAGGCTTCTCAAGTTGCATCAGCAAATTTAAAAAACTGGTTTTACCAACACCATTTTCTCCAACAATGCCAATGCGCTCTCCTTTTTTAAATATATAACTAAAATCATTAAGTATTTTAATATCGCCATAACTCTTACTAACACTATCAACTTCAAGAATTTTACTCCCAACACGCGACATATGTACAGCTAACTTCAATTCATCTTTAGGTTTCAAACTGGTTGCCTTTTCTTTGATGTTATAGTAACTATCAATCCTAGCTTTCGATTTTGTAGTTCTTGCTTTAGGCATTCTACGCATCCAGTCAAGCTCCTTCTTCATAAGTTTACGAGCCTTATCAACTTCAACTCGAGTTACTTCTTCGCGCTCAGCTCTTTTTTCTAAAAAATAGCTGTAATTTCCCTTATGGTGATATAGTTTACCATCAGTTAATTCAATAATACCATTACAAATACGATCCAAAAAGTAACGATCATGTGTAACCATAAATAATGTAATCGAAGTCCCTTGCAATTCGCCCTCTAGCCATTCTATCATATTGATATCTAGGTGGTTTGTTGGCTCATCTAACAATATTATATCAGGGTTATCCAACAAAGTCATAGCCAACGAAAGTCGTTTAATCTGACCGCCAGACATTGTCCCTATCGTTTGACCAAGATCAGTAATATTGAATTTTTCAAGTAGCTGTTTTAATCTGCGCTCGTAGTCCCAAGCCGCACTTATATCCATTTGAGCAGTGGCAATTTCCAATGCTTTTTGAGTTTCATTTGTAAAGTTGTCAGATTGATTTTGAATGGCAACTTCATAATCTTTAATTATGCTAATCAATCCTGAGTCTGCATTCTTAACAATCTCATTTACTGTTAGTTCAGCATCAAAAATAGGCTCTTGTGGTAATAGTGAAATTTTTATCCCAGGGTGTATTGTAACACTCCCTTTATCACCAACTTCTTGCCCGGTAAGTATCCTCAACAGTGTTGATTTTCCGGCACCATTATTCGCCACAAGCGCAAATTTATCACCCTTGCTTAAACCAAAACTTATATTCTCAAACAGGATTTTCTCACCGTAATTCTTCCCAATATTTTCAACCGATATATAATTCATTCGCTGTACAATGCTTTACAAAAGCTGCAAAAATAGTTTATTTATATATTTAGTGCGGTTTAATCTGCCTACATATTTATTACGGCAGTTAACCGGGCTTTACATTTTAGTTGCTTCGCTTAAACCGATGATATTGTATGCAGTGCGAGGGCTTCTTCCAGTCGCCGTCACCTGCTTACAATATCATCGTTTTAAGTCTCAGCAAGCTATCATTGCAATCCCTACCGCAAACCCGACATCACATACAATTTATGTGGTAAAATTTTAAACTTTGCTCATATACTCATAAAGGTCATCCTCCTGCTCAAGGCCAAGCTTCTTACGCAATCTATATCTTGCACTTTTAACACTTGCAGGCTCCACATTAAAAACTGATGCTGCTTCTTTTATATTCATATTCAATTTAATTAAGGCACTCAACCTTAGATCGTTGGAGCTTAACGAAGGAACCTTACTCAAAAGGTTTGTAAAAAAATCTTTATTCACTTGTTCAAAATACATTTTAAATAATTCCCAATCCTTTTCCACATTTAAACTTCTTTTTATCTGTTGTTGTAGCTTCCTTATTTCGTTTTTTTGGTCATCATTTACATACTTACTAACTTTTACCATACTCTCCGATAACTCATGCATCAATTTATTCTTCTGCATCATGCTAACGGCATGGGTGGTTAACTGGCGAGTTTTAAATGCCAACTTTGTTTCAAGTTCTTTTTCGTTGGCTTTGCTTTTTTCAAGGGCAAGTTCGGCTAGCTCTTTTTCCTTTTCATGTATAATAAATTTTTGCCTACTTACTAATTTATCCTTCCTACGCTTTATTATAATTGAATAAATAATAATTAACGAAACAAAAATAACCACAACTATCAGCAATAAATAAAACATCTCCTTTCTGTTTTGAAGTCTCTCGGTAATTTTAAGATTCTCAATCTCTTTGTCTTTAATTTCAACTTCATATATTGTTTGTAATTGTGCAAGTTTCTCCTTTGTTTCATGATAATCAGTACTATCCTTGAGCATTAAATAATTATTCAGATTTTCATAGGCTTTTTGATAGTCTCCATTATTACTGTAAACTTCAGATATATTTAACAAAGCTTTTTGCTCATAAGTAGTTAAATCATATTCAGTGGCTATATCCAACATATTAATAGAGTATAGTAAGGCACTATCTGTTTGATTGTTTTCCTTAAACCAAATCGACATATCGTAATATAGAGCCGCCAAATCTATTAAATAACCTTCATCCTTAAATATTTGCAGTGCTTTTCGTGAATAATCAAAAAACAGTTTATCATTACCCTTTTCCTTTTCATTAGTACCTAGTACAGAAAAAGCAAGAGCCTTATTGCGTTTATCATCAAGTGTTGTGGCTAATTCATAAGCAAGTTCGTAGTAATAACCCGACGAGTCATGTTCGCGCATGCGCTGATAGAGCATTCCAATATTTAGGTATGCGCCCATGACATCGTTATTATTATTTGTTAACTTACTAATTTTAAGGTACTTTCTAAAATACTCAAGAGCCTTTTCATGGTAAACATCTTGATACGAATAAACAAGCCCTATGTTATTTAAAGTGATGGCAATTAGCTTTCTATTATTAATTTTTTCAGCAATCTCTAAAGATTTAAAATCATAATCTATTGCTTTTTGATAATCACCAAATATCTCATATATCATACCCATCCAATAATTCGACAAACAAAGTAACATTGAATCTCGCCCCACCTCGGGTAAGGTTTTAAATTTATTGACATAAACAAAAGTCGTTTTCGGATCTCTGAAAATATTTTTAACAATTATTTTCTTTAGAGTATCTGCTTGTTTTTTCTCAGATAGTGTTTCAATATGTATAAATAAACTATCAATATTGTCGTCTGCAAACATGTTTAATTGCAGAATAAAAACAAAAAACAAAAGTGCAATTACATTTTTCATATGGTAGACTGGGTTAAATAACAAGATTGAAAAGTAGATAAGCTAATAACAATTACAAAATTAGCAATAAACCTATATCTACCTCAATCAAAAAACCACAAAACCTAACAATAGGTTGTCAATATTTTTAACTCTCTTATTTCCTGATATTTAAATAGCCTCAAATATCATTTTGCCTACCTAGTATCTACCTAAATTCACCCCCATGCCTACCTATTGTCGCCCTGCTTTTTTTGGTAGCCCATTATTGTCATCATAGTTTTGCCTCATCATTTTAACAAATAGAAATGGAAACTGATATTATCGTGTTATACGAAAACGACAAATTAATTTTACAAACAGCAAATATTATTGCAAACGGATTACTTAAAGTAGTTCAACGGAATGATTCAGAGCGCATAGTATTTTCAAAAACAATAACAAATACTGATTTTATTAGAGTGAAAGCAAATATAGCTCCTGGCAAATATCAAGTACAAATAGTTACAGACTCAGAATTGATAACCAAAAACATAATTATTAATAATGCATAATTATTATAACAAAATATTTAAGATAAATCAAAGGTAGGAAATTTGGTTTCACCTCGCC
>JASFZK010000145.1:0-4009 GCA_045267845.1 Bacteroidota bacterium | reverse complement strand
CTTGAAAGACTAAGGCTAAATAACAAATTTGATTTTGAAATTGTAATTGATGAAAATATTGATGCTGACGAGCTTCAGGTTCCTCCAATGTTATTACAGCCATTTATCGAAAATTCCATAAAGCATGGTTTGCGTCCTAAAATCGGCAAAGGCAGACTTACCTTAGAATTCATTTTAAAAAACGACAAAATATTTTGCTTTATTGAAGATAATGGAATTGGCAGAGAAGCTGCACAGAAGGCAAAAAAAACTTCACCAAACCACATTTCAAAAGGAGTTGAGATAACACGGAAAAGACTTGACTCTATTACGAAAAACAATAACAAAGGCAACTTGTTAGTTATTAAAGATTTAACCAACGACGACAATAAATCCACTGGAACAAGAGTTGAATTATTAATTCCATTTAGGTATTTTTGATTTTTATGAATGCTTATAAATGATAAAAGAAATATGAAAGTATTTATTGTTGAGGATGAAGAACACAGTAAAAAGACTCTAATAAATTTTTTGAGTAAATATGTTGATAATATTCAAATTGTAGGTTCATCGGCATTAGTTTCTGAGGCTATTGAATTAATCAACCAGAATAAACCCGATCTTATATTTCTAGATATTGACCTACCAGATGGAAACGGATTTGAAGTATTGGATAGCCTTACTGCACCTTTACCAAAAGTTATTTTTGTAACAGCTTACAACCAATATGCTGTAAAAGCATTTCAGGTTAGTGCCATCGATTATTTACTGAAGCCAATAGATCCGCTGTTGTTAAAAAAAGCTGTTGAAAAAGCAATTGATACTCCACAAAGTGATGATAGCAAAAATAAAATAGAAACATTTGCCATAAATAATTCTACTGCTGGTATAAAAAAACTAGCCCTTCCAACACAAAATGGAATACAGTTAATAAAAGTTGAAGATATTATCAGAGTGCAGGCAGATGGGAATTATTCAAATATATTTATAAAAAACCAAAAGCCTGTACTAGTTTCGAAATCATTAAAAGTTATTGGCGATTGGCTTGATGGCTTACGGTTTTTTCGAATACATCACTCGCATATTGTAAACCTTGATTATATTGTGCAATACATAAAAGGCGAGGGGGGAAGTGTAATACTTGAGGATGGAACCGAACTTGAGGTGTCGAGACGTAAAAAAGATAGCTTTCTTGAGATGATTGGGAGATAGGATTGTTGATCAAATTTGTTTCTTGCAGAGTACTTTGAAAAGCAAAGTTTGATTTTTTGGTTATATTTATTAGTTACCAATAACTACCAATACAATTTCGCCTATTGCATACCTTAAGTATTTTCCGGGTTTATCGTCGTAGGATAGTTGTTGTCGAAACTTTCTGAAGAAATTTATCATCTTTTTTGATTTCATTTATTTAAATCTTCTTCAAGACTATGTGTTGTTTTATTAAAAACAACAATCAGTTCATCATATCCCATTAATAGAGTTTCAAGTAAAAAGTATTTATTATCAACCATATTTTCAAATTGTTTCTTTGATAATATATGTCTGTTGTCAAAATGCTTTAGTTGGCTTTCCCCTATTGATCTTAATTTTTCTGAAAAACGATCATCCATCTGCCGCATTGAAATTTCCTTGTATAAATAGGGAAAAAGATTTCTTTCATTATCTCTTATTAAATCTTCTTCATAATTTTTTATTCGAATCACATTTAGAGGAATATCGTACAATAATGTTCTTAATGAGTCGGATTGTAAAATAGATATCTGCCCTGTGTTTAATGCTTCATCGAGTGTAGCTGAATTATATTCGTAAAGTGGAGTTGATATTATGCCATAAAGTAAACTATCTAATAATTTACTGTTTTTTGTTTCAAACTTTGGGCCAAACATAGTGAGTAACGATCCTGTTTCCTTTTGAAGTTCTTTGACTCTTTTAATTTGATATTCGAGTTGTTTTTTGTTCTTTTTTGTTTCTGTCAATAATCTGATAGATAATGATTCGGCATTATTTTCCTTGATTCTTTTATTATTCCAATTATTAATACTTAGTGCGATCAAAATTCCTATAACAACAAGCACTATTTCACCAATGGCATATCTGAAATACTTTACTGGTTTGTTGTCATAAGCCAATTGTTGTCTTATTCTTCTAAAGATGTTTATCATGTTCTAACATTCATTATTTTCTCAACAAAAGGCGTATTCATAATAGTATATTTAGACTATGTTTAAGTTGTGCAATGGTTATGTATATTTTAAAGTTTCCTCACCGCTTCTTCAAACTTAATACATCAGTTAAAGTTCATCCGTAGATAGTTATTAATTAATTAACTATGGGTAGTATTATACACTTCATTAAATGGAGGTTATTTAAAGCCCATATAATCATGGCGTTATGATTTGTTTGGCCAAAAATAGATGAAATAAGTTGAACAACCAAATTATTTAGAAAGTTTCTAAATAACGAATTTATTTAATTTCTCACAAAGGCAGCGTAGGCCAATGAATGTAATATCCAATGATACTTTAAATAATTGCATCCAGAAATGCACAGATCAATTTAGATTTAATATATGGTAATTCAACTCTTTGCACCCCTGTGCCTTGTGATAAACATAATTAGTATTAAAGTGCATTAAATGATTAACTATTTTTGTAGTATCATGGCAAAAGCAAAAACAATATATTTCTGTCGTAATTGTGGGCATCAATCTGGTAAATGGATTGGAAAATGTCCATCATGTGGCGAATGGAATACTTTTGATGAAGAGATAATTTCAAAGCCATCAGCAAAGGATGTTGGCAATATTGATAAAATTAAATCTATTCCGGTAGCTGTTCAGGATATTACTTCGGACAAAGAAGAAAGAATCGATACCAAAAGCATAGAATTAAATAGAGTACTTGGTGGTGGATTAGTCAAAGGTTCGGTAGTGTTATTTGGTGGAGAACCTGGAATAGGAAAATCAACACTATTACTTCAAGTTGCACTTAACCTTACAGGTAAAAAGATACTATATATTTCGGGTGAAGAAAGTCATCAGCAAATTAAAATGCGGGCCGACAGAATTGGAATTAATAATGACCAATGTTATTTATTGAATGAAACATTTACCGATAATATTTTTAATCATGCGAAGGAAGTTAGACCTAATATTATTGTAATTGATTCCATACAAACATTGTACAGTGATATAATTGATTCGTCACCAGGGAGTATTTCACAAATACGAGAAACAGCATCGCAATTGCAGCGATACGCCAAATCCACGAATATCCCGGTATTATTAATTGGACATATTACTAAGGATGGGCAATTAGCTGGTCCAAAAGTACTAGAGCATATGGTTGACACCGTTCTTCAGTTTGAAGGTGACAGACATTATGGTTTTAGGATATTGCGATCGGTTAAAAACAGATTTGGTTCAACTTCGGAATTGGGTATTTACGAAATGCAATCCAATGGCTTACGCGAAGTAACAAACCCAAGTGAAATATTACTCTCTCAGCGTGACGAAATTACCAGTGGTGTTGCAATTGCTGCCATGGTTGAGGGTCAACGCCCACTACTTATTGAAACTCAGGCGTTAATCGGTACTGCAGCATACGGAACGCCCCAACGTTCTTCCACAGGTTTTGATTTACGTAGGTTAAATATGATGCTTGCAGTACTCGAAAAACGTAGTGGATTTAAGTTAAGTACAAAAGATGTATTCTTAAATATAGCTGGCGGTCTTAAGGTTGACGATCCGGCTATCGACATTGCAGTTGTGGCAGCAATAATTTCATCATTGGAAGATGTGTCAATTCCTTCCAACATTTGTTTTGCTGGTGAAATTGGTCTTTCAGGTGAAATACGAGCTGTATCGCATGTGGAAAACAGAATTAGCGAAGCAGAAAAACTTGGTTTCGAAAAAATAGTACTTTCAAAATATAGTATTAAAAAAATATATTTGAAACGTTATACCATTGAAGTAATTCCAGTTAGTAAGATTATGGATATTGTGGATTTACTTTTGTAGTAAGGGTAA
>JASFZK010000144.1:0-9784 GCA_045267845.1 Bacteroidota bacterium | reverse complement strand
TCAATCGATTCGAGTGTATATGTTAAGGGTTTAAAAACATATATATCTACACTTAAAAAATCAGCAGTTGGTCAACCATTCATTGATTTTGCCTTAAATAGCCCCGAAGGAACACCGATACCTCTTTCGTCAGTTGCCAATGGTAATTATGTGCTGGTTGATTTTTGGGCATCGTGGTGCGCCCCCTGTCGTGCCGAAAACCCAAATGTTGTGTTAGCATATAATACTTATCACGATAAAGGTTTTGATGTATTTGGTGTTTCCTTTGATAAAGATCATGATAAGTGGGTTGAAGCAATTGCTGCTGATAGCCTTACATGGAGTCATGTTTCAGATTTACTTTATTGGAATTGTGCTGCTGGTAAACTTTATGGTATTCAAAGTATTCCACAAAATGTACTTATTGATCCCAACGGAATTATTATAGAGAAAAACTTACGCGGACAAGATTTACAGGACAAGTTAGCTGAGCTATTAAATTAAAATAGTAGCTTAAGTTTTAACAATATAAGGTTGTAACAACTGCCGAAGTTTAAAACACCTCCTTTGCAATTTTTTGGATATTATCCGATTTTCCCATTGTATAAAAATGTAATACAGGAACGCCAAATTCTAGTAGTTCTTTGGATTGTTTAATTGCCCATTCAACACCAACTTGCCTGATTTGCTTATTATCTTTGCACTTAAGTACTTCTTTTACAAGGTCAACAGGTAGATCTACATTGAATGTTTTTGGTAAGTTTATTAAATGATTTTTTGTAGATATGGGTTTAAGTCCCGGAATAATTGGGACATTGATGTCTTTAGATCTGCAAAGCTTCACAAAGTCAAAATACTTTTGATTATCGTAAAACATTTGTGTTACAATGTATGAAGCTCCTGCTTGTATTTTCTTTTTTAGGAAATATAAATCACTATCCATGTTTGGCGACTCGCTATGCTTTTCAGGATAACCAGCAATTCCCATGCAAAAGTTCGTCGAGCGAGTATTTTCAAGTTCTTCGTCAAGATAAATTCCTTTATTGAGGTTTGTAACTTGTTTAATTAGATCAATGGAATGTTCGTTACCATCAGGTTCGGGTTTAAAAATTCGAGTACCTGGTTCTGGGTCACCTCTTACAACAAGTAAATTATTTACTCCTAAAAACTGAAGATCGATAAGTGCATTTTCGGTGTCTTCTTTTGTAAATCCACCACATATAATATGAGGTACTACATTTATTCCATATCTGTATTTAATAGCAGCAGCAATACCAACCGTTCCGGGGCGTTTTCGCACTGTACGTTTTCGCATTAATCCTTTTCCAGCATTTTCATAAATTACTTCTTGTTGGTGGTAGGTTATATTTATGAATGAAGGATTAAATTCCAAAAGTGGGTCGATGGCCTGTTGTGTGGAATCAAAATTATGCCCTTTTAGTGGTGGTAATAATTCAAATGAAAATAAGGTTTGATTTGAATCTGCTATATGTTGTATTACTGTTTTTTCCATTGTATATATTATTTAATAACTAATTTTTTTTATCGCTAAGGCGCTAAGACGCAAAGTATTGGATGAAAATAAAACAACTTTAATCTAAGTTCATTCTGAACAGTCAATTCCTTTTTTTCTTAGCATTTTGCGCCTTTGCGAGACATTTAAATATTCATTGGCAATAGTTTCTTTATTTGCTCAACACTCATCTTTTTACGTGCTGAATAATCCTCAACCTGATCAGGTAACAATTTCCCAACATTAAAATATTGTGAATCGGGATGAGAAAAATAATATCCACTTACCGATGCTGCCGGATACATGGCATAATTTTCAGTAAGACTTACTCCTGTTGTTTCTTCAGCATTAAACAGATTAAATAAAGTGGCTTTTTCTGAGTGTTCGGGACAAGCTGGGTAACCTGGAGCGGGTCTTATTCCCTGATATTTTTCACGAAGCTTATCTGCCATTACAATACTTTCATTTGGTGAATAACCCCAATATTCTTTTCTCACTTTTTCATGTAGGAATTCGGTGGCAGCTTCAGCAAGTCTGTCGGCCAATACTTTGAGCATTATTGCACTATAATCATCATTTTCGTCGATGAAACGTTTAATATGCTTTTCTATTCCTAGTCCGGCTGTCACAACAAAACCACCTATGTAATCAACATACTTATCATTTTTTGGTGCTACAAAATCACTCAAGCATAAATTTGGAATATCATCTGGTTTTTTCTCTTGATTTCGTAAAAATTTAATTGTGCTTAACTCTTTTTGTTTTGAATCTAACACAACAATATTGTCTCCATCTGCGTAAGCTGGATAAATACCAACAACAGCCTTTGCGGTAATCCACTTTTCATTTATAATAAGGTCAAGCATATGTTGTGCTTCATCATATAGTTTTTGAGCTTCTTCTCCTTTAACCGGATCCATTAAAATTGCAGGAAACTTACCGTTCAATTTCCAGGCATGGAAAAAGAAAGTCCAATCTATGTATTTTCTAACCTCTTTTAAATCAAGATTATTAAGCACCTTGATTCCAATTAACTTAGGTGTTACAGGCATATAGTTTTCCCAATTGGGAGTAAATTTATTTTTGCGAGCAGCCTCAATACTTATGTATTCTTTAATATCAATATTTTTAGCATGTTTCTCGCGTAATCTACTGTACTCTTTTTCTGTTTCATCCAAAAAGGACTCCCTTTCATTAGCATTTAATAACTTGCCGGCAACCCCAATTACTTTTGATGCATCACGAACGTGAATTATTGGATGTGAATAATGAGGAGCTATTTTTACCGCAGTATGTATTGCCGAAGTTGTAGCTCCTCCAATTAGCAATGGGATACTCATTTTCTTTCGTGTAAGCTCGGATGCAATATGTACCATTTCTTCCAACGACGGAGTTATTAACCCGCTAATCCCCAACAAGTCTGCATTTTCTTTTTCAACAGCTTCAAGAATTTTTTCGGCACTTACCATAACCCCCAAATCTATCACTTCATAATTGTTGCATGAAAGAACAACACCAACTATATTTTTGCCGATATCATGCACATCGCCTTTTACAGTGGCCATCACAATTTTTCCATTTGTAACTTGTACGCCATCATTTTCGAGCTCAATAAACGGTAATAAGTATGCAACCGCTTGTTTCATTACTCGAGCACTTTTTACAACTTGTGGTAAAAACATTTTGCCAGCACCAAAAAGGTCGCCAACCACGTTCATGCCATTCATCAGAGATATTTCGATAACATCAATCGCACTCGAAAAATATTTTCTGGCTTCTTCAACATCTTCAATAATAAACTCCGTAATACCTTTAATTAGCGAATGTTCAAGACGTTTATCCACAGGTAGATTGCGCCACTCTTCTATTTTTACGCTTACTGTTTTGCCATCATTTACAATGTTTTCAGCAAAAATCAGAAGTCTTTCGGTGGCATCTTTTCGTCGGTTTAATACCACATCGGTTACAAGCGTACGAAGATCATCGGGTATTTCATCATAAATTTGAAGCATGGTAGGGTTTACAATTCCCATATCCATACCAGCCTTAATTGCATGAAAAAGAAAAACCGAGTGAATGGCTTCACGAACCGTATTGTTTCCTCTAAACGAAAACGAAAGGTTGCTAACACCACCACTTACCTTTGCAAAAGGAAGGTGTTTTTTAATCCAGGTTATGGCATTTATATAGTCAACAGCATAGTTGTTATGCTCAGAAATTCCTGTTGCGATGGCAAGAATATTTGGATCAAATATAATATCTTCGGGAGGAAAGTCAACATCAACTAATAGTTTGTAAGCTCGTTGGCAGATGGCTGTTTTTCGCTCTAGATCAGCAGCTTGCCCATCTTCATCAAACGCCATTACAACCACTGCTGCTCCGTAATTTTTAATTAAATGAGCCTGGTGCAGAAACTCTTCTTCACCGTTTTTAAGGCTTATTGAATTAACGATGCTTTTACCTTGTATACATTTTAATCCGGCCTCAATTACTTCCCATTTTGATGAATCGACCATAATTGGTAATCTCGAAACATCGGGGTCAGAAGCCAGATAGTTTAAAAATGTAACCATCTCAGCTTTAGAATCAAGCATTCCATCATCCATGTTAACATCCAGCACTTGTGCGCCTCCCTCAACCTGATGGCGAGCTACAGTAAGAGCCTCTTCGTATTTTTTTTCACGAATTAATCTTGCAAATTTTCGTGAGCCGCTAACATTGGTTCGTTCACCAATATTAACAAAGTTGTTTTGCCGGTTTATTTTTATGGGCTCAAGTCCGCTAACTTCGGTAATTTTTTCCTTTTCAGGGATATTACGTGCATTGTGTTTGCTGGCAATTTCAACAATCACTTTAATATGCTCAGGTGTTGTTCCGCAGCAGCCACCAACAATATTTACAAAATTGTTTTCCAAGAAGTCTTTGATATGAGCACCCATTTGCGCAGGGGTTTCATCATATTCGCCAAACTGATTTGGTAAGCCCGCATTTGGATAAACACTAACATTGAATGGTGCTATTTTCGACAATTCGGCAAGGTGTGGGCGAATTTGTTCAGCGCCAAGCGAGCAATTAAGTCCAATACTCAGCATATCGATATGTGAAACCGAGTTAAAAAATGCCTCAAGGGTTTGCCCCGATAAAGTCCGTCCGCTGGCATCGGCAATTGTACCCGAAATCATTAATGGAATCCTACGTCCCAACTCTTTCATTAGTTTATTAATCCCAAACAAAGCTGCCTTGGCATTTAAAGTGTCGAAAATAGTTTCAACTAGCAATAGATCGGCTCCACCATCGATTAATGCAGCGGCTTGCTCATAATAATTATCACGTAGTTCATCAAAGGTTACATTACGAAAACTAGGATCATCCACTTTTGGCGACATTGAAGCCGTTTTATTTGTAGGACCCATCGCTCCAGCAACATAACGTGGTTTATCAGGATTAAGAGAAGTAAATTTATCAGCAGCTTGCTTGGCAATTTGAGCTGCCTTAAAATTAATATCGTAAACGGATTCTTCTAAACCATAATCACCCTGTGAAATGCGAGTTCCATTAAAAGTATTTGTTTCAATAATATCGGCACCAGCCTCTAAATACTCTTCATGAATAGCACTAATAATTTCTGGCTGAGTGATATTTAACAGGTCATTATTACCCTTTTGCAAGGATGGAGAATTTTTAAATTGCTCACCGCGATAATCTTCTTCTTCAAGTTTATATCTTTGAATCATGGTTCCCATGGCGCCATCAAGCACAAGGATTCTATGTTGTAATTCTTTTTTAATATCAGACTTCATTTTACATAAATTGATTAAACATATTGCATGTCATCTAATTACACATTGATTACCAAAGTAATTTTTTTTGACTCTGCACTCTAATTTATCATTTCCCTCGCTATAGCGAAAGTTAGGTATTGGCACCTTTTCCCATGCAGGAAGGTTGCCAGGGCTTCGTAGAGCCTAATCTCTCCACCCTTCTTCATAAATCAAGAAGCCTCAGGAATGCCTGTTATTGAATGAAATCAACACAAACATGAGGAACTGAAATATGTGGCAAATATATAATAAATTTGTATATTTGGCTGATATCGATAATTTCATTTTTATAAAACCCAATAAATTATGAAAAAGCTAGTACTCTTTATTTTTCTAGCCTCAATTATTTCAACAAGTTTTTTCGTATTGCAATCGTGTAAAAAAGATAGTGAAGACCCTCCTGTTGAGGTTCATGAGCTGACATTTAGCATCCCTGGTGTTGAGTTTAAACACGATACATATTATAGTATTGAGGATAATGTTGGTCATCTTGATATTGTTTTTAATGAAGATATTGATATAAACTCTGTGGATGGAAATATACTATTGTATGACATGGCAGGAGTACTTACCGATTCTATTTTTATTGAAGTAGCAGGGCCAAAATTATATGTTAGGTTTAAACCTGACTTTAGTTTGAAACCCGGATGGAGATATATGCTTGAAATTTCTCAGGGTTTTATGTCAACAAGTGGCGATGACCTTCCAACGGATACTATTATTGAGTTCAGGACAAAAACTCGGCTATTGTCGGATATGATTTCAGAATTAAAAACCACCACATCACAACGAACATTAATAGCATGTATAAGTGACTTACATATGGGTCAGCAAAAAGCTGTTGATAGTCGTTACTGTTGGTTTGTTGATAATAAAGTAGCAATGGAGCAGTTTTTAGATATGATTATTGAAAAGCCTGTTTTTAAAGAGTTAGTAATTATGGGCGACATATTTGATGAATGGATTATTCCTTACTCAATTTCACCTTTTGATTCAGCATATGGAGTAACCAATACGCGTGAGTATTTTGAATCAATTGCCAATGCCCAAGACAACTTACTAATTATTGATAAACTAAAGTCAATTGCACTAAACCCTGACATTATACTAACCTATCTCCCAGGGAACCACGATATGCGCCTGACCGAAGAAATTTTTACTGCTATAATCCCAAATAGTCAATGGAAAAGTGATGCTGTTGGTCTTGGTAGTTATAGCCCAACAAAAAGTATTGTGTTGGAACATGGTCATAGGTATGATTTTATTAATTGCCCAGAACCATTAGTTAATAATGGTCATATTCTTCCTCCGGGTTTTTTTATTAGCCGACTTTATGCTCAGGGATATATGACCCAAGGGCCACCTAATAAAAGCAGCATACAATCAAATAGTAGTTTTGAATTTGATGTAGCGTGGGATATCGCCCTGTATGAGTTAGATAATAAGTACTTTTCTATGAATACCAATATGGATGATAAGATTATTATTATGGGAGGCGTTGATAATTATACCGAATCGTTTTCATACAATGGAGCTAAAGCCATGTTTAGCAATAACATTGAAGAAGAGTGGACCAATACTCAAATACAAAATAAGGTTCCTGTTCCAATAATGGTAGCAGAAGCCATTGGTGCATCTTTATCCTTATTTGACCTTTATAATATTGCTGAAAAGGAATATATGATGGAAAGCAGCCCGGAAAAATATAAGATAGTAGCTTTTGGCCATACTCATAAAGCGATTCTTGATGTATATAAATCGGATAGTAAAATTGTTGGAATTTATGCAAACTCTGGTACATGGATTAACCAAGACTGTAATGGTAGTAATCCAACAAGAACATTTTTAACAATTTATCCTGCAGACTGGTCAACATCAGAACTTGATATTGTTACGTATTACCAGTTTAATTTTAATACTACCCAAAACAAATACGCACCCGTACGAATTAAAGAAGAGAGCATTCTTAATTAGATATGTTTGATAATTAGTCGTTAAACAACAAATAAGTATCCTAACCTGGATAACTTTATTATCCCGAATAAAATTAATGTGTGTAAAACCAAGGTTTAATCACTCATGAGTTTGATGTTTTGTTGCATACCCCAAATATGGCATTATATTTGTAAATTCAGGAATATTGACATAAATAAATGAAACTCATATGAATAAGTTTAAAAATCTAACATCTTATTTTGCATTATTGGTATTTATCATCCTAATTAGTAGTTTTCAGTTAGTTCAAGATGAATTAAATTTTGATGGAAAATGGGAAACTGTTGAAGGGTTTGCAAAAAAAGGACAGCCAAAATCGGCATTAAAAATAGTTGATGAAATATATATATCAGCGAAAGCTGACAATAATACACCTCAAATAATTAAATCGTTAATATATCGAATTAGCCTCCAAAGTAGTTTCGAGGAAGATCATATTATTAAGTCAATCAATGTTTTTGAAACGGAACTGGCAAGCGCGTCCTCACCCGAAAAACAAATCCTACAATCATTAATTGCCGAACTTTACCAAGCATATTACAGTACTAACAGTTGGAAAATTAATCAGCGCCAAGCATTATTAGATTACAATAATGAACACATTGAAGCTTGGGATGCCGTTAAAATAAACAAGGTAATTGATAATTACTACACGTTATCTGTTGAAAACAGACAAGGTCTTGAACAAATTAAACTTAATGATTTTGAGGCAATTCTGTTAAAGGAAAAAGAATCAAATTTTACATTATGGCCTTCATTGTATGATTTACTAGCAAATCGTGCCTTGATATATTTTACATCAACCGACGCTGACCTTGCTCAAATAGGCACACCTAAGCATACGGGCGATATAAATTATTTTATACCTGTGGATGAATTTGTAGTTCTTAAAATTGATCCCAAGAAATCTCAACAAAATAAAGTACTTAACCTTTTTCAAAAATTACTATCATTTCATGTTAAGCAAAATAATACCGAAGCACTCGTTGATCTTGATTTAAAGAGGTTGCAATTTGTAAGTAATAATTCAGTAAAAAATGAAAATAGCAGGAGCAGATATATTGAGTCATTAAAACTTTTGGCAAATAAATTCAAAAATCACCCAACATTTGTATTAATATCATATGACCTTGCTACCCAGTATAATTCTACAGGAAATAATTACGATCCCGAATTTGATAATGAAGGCAAGTATGATTTGGCAATTGCCGATAGTATTTGCAAACAGGCAATAAAATTATTTCCTGATGTTAATGGAACAAACAAATGCCGAAACCTTATTGAAACAATAAATGAAATCGATTTTGGATTTGATATTTCTGTTGCCGAAATGCCAAACCGGCCTATACTTTCGCTTGTTAAGTTTAAAAATATTGATAAACTATATTTTAAAATTATTAATGGAAATCCTAAAAGTAACGCAAACAGAAATAATCGCAAGGGTTACTTATTAA
Organism: Bacteroidota bacterium; assembly: GCA_045267845.1. Taxonomy (GTDB): domain Bacteria; phylum Bacteroidota; class Bacteroidia; order Bacteroidales; family F082. The sequence continues at coordinate 1,022 of JASFZK010000144.1, read as the reverse complement.
ATGAGCTCAAGAAACAAGATGTAGTGTTATCATGGGAACAAGAACTACCAAAAACTACAGACCATCATATACACAGGGTTGAGGTTAAAATGCCTGAGTTTGCCCCCGGTTACTACATTATTTTTGCATCAAACAATTCACAATTCAGTATTGAAGAAAACATAAAATTTAAGTCTATTTGGATTACCAACATAAGTTATATAACAAGTACCAATAAGGTTGATGGTACAACTGATATGTTTACTTTAAATCGCGAAACTGGCAAAAGTATTGGAAATGTAAATATTACAGTTTTTAAGCGTGAGTATGATACCCGAAGTAGAGAATATATGGTTAAAGAGGCTCATAAACTTACAACAGATAATTATGGTTATGCCAAAATTGAATCAATAAGCGGTAGTAATTATGGTACTTTTTTATTCATGTTTGAAAAAGATGGTAACGGGCTTTTTTCGGAAAACTATCTAAATTTTTACAAGCCTAAGCAAAATACAAAATCTAAAATTCATACATTTTTATTTACCGACAGGATGGTTTATCGTCCCGGTCAAACTGTTTATTTTAAAGGAATTGTTACCGAGGAATTAAATGGTAGCATAAAGCTCCTTAAAGATTATGATATAGAACTTGAGTTTAAAAATGCTAGCCGAAAAGTAATTAACACTTCTAAATTTGTTACCAATAACAGTGGTTCATTTAACGGTTCGTTTATTATCCCCATTGGTGGCTTAAACGGACAAATGACAATAAAATGTAGTACAGGAAGTGTAAGGTTTTTAGTTGAAAACTATAAGCTACCAACATTTGAAGTGTTATTTGACAGCATTGTAGGGCAGCCAAAACTTGGTCAAAGTGTAACAATGTCAGGTAAAGTAGTTAGTTACTCAGGTAGTGTTGTTGATGGAGCCTCTGTTGTATATAGTGTTGTTAGAAGAGCAACATTTCCACGCCCATATTATAAAAATGTGGGTTGGTATGCACCATATACTGGTCGCGAAATTGAAATTGCTACTGGTAAAACA
>JASFZK010000143.1:0-4759 GCA_045267845.1 Bacteroidota bacterium | reverse complement strand
CCTAAGTTTTATGTTTGATCGTAAAGGTATTTTTATTGTGCCTGCTGGAGAAATGGATCAAGATGAGCTGGAAATGGAATTAATTGATGCTGGTGCCGAAGATATTGATATTGAAGAAAATAGTCTTTTCCATATAACTACTTCACTTGAAGACTTTGGTGCAATGGCTAAAAAACTTGAAGATCTCAAACTAGAACCCGAATCAGCTGAACTACAACGCATTCCAACTGACACTAAATCACTTAGTTTAGAAGATTCATTAAAAATAATGAAAGTTATTGATCTTTTTGAAGATGATGATGATGTTCAAAATGTTTTTCATAATCTTGAAATTACAGACGAGCTAATGGAAGCATTGTAATAATATAAAGACAACAAATATTGAGGATTAGGAATAAAGAATTGAGATTTTACAAACTAGGGTTGAACATTATCTCAGTGTTATTCTTCTTTCTTCTAACAATCATAAAAACCTAAAGAATGAATCAGTTAAGAGAGTTTGCACTTGGTGACAAACTAAAGGTCAAAGGTAAAATACACACCATAGGTATTGTGGGTTGTGGGTCAGTAGGACAAGGTATTACACTCCTTGTTGCGAGATATGGTATGGAAGTAGTTTTTGTTGATATTTCGCAAGAACGCGTTGATGAAATTTTTGCGAGCCTCCATTCACAACTTGATGATGAAATAAATCACTGGGGAATAACTCCCTCAGAAAAGAGGCTGGTACTATCACGAATTCATGGTTCAACTAATTTTGCAGATCTTAAAGACTGTGATATTATAATTGAAGCAATAAGTTCCAGAAAAAAAGGAACAGAGGTTGAACCCCGTAAGAATATCTTTCGCAGAATTGAAGAGGTTGTGTCAGATACTGCGATTATTTCTTCAAACATAAGTACACTTATGATCTCTGATCTTGCCGAGGTGCTTAAAATACCCGAGCGTGCTATTGGTATTCATTTCATCGAGCCATGCGATAAAACCAATATTATTGAAGTTGTTAGTGGTGTTAAATCATCAAAAGATGCTCAGGAAAAAGTTATGAGATTCTGTAAGATGATTAACAAAACAGGAGTTTCATTACATGATTCCCCGGGTAACATTAGTACGCGGATGATGATTCCTATGATTAATGAGGCTTGCGAAATATTGATGGAGGGTGTAGCTTCAATTTCTGACATCGACCTAACAATGCGTGAAACTTTTGGTCATAATGTAGGTCCGTTTGAGCATGCCGATAGAGTGGGATTAGATAAGATAATGAAATACATGGAAAACCTTTATACAGAATATGGTAACAGCAAATACAAAGCTTCACCAGTTATTAAAAGGCTTGTTCGTGCAAATTATTTAGGCAAGCATGTTGGTCGCGGATTTTATACTTATAAAGACGATAAAATGGTTAGTAACAACATTACTTGTGCAATTATTAAATAAAGAAAATGAAAATTATTGTTATAAATTGCGGTAGTTCATCAATTAAGTATCAACTTTTTGACATGCCATCTGAGAAGGTAATTGCAAAAGGGCTTGTTGATAAAATTGGATTGAAAGGAAGTTATATAAAGCACGTTAGAGGCGATGAAAAACCATTTGTAGTTGAGGGGGAAATACTTGACCATCAACTGGGTATTGAGTTTCTTTTAGGAATAATGATAAGTGAGAAACACGGTAGCCTTAAGGATATTTCGGATATTCAAGCCGTTGGACACAGGGTAGTGCATGGCGCCGAAGAATTTAGCGGAAGTGTACTAATAACTGATGAGGTTATTGAGGCTCTCGAAAAATCATCTGAACTTGCTCCATTGCATAATCCTCCAAACTTGAAAGGGATATTTGCAATGCAACAATTACTTCCTGATGTTGATCAGGTTGGTGTTTTTGATACAGCATTTCATCAAACAATGCCTGAGCACACCTTTTTATACGCCATACCTTATGTACTTTATGAAAGGTATAAAATCCGTCGTTACGGATTTCATGGAACAAGCCATAAATACGTTTCAGCAAAAGCTTGTAGCGTTCTAAATGTTGATATATCAAAGCAAAAGATGATTACATGCCATCTTGGTAACGGCTCCTCGGTAGCAGCAATTATTAATGGAAAGTCCTATGATACTTCAATGGGTATGACACCTACAGAGGGACTTATTATGGGAACTCGTACCGGCGACCTCGACCCAGGAGCACTATTATACATGGCTAGTAAGGAAGACACAAGTATCAGTTATACAAATACATTAATAAATAAGTTCTCAGGTTTACTTGGGATTTCAGGTGTTTCTTCAGATATGCGTGATTTGGAAGCTGCAGCAGCAGAAGGAAATAGTAGAGCACAACTTGCATTGGATATGTTTGCTTACAGAGTAAAGAAATATATTGGTTCGTATGCCGCAGCCATGAATGGTGTTGATATTATTGTTTTCACTGGTGGGATTGGCGAAAATGATCCTGAAACTCGAAAAAAGATATTAAGTGGTATGGAATTTATGGGTGTAAAAACAGACCCTGATCAAGCTGGAATTAGAGGCAAAGAAACATTATTATCCTCAAAAGATTCACTGGTTAAGGTAGTAGTTATACCAACCGATGAAGAATTAATGATAGCACGTGACACATTTGACATAGCAGGTTAGGAATAATCGATTGAGCTTTGGCAAAGTTATTCATTATTCCAAGTACTTTTTAATTGCCAATATTAGTTTATTATGTACGACAGTTTACTATATCATTTTAATTTAGTAATGATTGGTGATACAGCAATAATTAATAAAGCTGTAGCTGACAGTAATGCATTACCTAAATTGGCAGAGGTAAATTTTCTTCAAGCTAATAATATTCAAATAGTTCCTATACCGCTCACACATAATCACGAATATGATATTATAACTTATGTAGTTGTTGCTTTGTTAGGAATTATTTCGGTTGTATGGTATGTGTTGCCAGAAAGGTTTGTTACAATTTTTTCATTAAAATCTGCACGAAGAATTCAACGTGAAGGGGATTTTGCGCTAAAAGCACCAGGAAAAATAATATCAACAATATTTTGGGTAAATTTTATCATATCCGTCAGTATATTTGTATTCATAATTTTACGTGACAGCCAATCTGATAAGCTATTAAATATATCTGATTATCTACTATTTGAGTACATTATAATAACACTTAGCATATTATTTTTTTATAGGTTTGTGTTAACTTTTGGGACTGCCTTTATTTTTCAAACTCAAAAACTAAGAAGTCAACAAGTATTAATTGAAAGAAATATTCAATTAATTACTGGCATATTATTATTACCAATTATATTGCTCTTTTTATATGTAGATACTGACTTTTTGATATATCTAGTGGTTGGTGCAATCGTAATATTACAGGTCTACAGACTAGTTCAAATTGCAATAATTGGAAAATCAAGTAGTGTTTTTTCTGCATTACATATTATTTTGTACCTTTGCACGCTCGAAATAGTACCCATTTTGGTTCTAATGAGATTTATAAATAATAATTCTGGGATTTGAATATTTATAAATTCATTAATTATAAATATTTTTCCAAGAACAAAAAACAAATATAGCATTGAAAGTAAAAAACATATTAGTTTCGCAACCAAAACCTGCTGATATGGATAAATCACCTTACGGTGAATTATGCAGGAAGTTCAATTTGAACATAGACTTTCACAAATTTATTACTATTGAAGGAATAAGTGCGCAGGAGTTTAGAAAATCAAAAGGTACATTCAACGAACATACAGCGGTGATTTTAACAAGCAGACATGCTGTTGATCATTTTTTCAGAATGGCAAAGGAACTTCGTTTTGAGATTCCTGATTCATTAAAATACTTTTGTATTTCGGAATCAACTGCTTATTATCTGCAAAAATATGTTCAGTATCGTAAGAGAAAGATTTTTTACGGTAAGCAAAATTTTGCTGATTTACTCAGTGTTGTTAAAAAACACAGCGGTGAAAAATTTCTAGTTCCTTCTTCCGATATTCATAAACAAACTATGTTTAAATTATTGGATAGTGAAAAAATAAATTATTCAAATGCAGTTATCTACCGAACTGTTGCGAGTAATCTATCTCATGTGGAAATAAGTAAATATGATTTGATTATTTTCTTTAGCCCTGCAGGGATTAAATCTTTACAGAATAATTTTCCAGAGTACGAGCAAAAAGATAAGTTAATCGCAGCCTTTGGGCCAACAACAGCTAAAGCAGTTAAAGATGCGCAGCTAAAGCTCACAATCCCTGCTCCTACTCAATCTTCTCCATCTATGACAATGGCAATTGATGAGTATCTTACAAAAGAGGCAAAGGACAGAAGACGGAATAGCAGAAAGTAATCTAATTTTACTACATTCTATTATCTGAAGATACATCTCAGATTCACTCTTTATTTTTAGTGTCAATTATTATTGTAACTGGTCCTGAGTTAGTTAGGCTTATTTGCATCATGGCGCCGAATTCACCTGTCATGATTTGTTTACCTAGATGACCATGAAGTTCATTAATAAACTGATTATACAATGGTATAGCAATTTCTGGATTCGCTGCATTAATGTATGATGGCCTATTTCCCTTTTTGGTTTTAGCATGTAGCGTAAATTGGCTTACCACCAAAGCATCACCACCAACATCTAATATGGAAAGATTCATGACTTCTGATTCATCATTAAATATTCTAAGATTAGCAATTTTTTTAGCTAGCCATTCAACATCATCTTTACCATCTGAATTCTCAATCCCAAGTAA
>JASFZK010000142.1:0-3767 GCA_045267845.1 Bacteroidota bacterium | reverse complement strand
CATATTGAAGGTGAGAATATTATTTGTGGAGTACATGGCTGGGATTACCGGTATGATACTGGAGTTTCTGAGTACAATAATAAAGAAGTATTAACAAAATTCACAACATTTGTTGAAGGCGACATAGTTTTTGTTGATGTAGACGAAATACATGCTTTTGGTGTTAAATATCCTCAACCATTCAATAGAAGTGATTATTTGGGGCAATATGCTGATACACATCCAGAAAACACCGAACCTTTTACCGGTTATATTACTGAACTTGCGAAAAATAGCCTAAAAAATTATGGGCATCATGGACCATCGGCATCAATGGGTGTTGATAGAAATATACTGCCAAAGTGGGAAGATATTCAATTTCTGCCTGCTCAATTGGCAACAAGGCCGTTACTGGATGAAGAAGGAGTAAACACTAAAGTTTTAATAGGGCCAAAAGCTAAAAATCCACTTGAGCTCGATATACCAATATTTGTTTCTGATATGAGTTTTGGTGCTTTGTCCAAAGAAGCAAAAATATCACTTGCCATAGGTGCCGAAATGGCGGGTACTGGAATTGCCAGCGGTGAGGGAGGGATGCTCCCCCAAGAGCAGGAGAGTAATTCAAGATATTTTTATGAACTTGCATCAGGAAAGTTTGGGTTTTCGTGGGATAAAGTAAAAAAAGCTCAAGCATTTCACTTTAAGGGTGGACAAGGTGCGAAAACAGGGACAGGTGGCCATCTGCCTGGCAATAAAGTAACTAAAGAGATTGCAGAAGTACGTGGATTAAAAGAAGGTGAAACAGCAATCTCTCCAGCAGCTTTTCCTGATATGTTTACAGCCAATGATTTCAAGATGTTTGCTGATGAGGTTCGCGAAAAAACGGGAGGTATTCCAATCGGGTTTAAAATAGCAGCAAGTCATGTTGAAGCAGATATTGATTTTGCTCTCCAAGTTGGTGTTGATTATATTATTCTTGATGGCAGAGGTGGAGGAACAGGTTCTGCGCCAATTATACTTCGAGATAATATAAATGTTCCTACCATTCCTGCGTTGGCAAGAGCGCGCAAGCATCTTGACAAAGTAGGCGCAGCAGATGTTACATTAATTATTACTGGAGGTTTGCGCGTGGCCGAAGATTTTGCAAAAGCCTTAATGCTTGGCGCTGATGCCATAGCCGTTTCTAATTCTGCACTTCAAGCCATTGGTTGCTTAGGCATGAGGGCATGTGGTACTAATGCATGTCCTGTGGGAATTGCAACTCAAAAAGAAAATTTGCGGCAGCGAATAAAAATTCAATTATCAGCAAAGCAGTTAAGTAATTTCTTTAACGCCACTAACGAACTCATAAAAGTTGTAGCGCGCTCATGCGGACATGATGATATTAAGAAATTTAATTTTAATGATCTTAGTACATTGAACTTTGAGATGCATAAATTAACTGGTATTAGTTATGCCGGAATAAAATAAATTATTATGGAATGGTTTGTACCCTTATCAATTATACCCGGTGCAGGTTTGATTATTATGTCAACCTCGCAAACTATGATATCACTAAATGATGAAATTACTTCGTTAGTAAATAGAGGCAATGAATCTGTAAACATTATAAAAGAAAAACTACTTCAGCTTAAGCGACTTAGTGTGTCTATTGTATTTCAATATATTGGTGTATTTTTATTATTGATATCAGGATTATCAGTTAATTTGTTAGCAAGCTTAAAACTTTTATCAGATTGGCTATTACTTATTGGCGTAATAGCCATAAGTATCTCAATACTTTACCTAATAATATATTCCATTAGGGCTGTGTCCATCAGGCAAAAGCATTTAGCACAATGAAATACCCCATGATAGAATATCCCGTTGAAAAGGCTCTTATTCTTGAAGAGTTTAAGGAAATGGATTACTATGCAGTTAGCAACTATGGTTTGCCAATCGAACTTATGATGGAAAATGCAGGATTGCAATTGGCTAATCTAATAGCAAGCAATACTTTAAAAGAAAAAATAATTAAAATTGGGGTTGGAAATGGCAACAATGGAGGAGGTGGCTTAGTTGCTGCACGCAGATTGGCAGGTTGGGGATATACAGTTTATCTAGATTTATTTACAGATATAACCAAAGATCTGCCAACGATACAACTTAAGCGAGCGTTAAAATTTGGTGCAAAAATTAAAAATATATCTAATCCAGATGTATGGATTGATGCCTATTTAGGTTTTTCTCAACGGCTGCCTTTGAAGCAATCACTATTAAATAGAATTGAAGAGGCAAATAACAGTTCTGCAATAAGAGTTTCATTGGATATACCTACAGGGTTTGTAGGAGATATTAAAACACCCTATTTTGAAGCAGACAAGGTGCTAACTCTAGCTGCACCAAAAATTATACTATATAATCTTCCGGTAGCTACCAGTATTTATATTGCTGATTTGGGAATTCCAAAAGAAGTCTACGAAAAATTTGGAGTTGAGATTCTTCCATTTAACAAATCAAATATTATTGAAATAAAACCATAATATCATGAGCAAAAAACTTGTTTGGCACAAAGTACTCGAAAATAAAGATGAATTGCACGAAGGTCGTATTATGACTGTAACTGCAGGTAAAAAACAAATTGCCCTTTCGCATTTTGAAGGTGTGTTTTGTGCTCTTGATAATAGTTGCCCGCATCAAGGTGGGCCTCTTGGAGAAGGAAGTATTGAGAATGGGATTCTTCGTTGCCCATGGCATGGTTGGGATTATCATCCCTGTACCGGTAAAGCTCCTGGTTTTGATGATGGCGTTGAGCCTTATGAAGTTAAAGAAGAAAACGGAATTATTTACGTGGGTGTGATGGAAGAACAACCTCATAAACCAACCATTTCGGATGTGATGATGGAAACCATGGTAAACTGGGGTGTAGATACAGTTTTTGGAATGGTAGGCCATAGCAATTTAGGAGTTGCAGATGCCATGCGTCGATTAGAAGAAAAAGGAAAATTGCAATTTTTTGGTATCAGACACGAAGGTGCCGCCGCTTTTGCTGCCAGTGGCTATGCCAAACTCACCGGTAAACCAGCCGCATGTTTTGGTATTGCCGGCCCCGGGGCAACTAATATGTATACAGGTATGTGGGATGCAAAAGTCGATCGCGTTCCATTATTAGCTTTGTCAGGTCAGGTAAATACGCAAGTGCTAGGTACTGGAGCTTTTCAAGAGGTTGATTTGGTAAGAGCATTTCAAACTGTTGCCGATTTTAATCATGCAGTTCATGAAAAAAGTCAACATGCTGAATTAATGACACAGGCAATTAAGCATGCCATCGTTAAAAGAGATGTTAGTCATTTAACTTTTCCTGATGAGGTTCAGGTTATCTCAAAACCAGAGGATGAGGAAGCTCAAACTCCCGAAGGTAGAATAACTCCTTTTACAATTTCACCACCAAAGGATATGTTGGAGAATGCAATTAGTCTGATTAAAAAATCGAAACGACCAGTAATAATTGTAGGTCATGGAGCACGATATTCGATGCCTGAAATTATTAAGATGGCTGAAATGATAAATAGCCCCGTAATAACTACTTTTAAAGGTAAGGGTTTAATTCCAGATAATCATCCACTTGGTTGTGGTGTACTAGGTAGAAGTGGAACACCCATCGCATCATGGTTTATGAATGAAAGCGATTTGCTAATTGTTCTAGGTGCTTCATTTTCTAATCATACAGGAATTACGCCAAAAAAACCAATAATTCAGGTTGATTTTGACCCAATGGCATTGAGCAAATTCCATAAAGTTGATGTTGC
>JASFZK010000141.1:0-6286 GCA_045267845.1 Bacteroidota bacterium | reverse complement strand
TGGAGGTTCTTAAGGATTGAAGAAATGAAGGATTTCCAAATACATCATCTGGTTGTGCAACCTTCACAAATGCGAATAATGAAGATGTCCCGTTTGAAGCACACCTTGAATCGGCTCCTACCATATTTGCACCTTGCAGTGCTGCCATTAATTTACAGGCAAGATCACCTTCTTCGTTAATGAATCTTGATTCCATTGAATCGAGCACAACTTGACCGAGTAATATATTCCCCTGAATAGAATAATTACGTCCCAGTACATGATTCTTATAATCATCAGTGGTAATCCCGGTATGTGCAGCTGATTCAGGCGAGCCATCAACAGAAGCTACAATGCCATATTGCCTTTTCTGAGGTTGATTTTGTACATCATTTTCAACTAACCAGTCAATTATTTGACTTGGAGTATCCCCCAGGTCCATCCTGTTTCTGGCATTTACCTGATTTGCTTGGAGATACCATGCCTGCGTATTAATTGCTCCTATCCCGGGGAATAACTCTCCCAGAAAATCATCGTGATAACCAGGAAAATTGCTCATGTCAACACAAGATGCACCGGCACTTCCAACTTCTCCAGTAATAGTATCAATTGCTACTATTGAAAAAGTGTCCTGACTTTTTAAGTTTACAACAAATAGCATCATTAGGAAAAATGTAGTTAGTATTCTTTTTTTCATTTCATTTATTTATTGATGAACAATTCAGTAACTTATTTTTTTAACAAAGGTAGTTATAATAATCTTGAACTCTTTTTTGATTTAACCGATTCAATTAATCAATCATTTAATTACATCTCCAATATTATATTTTGAATAAATACACTATCCTTAATTAACTAATTAGCAATTATTTCTTTTCTTTACATTTTATTTAATCAACCAAGATAATTTAAACACATGAAATTTAAATATATAGCAATATTAATTCTATTGGTTTTTTGTATATCGTGCACAAATACCAAAAACGAAAAAATTGATGTGGATTTTGCTGATACTGCCATAAAAGGGCGAACAATAAACGATGATGGAACAAAAGCTGTTTATATTGCTATTGCTTCAATGACGTCTCCAAAAGAAACATATATTTACTACAGTGAGCTAATAAACTACATATCCCAAAAGGTTGGATATCCAATTTATATTAAGCAGAAAAAAACCTATGAAGAGGTAAATGAACTACTTGAAAACTCGGAAGTGGATTTTGCATTTATATGCTCAGGAGCTTTTGTTGGAGAATACAGAAAAGGAAATATAAAACTGTTAGTAGCTCCAGAAATTGATTCGACTAACCACTATCATGCATACATTATTGCGCAAAAAGATTCAGAAATTGAAAAGTTTGCCGACCTTAAAAATAAAAGTTTTGCCTTCACCGATCCGCTATCAAATACTGGGCGGTTTTACCCTCTAAAGCAATTAATCAAATTAAATGAAGATGAGGAAGATTTTTTCGAAAAAACAGTTTACACATATGGCCATGATATATCTATACAAATGGTAAACAGAGGAATTATTGATGGTGCTTCAGTTCATGGTCTGATATTTGAATACCTTGCACTTTATCATCCTGAAAGAGTTGAAAATATAAAAATTGTTGAAAAATCTGAAGAATTTGGAATACCACCCGTGGTAATGCCAGCAACACTAAGCCAAAAGCGCCGTGAGAAATACAGAGATATATTTTTAGATATTCATAATGACAGTGTTGGTAAACAAATACTTGACAAACTACTTATCGATAAGTTTGTAATAGTTGATGATAATATATACAATAGTGTTTTTCAGTTAAAGAAATTAATTGGCAATGCAGAGTCGAAAAAAAATAATTAAACTTCCTCTTTTTTGGAAATTTGCCGTTATATCCATTTTTGTAATTTTCATTTTTGGTTCAATAAATATATATTTACTGTGGTCGTCAGTATATACATCTTTTGAAAAAGAAATTGACAAACGATGCAGGGTATTGGCAAAGTTAGTTTCTGACAAAGCACTTACGCCAATGGTTTACGATAATTTTGTAGACTTATACAGCATACTCGATGAAATAAAACAAAGCGATCCAAGTATTTCGTATATTTTTCTTTTAAACAACACAAACAAGCTTATTGCTCAAACTTATGATATAAATCTTCCGGCTGGATTATTAAAAGCAAACAGCCTTGTTAATGGTGATGCTAACATTAAAGTTATTAAAACAAGTAATTTTAAATACCCGGTAATAAGAGATATTGCTTATCCCATATTAAACGGCGAAGTTGGAACAGTTAGGCTTGGAATTGTTGAAGAACACATTCAGCAAGAAATAATGGAAGCAACAAAAAATTTAGTAATTATGATATCAGCGTTCCTGATTTTTGGTCTGGCCGGTGCCATGTTCTTTTCGTACATTATTACTTCGCCCATTAAGAAAATTAGCCAAAAAGCTCAAATAATTGATTTGAATTATATTGATACGGAAGACTTTGACTTCGACTTACATAAGATGGTGCTCCCATTTAATATTCAGATATACGATGAACTAGATGTACTGATGGAAAAATTTTCTGAAATGCTGGAACGTCTCAAAAATAGTTATTTAGAGTTGAAAGAAACCCAAGGGGCTTTAACTCAAACTGAAAGACTTGCCGCTTTAGGAACTCTTTCGTCAGGTGTTGCGCATGAGATAAACAATCCCATTTCGGGTATAAAAAATTGTTTAAATAGGATTATTAAGAATCCTGAAAATATTGAACAGAATGTGAAATATGTAATGCTTATTAAGGAAGCCACCGAAAGAATTGAAAACGTAGTACAACATTTACTTAAGTTCAGCAGAAAACAAGATATCCTACTGGAAAAAACAGACCTTAATTTAACCATTGAAAGTGCAATTTCACTAACCGACCATAAACTACAAAGCAACAATGTTGATGTAATAACAGATTATAATGAAACATATTTTGTAAACGGCAGCTCCGGACATTTAGAGCAAGTTTTTGTTAATTTACTACTCAATGGAAATGATGCTATCATTGAAAGAAAAGAACAAGAACCATCACATCAAGGTAAAATTGTTATAACAATTAATCAGGATTCAAACAAAATTTACATTCACTTTAAAGATGACGGGAATGGAATTCCAGACGAAATCAGTAAAAAAATATTTGATCCATTTTTCACTTCTAAAATGGTTGGAAAAGGAACTGGTTTGGGATTATCTGTTTCATTTAATTTAATAAAAAGACACGGAGGAAAAATTAATTTCACAAGTACAAAAGGTTCAGGCACTGAATTTGTTATTGAGTTACCAATGTATCAAGTTTAAAAAATTAACACATACTAGCTATGAGAATATTTGTTGTTGATGATGAGCGAATTATTAGGGTTTCTCTTGCTGATGAGCTAAGGGATGCTGGCTTTGAAGTTTATGAATTTGCACATGCAAGTCCTGCACTCATGCAATTAAGTGAGAAAACACCCGATATAATTATTACAGACTTAAAAATGCCGGATATAAATGGCATTGAATTTCTGAAGAGAATAAAAAAAATCAATAATAATATTTACGTAGTGCTAATGACTGCCTATTCAACTGTTTCAACAGCTGTTGAGGCAATGAAACTTGGTGCTTATGATTACGTTGAAAAGCCTTTTGACAACGAAAAAATACTGCTTGTTATTGAACGCATTATTGAACTAAAACAAGTAAAGGATGAGAATAAAGAACTGAAGATTAAGCTAAAGCAAGATTACGATTTCTCATCATATGTGGGAGAAAGTAAAAAAGTACTTGAAATTTTCGATCTGGTGAAGATAGTTGCACAAAAACAAACTTCAGTATTATTGGTTGGCGAAACAGGTACTGGTAAAGAATTATTAACCAACATCATTCATTACAATAGTAGTCGTAGCAAAAAGCCTTTAATTAAGGTGAGCTGTGCCATATTAAGTCGCGAAATATTCGAATCGGAGCTTTTTGGACATGTTAAAGGAGCATTCACCGGTGCGCTTTCTGATAAGATTGGACGATTTGAAATGGCAGATGGGGGTACTCTTTATCTTGATGATATTGATGATGTTCCAATTGACTTACAAGTAAAATTACTTAGGGCACTGGAGGAACGAGAAATTGAAAGGGTTGGCAGTAACAAACCCATAAAAATTGACATCAGGTTAATAGCATCCACTAAAAAAGATTTGCGAAAAATGGTGGATAATGGCGAGTTTAGAGAGGATTTATTCTATCGCCTGAATGTTTTCCCAATAACACTGCCACCGTTAAGGGATCGACCTGACGATATCATTAAACTGATAAAACATTTTGTTTCGGTATACTCTGATAATGGCGAGAAGCAAATTGATGATGATGTTTTTGAAATACTAAAAAAATACCCATTCCATGGTAATGTACGAGAATTACGAAACCTATCAGAAAGGCTGACACTACTGAGTACAAGCAATAAGATTGAAAAAGATATTATTCCCTACGAAATAAAATTCCCTAAATTCAAACCGACCTGCTTTACATTTGATAACAAAACATTAGTTGAAATTCTTGATGAAGTAGAAAAAAATGCAATTCTAATGGCCATGGACAAAGCCAAAGGCAACAAAGCCAAAGCTGCCGAAATACTTGGGTTACCAGCCTCTACCCTAAAATCAAAAATTGCCAAATTAGGGATTTAGAGTAAAACAAAGCAATAATTATTTTATAGAGTAATGGACCCAGTAGTTCTCTTAAATAGTGAGCAAAGCTGGCATCCCAAAATAGCTTATTTTCCATTTTCTAATGGTTTTGAAATAAACTAGATTGAGATTAGTGCTAAGAACACCTACAATGGGTTACTTCAATTATTCTCAAAATAAGCGATGGAATTTCGTCAATTGCGACTAAATCTCGTCGATTTACACATTTTTTCAGAGAAAAATACTGCTATGATTTATATCATACAACATTTGCTAAAGCCCTTGTGTTAAGTACCCTTTCAAGGCATTTTGTTAAAATATTTTCAAAGTGATTTCCACAGGCATATTATTTGCCAGTGCCAAAGTGTATTAATAATTTAATTAAATCTTAAAATCATGAAAAAATATTTTATTTATTTACCAGCCATTATTTTATTCGGCGCATTACTTTCATTAAGCAGTTGTAAAAAAGATGATGACGGTGGAGAAACTCCTCCAGTTGATCCAGGTGAAAGCACAACTGAGCTTCTAGTTAAAAAATTTACTACAGCACCAACTTTAGATGGTACAGTAGACGAAATGTGGGGTACAGCCCAAACATTAGTAGGAACAACAGAAGTTCCACCATTAGCTGCCAGAGGTACATACCTAAATGGCGATGGCGAAGGTGTTGAAGAAGCACTTGGCCTATTTGATCCTTACACCGGTGAAAAGTATGACTTTACAATGCGTGCTGGATATACTGCAACCGACATCTTTTTCCTATTGGAATGGGTTGATGGTGACGACAGTAAAGACAGACAATCATGGTATTTTGATCCTACCGACAATCTTTGGAAAGGTGAGCACAAATATGCTAACGCTGCCAATGATAAGTATTATGAAGACAAATTTGCTTTCTTATTCCCAATTGGAGAAGTAACAGGATTTGCCTCATCAACATGTTATGCAACTTGTCACCAAAATTTAACCATAGAAAAAGCTAAAGATAAGCACACACGTCATTATTTAACTACAGATGGACAGAAAATTGACATGTGGCACTGGAAACGTGTTAGAGGTACTTATGCCGGACAAGTTGATGATCAAATGATGACATATGCTGAACCTACAGGTTCAAGTGCAAATGGAAGACATGGTGATGCAACAGGTGAAGGTGGATACTCAGGTAACTCACAAACATTAGATAACGGTAATGCTGAAGTTAGTGTTCCTAAATATATTATCCCGAACAAAACTGATTATTACTGGATTAGCAAAGATGATATTGATAATGGTACTGCTAAATTAATCACTGCCGTAGATGCAGCTGGTGTACTTACATATGAAGGTGGCACTATTGATCCAAGTAATGGTGGCTATGAGCAAGCTACAGGTGAAAAACGTTTCCCAAGTGTTACAACTAAGGCATTTACTTTAGGTAGAGGTGATATTTCAATTAGCGCAATTTATACAGGTTCAGGTTGGATTTGTGAATTTACTCGCAAAATGAATACAAATGACGAAGATGATGTTGTTTTTGATGCATCAAAAGAATTTCCTTTTGGCTTAGCAATATTTAATAATGCAGCTATAGCACACGCTATTAAGCCAAATTTAATAATGAAGTTTGAACAATAGAAA
>JASFZK010000140.1:0-18272 GCA_045267845.1 Bacteroidota bacterium | reverse complement strand
TCAAGTGTTTTTAGTTTTTCAGTTTTAATTGCTTCAACAATCTCTCCTTTTGTTATTTCCATGCAATTACATACTATATCGTTGTTATCCATTATTTTAGTTTTTTAATATTTGTAAAAAAATTATGTACACAAATACTCAATCCTATTTCGCAAGTGGTAGGTATTGAATAGTATACAATAATTATATTTGAAAATTGGTACTCAAATTAAATTACCATTACGGTAAATGGTAATTAGAATTCCTCAGCATGTATTTGCCCTGGTTCTCTTTTTTTATGGTCTTTAAATCCATCAACATAAAGTAGTTCTTTCATTCCATCTACCATACGTGGGTTACCACACAAAAATATATCTGTATTCTCAGGCATTGGTTTTAAACCAATTGTATCATTTATCACTCCTGATTCCCAAATATCACCAATAAACCTTGTATCTCCATCCCATCCCATTGGTTCTTTTGCAGGCTCAGTAATTGTTGGGTAGTAATAGAAGTTACTAAACATGTTTGATAATAATTTTAATTCAGATGAATATCCTAAATCCCAACTATTAGCGGCCCCATGCAATACAATAATTTTCCCAGTACGTTTTAATGCATTCGATCTTAGCATACTCATGTATGGTGCGACTCCAGTTCCGGTGGCAATTAATACTACATTTCTGTCTTCGGTAATTTGGTCAAGAGTAAACATTCCTACGGCTTTTTTACCCATCCATACTTTATCGCCAATATTTAAATCAAATATTCTTGGAGTAAGTTGCCCTGAATGGACTAAAGTTATGTAAAATTCTATGGCATCTTCGTTTGATGAGGAAGCTATAGAATATGCACGTCGAATTAGTTTATCTGGTTTTGGTGGCTCAAACTCATCTGTTGCAGCCTCACATCTAGTTGCATCAGGTGTTAAACCAAGTGCTACAAACTGACCAGCTTCAAAAGATGGGAGTTTCCAACCATTGGGTTTCACTTTAATTATTTTCATGATCGGTGAAACTTGTACCGATTGTGTAATTACGCAGTTTAGCTGATCTTTTAGGTCCATTTTATTTATTGTATTTTATAAAGTGCAAAAATACAAATTTCACCATAATACAGCGTAAAATTAAGTGCAATTAAAAAACAAATCCAATGGTGATATTAAAGCCATCCATTGCAACTTTTGTGGCTGTCATTTGAGGATTAAGTTCAGGATCCCAATCTGGGTTTGCAGGGTCCCAATAACCATCTGTCGCGTTATTTTGTAATTTTAAACTTCCAAGATCATACTCAAATCCAATCATTATAACCGACATCTTAACATTAATACCAAATGAGTACATCATTTGAACATAGCCGTAATATATATTAAATTCTTCATCAATATTTTGTAGGTTCGTGTATACTGCTGCTCCCCAAACCGGATTAAGTTTGGCAAACACATCAAAGGCTATTGCTTTGCTAATTGCGTATGTAAATGATGGGCCAATTTTTGATCCTATAAAACCATTGTAAATATTTTCGCCATCACCCAGCTTAAGAATTTGTGTTTTAAAAGAAACAAAATCGACATTTATACCAAACCTCATACCATTGCCAACATTAATTCCGTTAAGCATAAATATTCCTCCAATCTCAAATATACCACCAATTCTTGATTCAACACCAAGTCCAGCTTTTAAAGCAGCTCTATCTTTAAATCCATAATATGTCCATGTGGGGGTTGACAGACCAGCTCTTACATAAAATTTTTTGTTTAAGTCACCCGACTCAAAATCTTGAGAAAATAATGGTAAAGTAAGTATAGTAGATAAAATAATAATGCACAATTTTTTCATTTTGTAAAAATTTAATGTTCGTAAAAATTAATTTATTAGTAGTTGTTCACACACCTTTTTAGTAAGTAAATACATTTATTAAATGTTCTACAATACAATAAGGCTTAATCTGATAACTTGGTTTTGTTTGGCGCTAAGATATAAAAAAAAAGATATAAAAAAAGCCGACTCATTTCTGAGTCGGCTTTTCATCAATTAATTTGCTTTATTATGAAAGTGCTTGTCGTTTGAAATCAACAACGGCTAATCCATCTTCAACTTCTTGTAAGTACTGACTTACAGTCTTTTTTGTATCTTTAATAAAAGCTTGGTTTACCAAAGTATTTTCTTTGTAGAATTTATTTAATTTCCCCATGGCAATCTTTTCAAGCATAGCTTCTGGTTTACCTTGCTCGCGTGCCTGATCCATACCTACTTCAATTTCGCGTTTTACCATTTCGTCACTTACACCATCTTTGTCAAGTGCAACAGGGTCCATTGCTGCAATTTGCATTACAACATCTTTTCCGGCGGCAGCTATATTATCACCAGCTTTATTAAAAGCAGCAATAGTAGCAATACGATTTCCAGGGTGGATATATGCGTATGTGCTTTCTGCAGAAATACAATCGAAACCACCTAACTCAATTTTTTCACCAATAACACCAGTTTGATCTAGAATAGACTCTTCAACTGTACGACTACCTAATTGTGTAGCTTTTAGTTCGTTAATATTTTTTACTTTATTAGCAACAGCAACATCAATTACACTTTTTGCAAATGCAATAAAATCAGCATTAATAGCAACGAAATCAGTTTCACAATTCACCATAACTGTTGCAGCATAGTTTTTGTCATCACTAACTTTAGAAAGAACAACACCTTCACCAGCATCGCGGCCAGCACGTTTTGCTGCAACTTTTTGACCTTTTTTTCTTAGAACGTCAATGGCTTTTTCCATATCACCTTCAGTTTCAACCAAGGCATTCTTACAGTCCATCATACCAGCTCCGGTACGCTTACGTAATTGATTTACCTCTTGTGCAGTAATCTTCATTTTCTTATGGTATTTAATAAAAAGCAGTTTAAACTCTTGTTGTAGAATTTAAACTGCTTCTAAAATTTTTTTATTTAATTTTTTTTGGAAATAGTTTTCCTTTTGCGTTTCGGCTTTCCATCAACAGTTGGCTCGGTTCCTTTTTCGGCTGATTTATCGGCAGCTTCTTCAGCATTAACTAGAGCATCTGATTTGGTTTTGATATCTACATCCTCAACATTTGCAGTGGCTTCCTCTTTAACATCTTGTTTCTCTTTGGCCATTCTACGCTCATTTAATCCTTCAGCAACTGCTTGCACTGCTAAGCTAACAATTAAATGAATTGATTTTGAAGCATCATCGTTTGATGGGATTGCAAAATCAACTAAAGTTGGATCAGTATTAGTATCAACCATTGCAAAAATTGGAATATTTAATTTTCTTGCTTCAGCAACAGCAATTTTTTCTTTGTTAATATCAACAATAAAAAGTGCAGCTGGGATCCTGGTCATATCTGAAATACTACCAAGGTTTTTCTCAAGTTTAGCACGTTCACGTGTTATTTGCAGACGTTCTCTTTTAGAAAGGTTGGTCCATGAGTTTGTTGTCACCATCTTATCGATGTTACTCATTTTACGTACAGCTTTGCGTATTGTTGCAAAGTTTGTAAGCATACCACCAGGCCAACGTTCAGTAACGTAAGGCATGTTAATATTTTTAACTAGGTCGGCAACCAATGTTTTAGCTTGTTTTTTTGTAGCTACAAACAAAATTCTACGTCCCGATTTAGCTATCTGTTTCATAGCTTTTTGAGCTTCCTCAAGTTTAGCCTGTGTTTTAAACAGGTCAATAATGTGAATACCATTACGCTCCATAAATATATAAGGAGCCATGTTAGGATTCCACTTCCTGCGCAAATGACCAAAATGTACACCTGCGTCAAGCAATTCGTCAAAACTAACTTTTGCCATCTTTAATTTTTTTTAATTTGTTTACATTCTCTTTTTCAATTACTGAATAGCTCTTATTAAAGAGGTTACAGTAATTTGGATACTAAACTCTTTCCAATGTATGTGAAAACTATCGTTTACTGAACTGGAATTTCTTACGAGCCTTAGGTTGTCCTGGTTTTTTACGCTCAACCATGCGGGGATCTCTCTTCATTAATCCTTTAGCTTTAAGGGCTGGACGGTACTCGGGGTCAATTTTAACAAGTGCACGTGCAATACCCAATCGGGCTGCTTCGGCTTGACCTGTGATACCACCACCTTTAAGATTAATTTTTATGTCGTATTTGTCTAAGTTTTCAGTAATCTGAAGTCCTTGTTCAACAACATAATGTAGAATAGCAGTTGGAAAATACTCTTTATAATCGCGATTATTAATTGTAATTTTTCCAGTTCCATCCTGAAGATAAACCCTGGCTACTGCAGTTTTTCTTCTGCCTAATGCATTAATTACTTCCATAGGGATATTATCTGAATGATTTTAAATTTATTTTTGTTGGTTTCTGTGCTTCTTGTTTGTGCTCACTACCAGCATAAACATACAGGTTACGGTAAAGATCAGCTCCAAGCTTATTTTTCGGAAGCATACCTTTAATAGCTTTTTCAACCATAGCTATCGGATTTCTTTCCATCAACTCCTTAGCAGTTAAAGATTTTTGTCCACCTGGATATCCGCTGTGACGGATGTAAGTTTTAGCTTCCCATTTGTTTCCTGTAAGCCTAATTTTTTCGGCATTTATAATTATTACATTATCACCACAATCAACGTGAGGAGTGAAGTTTGGTTTGTGTTTACCACGTAGAAGTACTGCGGCAGACGATGCCATTCTTCCTAAAATTTCGTTTTCAGCATCAATCAACACCCATTCTTTATTCACGGTGTCTACGTTTGCGCTAACTGTTTTATAACTCAGTGTATTCATCTATCTTATTGTTTCTTAAGCAGTTTACTATATATGCCTTAAAATCGGGCTGCAAAAATAAAAACTATTTTCCGAACAACCAAATTTGTAAACAATTAATTGTGAATAAAGTTATAGTTATTGGCTAAAATTACTTTTAATACTCACATTATATGTTGTTTAAGCTTTATCGATTAGTATATAGATATTAACTAGAAACAAAATAATTTTAAAAAAAATTATGCAAACTGACGGAATAATTATGACTCCTACTATTGTATCGTATATGTATTGAAAAATAATTAATGCTTATCTAAATAAAAAATATAATTGTTAATTATTATGTTTGGTTTTTGGCAAACAACTTTTAGCTCATAAAGGGTGTCTATTATCTCTAGGGAATTCTAATTATATTCATTAACTTTGCCCAAAACCAAAAGAAATACAGATAATTAATCTTTTAATCAAATCAAAAACAATGAAAAAAACTCTACTCTCGATTGCTATTATAGCAATCTCAACTTTTAGTTTATTGGCTCAGGTTAACCGCGAGTTAGTGCTTGTGGAAATTGGTACAGGTACCTGGTGTACTTACTGTCCTGGTGCCGCAATGGGCGCTCATGATTTAATGACAAATGGCGATCCGGTTGCTGTTGTTGAAAATCATAATGGTGATTCATTCACTACTACCGATTCAGATGCCAGGAATTCCTATTACAGTATTTCAGGATATCCAACAGCTAAATTTGATGGAAATTTTGATCAGTATGTGGGAGGAAGTTCCTCGCAAAGTATGTATAGTAATTATTTGCCTAAAGTAAACGCACGTATGGCTATTCAAACTGACTTTACAGTTGAAATACTTGGAGATAATATTGGTGATAATTACTCCATTATTGTTAGAGTTGTTAAGGTAGGCTCCTATACAGGAACCAACCTACAGGTTAGGTTTGCTCTTACCGAAACTGATATACCTTTTAACTGGCTTGGGCAAACTACTGTTGATTATACCAATAGACTTATGGTTCCTGATGCTAATGGAACAACAGTTTCTTTTGGAAGTGGTAATCAGGTTGATGTTAACCTTAATTTTACATTTAATAATACGTGGGTTGATTCAAATTGTGAGCTTATCGCATGGATACAGGATGATGACGACAAATATGTACAACATACGGCTAGCGTTATGATGCTTGCGCTTCAGCCTGATGTTGCTGGCTCTAATTTTAGCTGTAGTAATACCACAACTTGTGAAGGTGGAGCTGTTCAGTTTAACGATGAGTCAACGGGAGCCATTACATCATGGGATTGGACTTTTGAAGGTGGAACCCCTGCCACATCAACCGATCAAAATCCACTTGTTTCATATAATACTCAAGGGGTTTACGATGTTACTCTATATGTTTCTGATGGAACTACCAATAGTACATTAACACATGATGATATGATTGAAGCCATCGTTGCTCCGGTTCAACCAGATGCTCCTGTTGGAGAAATGGAAGCCTGTGCAAATGGTTCATATATATATACAACACAACCAGTACCTTATTCTGATTCTTATTCGTGGGAAGTTTCACCAGCTGATGCCGGTACAATTATCGGTGATGGAACCGAAGTTACTTTCGAATCAGAAGGAAGCTGGACTGGCACATATACTATAACCGTAAGAGCAGATAATAGCTGTGGTGATGGAACATGGTCAGCACCCCTTAATTGTGAGCTATTCTTTACTCCAGATATTTTCCAATTATCAGAAGGTGGTGGAATTTGCGAGGGAGGACCTGGATTAGAGGTAATACTTGATGGTTCAGAAACAGGAGTGGATTACGAATTATATCGCGATGCTGTTTATACAGGCACATCCTTACCCGGAACAGGAAGCTCATTAAACTATGGTTTCCAAACCGAAGAGGGTACATACACTGTTATAGGTTATGCTGCAGTATGCGAATTGCAACAAATGGGAACACCATGGATACATTATTTAGAAACACCAGCACAACCATCAACTCCTGCAGGCTCAACAGCTGAATGTAATACTTCAATTACTGATTATTCAGTTACCGCTGTGGCAAATTCTGACGAAATTACTTGGATGTTATCACCTGCCGAAGCTGGAATTATTGTTGGCGACGGTATGGAAATAAGTGTTGAGTGGGATTATGATTTTGTGGGTATTGCACAGCTAAGTGCTGTTGGAACGAACGACTGTGGCGACGGGCCAGTGTCCGATGCACTCGATATTACCATTAGCCAAACTCCATCTCCCGAAGTGTCAGGATTAGATATTGTATGTGATAACGAGCAGGTTGATTATGCCGTTGAAGATGTTGCCGGAAGCACTTTTATTTGGGATATCGTTGGTGGCGAAGTTGTTGCAGGTGCAGGTACTTATATGATTTCGGTTATGTGGGGCGAGCCCGGTGCCGGATCTGTTTTTGTAACAGAAACTACAGATGCATACTGTGTTGGAGCATCTGATTATTATGATGTTACCATTGATGACTGTACAGGTATTGATGATGCTGAGGCCAATGCCAATGTTTCATTGTATCCAAATCCCGCAAAGGAAAATATCAAGCTTATGTTCACCGGAAAAGCTGGAAGCACATATACCGTGGTCGTAATTAATAGTATCGGTCAGGTAATGACAGAGGTTAACGGTATTTCTTTTGGGCATAACCAAAATGTGAATATCGACATTAATAATTATAAATCAGGTATTTATATTATTAATTTAATTACTAAAGATGGGCTAAATATCCGCCGTACTTTTGAAAAAGTAAACTAGGTTTAAATTTTAATTTGTTAAAAAGTCAATCCTTAATAGGGTTGGCTTTTTTATTTTTATGGCGAACTGCGGGCTTTACGCTTGTAGTTGTTTCATACTGATTGTGTTTTTGTTAAGTAAGCCGGTGTCTTCCTTTGTCAGCCTCCATTTGCTTACAAAAATCACATCAGTATTTCAACAATCTATCACTTCAATCCCTGTCGCGGCTCAGCCATTACTTAATCCATATCTTTGTCATAATAATGTTTACATTTGGTATTATTTTAAACTACATAATGGGCAACAAACACATATCAGTAAAAATGCCATCTGGCTACAGCGATCTTGACATAAGAAAAAAGGTTAAACGCTATTTAGATACTACCGATTTTACTTACATAATCGAAAACAAAAGTCTCGATGCCAGAAATAAAAATAATATCCACTGGCAAATGCGGTTGCTAGTTACTTCCGATTCAATAGATGAAAGTATACCAGTTTCCAAACCTGAGCTGGAAATTATGCATGAAAAGCGACACGAAAAAGTTGTCGTGGTGGGGAGTGGCCCGGCCGGATTTTTTGCAGCATTCGTACTTCAAAAAGCCGGATTTAGTACAACAATTATCGAAAGAGGTACCGATGTTAAAAAAAGAACCGCAGGTATTGAAGCATTCGAATCTACCGGAATTTTTAATCCTGTAAGTAATTATGCCTTTGGTGAAGGTGGAGCAGGTACTTTTTCTGATGGCAAACTAACATCCCGAAGTAAAAAAATATCAGCAGAAAAAAAATTCATACTTGCATCATATATTATGGCAGGTGCTCCGGCAGAAATTGAATATATGACCCATCCTCATCTGGGTAGCGATAATCTCAAATTAATTGTTGAAAATCTACGAAATCAATTTGTAAATATTGGTGGCACATTTTTATTTGAAACCACCATGACTGATATTAAAGTTAAAAGTGGTAGGGTAACTCACATTGAAACTAACAATGGTAGCATTGAAGCAGATTATTTTTTTATTGCACCCGGCCATTCTGCTTATGATACTTATCGTATGCTAATGAATAGGGGAGTTGGTTTTCATACAAAAAACTTTGCCATTGGTAGTCGCATGGAGCATCATCAGGAAATTATTAATGTAGCGCAATGGGGTAAAAAAACTTTGCCAGGAGTAAAAGCTGCCGAATACCGTTTAACTTCCAAAGGAGATGGTAAGCATCAGGTTTATAGCTTTTGCATGTGCCCTGGTGGTATAATAGTGCCCGCAGCCGCTGTTGAAGATGCAAATATTGTTAACGGTATGAGCCGATACCTACGCGATAATAATTTTGCCAATGCGGCATGTGTTGCTACCTTAAATATGAATAATATTCTAAAGCGTGAAGTTACAGCATTGGAAACCCTTGATTGGCTGGAAAATCTTGAAAATAGTTTCCATAAGTTTTCAAAGGGTTACAAAGCTCCAATTTGTAGCATTCGTGATTTCATTAATAAAACTAATACTACCTCAAATTTTTACACCAGTTATCCCATGGGAGTTAAACAGGCACCATTGTGGGAGTTATTACCAAATGAGATTGAAAATGCAATGCGCCAAGGACTTAAAGATTTCATCAGAAAAATGAAGGGCTTTGACACTGGAAATATTATGGGCTTAGAAAGTAAAACTTCAGCTCCAATTCAAGTTGATCGTGATGAATATAAACGATGTGTGGGTTTCGAAAACCTAAGCGTGATAGGCGAAGGTAGTGGTTATGCGGGGGGCATTATTTCAAGTGCTGCTGACGGCGTTAAAGCTGCCATGATGATTGTTTAACGCAATTAATTTATAAACAATTTATAATGTAGTATGGAGTTATAGCAGGTATAATAACTACTTTTGCATAAATTTTACGAAATATGAAAAATATAAACTTAATAATAGCAGTTTTTTTGATTTTAAATATTACTTCATTTGCTGTAGCGAGTACTGGTGATGATGATCGCATGCAAATTGATGCTTATGCCAAAGCAAACATTGAATGTGAGTATAAACTAGCCAAATTGGAATATAGCATGAATAGCGAAAATAGTATGGTTAAAGCCCAGCTAAATGAATTGAAAGCCGATGTTACAACTTTTCGACAAAAAATGTTCAAACGTTATAGCGATGTTGACAATTTAAGATCAAAGTTTAGTAAACTAGTTGAAGCTTCATCTGATAAACTAACAACTTGTAAAAAACTTACTGCACTCGAACAAAGTATTGCTGATGAAAAAGCGGCAATAATAAAAGCTGAGGAAGAAAAAGCAAAGGAAAGTAAATAAAAAAATGGTGTAGCAATATGATAAACTATCACATCGTTACACCACTAAGTTTTTTTTAGAGTTCAGATTTATTTAACTCTTGTCCAATAAGTAGTTTTGCCTAATAAGCTAATGCCTACATAACCTCTTATTTTTAGTTTATCAAGATTATCTTCATCAGGAAATTCCATATAGCAACTATATGTTTTTCCAGTTTTTGGATCATATATTTCGCCATCTTCCCATTCGTCATCCTCAAAAACAAAATTAGTAAGTAACTCTAATCCAAGACTTGGACGTTTTTGCAGTTCGGGATCTGGATTGTGCTTGTCTAGTTTTGCCTTTCCTGTATCTGGATCAATTGGAATTTTAATCCAAACAAGTTTTCCAAAGTATTTGTCCCCTACCATGAAGATTTCAACGTGCGCATCTTTGTCTTCATTAAGCCATTTGCCAAGAATATCTCCTGCCACTACATCCTGTGCCTGTACTTGCATCATAGGAAAAATCATCATGCCTATCAAGGCAATTAACATACTCATTTTTTTCATAAACATTTAGTTTTAATTAATTTCTTTAGAGCGCTAATATATACTTTTAATTTAATATGATGTTTTTATATCTTTACGCCCATAAATAACGCAATATAGATGTTAGGTAGATACATAATAATTTTAACAACCCTGTTTTTTGGATTCGCAGCTTCTGCTCAGGAGTTTCATGGTGGAGTTATTGGCGGAATAGCTGGTACTCAAGTTGCGGGGGATACATTTTCGGGATACAATAAAGCTGGAATATTTTTTGGAGGATATGTTAACCTTGATGTTAGTGAAAAGTCGGCTTTGCAGATGGAACTAACTTATTTCCAAAAAGGTAGTCGCGAAAACCCAAGAGAGAAGAATAATTACCAGTCGTACATTTTGAGATTAAATTATATCGAAATGCCCTTATTATATCAATATAAAGCAGGACGATTTAAGATTGAGGCTGGTCCCTCGGCAGGTTTTTTATTAGGGTATTACGAGGAAGTAGATTTGGAAGTTATTAGTGACCAGCAAGGTTATAACAAACCATCTAGAGTTACTTTTCAAATTAATTTAGGTTTAAGTTATTTTATATCCCCAAATATTGGTGTTGGTTTACGGACTAATAATTCGATGTTAAATATTTTCTCAACAAATCAAACTGGTGATGTTTTCCGTATTTTTGATCATGGGCGCTATAATGATTCGTTGATACTTATGGTTTATTATCAGTTTAAATAATTGCTATTGAAAAAAATACTCCTCATACGTTTTAGTTCTATTGGTGATATTGTACTTACTACACCCATTGTTCGTGCAATAAAGCAGCAATCTGATTATGAACTTCATGTTCTTACTAAAAAACAGTATTCGGGCATTTATGAAGCAAATCCTAATGTTGAGAAAGTACATTCATTTAAAAAAAATATTTCTGAATGTTTAGGAGAATTGAAATCTGAAAAGTTTGATGTGATTGTTGATTTGCAAAAAAGCATGCGCTCACATAATGTTAAAAAACAATTGAAAGTACAGAGTTATACTTTCCCAAAAGTAAATATTGAAAAGTGGCTGTTGGTTAATTTTAAGATTAATAGATTGCCTGATATTCATATTGTAGATAGATATTTAAAAGCTGTTGAACATCTTGGTATTAAAAATGACAACCTTGGTCTTGAATATTATATTCCGATTGATGACGAAGTTATACCAGTTAAAATAAATGATAATCTCAAAAATGGTTACATAGGCTTTGTTATTGGTGGGCAGCACAGTACAAAAATATTACCTTCTGAAAAAGCAGTTCAGATAATAAGTAACATTGAAAAACCTGTTGTGCTACTTGGTGGTCCGGATGATAAACAAAGAGGTGATGATCTTGTTAAAATGTTACCAAATTCAATTGTTATAAATACTTGCGGTTTTTTTAATATTAACCAATCGGCTTCATTAGTTAGGCAGGCTGATGTAATTATTACAAACGACACAGGCCTTATGCACATTGCTGCTGCTTTTAATAAACCCACAATAAGTATTTGGGGTAATACGGTACCTGCTTTTGGAATGTACCCATATATGCCTAAAAACAGTAATAATTTTACTATTGCGGAAGTGGCAAATTTGTCTTGTCGCCCTTGTAGTAAAATTGGATACAACAAATGTCCTAAAAAACATTTTAAGTGCATGCTGGATCAGGATGTGGAGGCTATTGTTGGGGCTGTGGATAGGTTTAGTACAAACATGGCCTAAGTTTAGATTAAGCCCTAACAATCCTTTTCATAAAAATAATAATAACCTTGGTTTTGTAATTTGGAATTAAAAAAGTACTTTTACTGTGCTAAATACCAAACTCAAAATAACCATGAAAAAACTAGTTCTAATATCCTTAATTTTTTGCATTAGTATTTTTAGTTTTTCACAGCAAAGAGTTCAAATCCCAGTTTTGGTTAGAAATATTTCGAAAAAAGTTGTCTTTGTAAGGCCTATGGATGAGGTTATGAATAATGGAGTAGGTGAAAATGAATATAATACAAGAGAGTCTGTTATAGGTGAAGATATTGTAGGTAGAACCTACTACGATTTGCAAGCGTACACATTTTTAGGTAATAGGATGCATGTTTATGAGGATGGAACAATAGGGTCTGTTTGGACAAGAGGAGTTGAAGGAGCACCAAATTTTGATGATAGAGGAACAGGTTATAATTTTTCTCCACAATACCTTACATGGCTTGATGAACCCAATATACGAGTTGAAGATGAAAGGACCGGTTGGCCTAGTTATGCTCCCTTGGGCGAAAATGGTGAAATAATAGTCGCACATTTAGCAGCAGGATTAAAAATTTCAACACGAAGTGAAAAAGGTACAGGTAATTGGAATTTTCAAACATTAACAGGTCCAACCAATCTAAAGTGGCCTCGTGTAATTACTACCGGTGATGATAATAATACAATTCACATATTAGCAAACTCATACGACCTGTATGAAGGGCAGCCACGTGCACTTTTGTATTACAGATCATCTGATGCTGGAGCTACTTGGGATATTGAAGCAGAGGTGTTGGATGGTACTGGATCCGATTACTATACCGAGATTAGTGCTGATAACTTTGTGTGGGCAGAACCAAACGAAGGGGTAATTGCATTTTTAGTAGGTGATGCATGGACAGACTTGTTCCTTATGAAATCTACAGATAATGGTGATAGCTGGGATAAAACAGTAATATGGGAACATCCGTATCCAATGTTTGATTGGAATACTACTATAACTGACACTTTTTATTGTGTTGATAATTCAGCAAATTTAATGCTTGATAATGATGGTATGGCTCATGTTGTTTTTGGTATTAGCAGGGTTCTCCATCCTGAACCGGGAAACAACTTTGAATTTTTCCCTTTTACTGATGGAATAGGTTATTGGAACGAAAATATGGATACGTTTTCGAATAACTTAAATGCACTTAGTCCATATACAGATGATCTAGGATCGGAACTTGTTGAAAACTATAATCTTGTTGGATGGTCGCCAGACCTTAACGGAAATGGTGAATTAGATTTTATTACCTGGGATCCGGAAATATTTCAATCATATCGTCAGATGGGTATTTCAACAATGCCAAGTATATCATATAGCTATAATGGAGGTATATTCGTTTCATATACATCAACTACCGAGACTTATGATAATGGAATAAATAACTTAAAACGTATATGGTGGAAATATAGGAGCCAAAGTGGAACATGGGGTCTTTATCCCAGTATGGTTGGTACTAATATTACGCAAATGTTTGATGAGTGTGTATTTCCTGTGTCAGCAGGTGAATTTGATGGGTTGAATCGTGTATTTTATCAAATGGATTACACACCCGGGCTTGCTATGGATGGAGACCATGAATACGTTGAAAATAATATGAATGTTTACTATTATGCTTTTTACGCTGATGTTAATGAAAATAAACTTAATGCATTTACAGTCAGCCAAAACAACCATAGTGCAATAACTACTAAGTTGTATTTTACTTTAAGTGAACCAGCAATTGGCACAACTATGAGCCTATATAATACACAAGGTATAATGTTAAAACAATTGAAATTAAATACTGTGCAAAAAAACTATGCAATGGATATTAGTGAACTGCCGCCAGGTTTGTATGTTGCCGTATTGCGCAATAGTTTTGATATTATTGGTAGCAAAAAGGTGGTTGTAAGTAAATAAAACTGCCATTAGAAAATCGTGATCGAATAATTAGTTTAATATTAAAATGAATTGCTTCACAATAAAAAAAGGCAACTATGGCAACTGTACGTGATGTTACTTTTAATTTATTTCGTCAACTTGGATTAACTACCATTGTAGGAAATCCGGGTTCAACCGAAGAGACGTTTTTGAAAAATTTCCCCGATGATTTTAATTATATTCTTGCGCTTCAAGAAGCAAGCGTGGTAGGCATAGCCGATGGGTTGGCCCAAGGGTTAAAAAAACCTGTTATAGTGAATGTACATACTGGTGCTGGTATGGGAAATGCCATGGGGTGTATACTCACGGCAAAGGTTAATAAAACACCACTAATTATCACCGCCGGACAACAAACCCGCGACATGTTATTGATGGAGCCGTTTTTAACTAATGTTGAAGCGGCAAATTTTCCAAAGCCATGGGTTAAGTGGAGTTACGAACCTGTAAGGGCTCAGGATATTCCGGGCGCATTTATGCGAGCTTATGCAACAGCTATTCAGCAACCAACCGGCCCTGTTTTCCTTTCACTTCCATTGGATGATTGGGACCAGGAAATGGATGACATCGATGTTTTTCGTACGATCTCAACACGTACAGCGCCAGATCCTCAGCGAATTACAAAGTTTGCGGATATTATAAGCAAAAGTAGTAACCCCGTTCTGGTTTATGGTGGTGATATTTCGCGTAGCAATGCATGGGATGAGGGAATTCGTTTTGCAGAAAAGCTAAATGCGCCAGTTTGGATTGGCCCATTTTCCGAAAGGGTTTCATTCCCCGAAAATCATACATTATTTGCCGGCACATTGCCCTCGGCTATTGGTCCGTTGAGTGCGAGCCTTAAACAGCATGATCTAATAATTGTTATTGGAGCTCCTGTTTTTCGCTATTACCCATGGGTACCAGGCGACTATTTGCCTAAAAATGCAAGACTCTTACAAATTACCGATGACCCATATGATGCAGCAAAGTCAGCTGTTGGCGACAGCTTGGTAAGTGATAGTGGTTTGGCGCTTATTGAATTGTGCAATCAAGTTGAGGAACGCAATAAAAATGTTAGAAGTGAAATTAATGAAGCTTCACCTACTGAATTCAATTTATCAAAAGATATTCAATACCCATTAACGGCAAATCAACTTTTTGAAGTATTGTCAACTATGGTTCCTGAGAATTATATTCTTGTTCAGGAGTCTCCATCAAATATTCCTGAGTTAGGAAATACAAGGCTTGGTAGAATTGCGTACCCCGATAGTTATTATACAATGGGTTCGGGCGGACTTGGCTGGGATATGCCTGCAGCTGTTGGTTTGGCATATGCCGAAAAACATTCGGGAAGGAACAGGCCTGTTATACTAGTAATTGGAGATGGGTCGTTTCAATATTCACCTCAAGCTATTTGGACTGCCGTTCAGCATAATTTACACATCGTAATTGTGGTACCTCAGAATGAAGAGTATGGCATACTAAAATCGTTTGCTTTACTTGAAAATACACCAAATGTACCAGGTTTGGATATACCTGGACTTGATATTGTATCCCTAGCCAGAGGATATGGAGCCAAAGCCTATTGGGCAGAAAAAGTAGATGAAATTGAATCTCTATTCAAAGAAGCATTGGAGGCTTGTGGTGTAACAGTAATTGTTGTTCCAATAAACAAAAAAATACACAGCCTACTATCCGACTAGATCATAACTGGTGCCCCTAGGAAAACTCGCCATTTTTGAAGTGGGTTTTAAGAAGGCGTCAAATATGAGCGTAACGAAGTCGTTGGCGTTTTCTTATAGCCGATAACTATTCTTTTCCAATTGCCACAAATGGGTTATGCATTTTTTCAAAACCAATTCCGGTTTCTGGTCCGTGACCGGGATAAACAACCGTGTCATCAGGAAGTGTAAATAGTTTTTCCCAAATGTTTTTTTGAAGCAGATCGTAATCACCTGTTTTTAAATCGGTACGGCCTATGCTTTGGTTGAATAGCACATCGCCAGTAATAACGAATTTATCTTCGGGAGAATAAAAGCACAAGCTACCATCAGCATGACCTGGTGTAAATAGAACCTTTAGCTCCGAATTGCCAAATTTAATGGGAGTATTTTCGTCAACAAAGTTATCGATGGTTTTTACTTTTTCTAAAGTTAGTCCGAATGAAGACGCATATGATTCGGCACCAATCAGAAAGGAAACACAATCCTTATGTGCTGTTAGTTCGAGATTGTATTTATCGGCAATGAAACTATTTCCAACAATATGATCGATGTGGGCGTGAGTGAGTAACAACATTACAGGCACTAGGTTGTTGGTTGCAATATAATCTGCAATTTTTGCTTCTTCGGCATCGCCTTGCATACCGGGATCAATTATAACACATTCTCCTGTTTCATCAGAAAGTACGTAAGTATTTATTTGAAAGGGATTAAATGGAAATCGTTTTATGGTTATCATAGTTGTGGTTTTATTTTGGGCAAAGATAGTAATGAAGTTGAAAGTTTATAAAGTTGAAAGTTATAAAGTTTGTAAAGTAGTAAAGTAGTAAAGTTGGGATTTGGGGGTTTGGACAATTATAATTTGATTAAGTATTTTGTAATGAGTGTAATTTGCGGCAATGATTGGAGCGGAAGCTTGTTGCAGAACCGTTGATGTTTTTGTTTGTTGGCAGAGGCGGACAGAGGTAGCCCCTGTACAACTTACAAAAACACAGTAGGTACAAAACAACTTTAAGCGGAAAGCGTGGTTAGCCTGCCGGAATTTTTTCATGAAGGCAGGTGTGCCGCCCAAATAAAAAATATCAGCATCCATATATTACGCTCGACAATACAATATGGCTTAAATTTTGTGTTAATTTAGCATTTTGCAAAAATTGAGAAAATTATTATTCGAAATTATAAACATAAGGCTTTTGACAATTGGTTTTGGGTGAGATGGGTTACCGTTTTAATCATTATGCTGATACCTGTGTTTGGATTTTCGCAATTTTATAATGGCTCCAATCAAACCTTCGGAAAAAGCAGAGTTCAGTTCAAAGATTTTCACTGGACCTATTATAAATTTAGGGATATTGACACTTATTTTTACCTGAATGGCAAGGAGTTGGCCCAATACACTGCACGGTATGCAACGAAGCAGATTCCGCAAATAGAAACAAAACTCGGCAGTTTGCTGGATAAAAAAATCCAATTTATTGTATTCAATAATTTAACAGATTTAAAGCAAAGCAACATTGGTTTAATGACGAATGAGGATTATAATATTGGGGGTATTACTCATATTATTGGTTCGAAGGTGTTTATTTATTTTGATGGTAATCATGTTAATTTAGAAAAACAAATACGTGATGGAATTGCCCAGGTGCTGTTTAACCAGATGATGTTTGGCGGCTCCATGGGTCAGCAGGTTAAAACATCAACATTTTTCTCGCTGCCTGATTGGTATAAAGTTGGTATTATTTCGTGGCTTGGCAACGATTGGAGTGTTGAGTTTGATAATCGTGTGCGCGATGGAATTCTTTCGGGGAGGTATGATAAGGTTAATAATTTAACTGGTGATGATGCCATTTATGCCGGGCATTCGCTATGGCGGTTTATTGCGCAACGGTTTGGCATGGCCACTGTTAGTAATATTATTCATATGACGAGTATGAGTAATAGTATCGACAAAGGGTTTATGTACGTTACCGGGATGTCGTTTAAGCAATTAACGCAAGAGTGGAATGAATTTTATCGTGCTGAATATTCGCAATACTCAAAAAGTGAGGATATGCCTGAAAATCTTTTTAAGATAAAATATAAAGATGACATCCGTTATGGCCAGCCTCATATAAGTCCGTATGGTGATTATATTGCATACACTACCAACGAGATGGGTAAGTATAAAATTTATCTATATAATTTAACAACCGGAAAAAAGAAAAAGATATTTAAAAGGGGCGTAACCATCGATACAAAAACCGATTATTCATACCCACTTCTTGCGTGGCATCCAACAGGTAAATTATTGGCTTTTATTATTGAAAATAAAGGAATGCCTTGGCTCTATAGATATAATATTGAGGACAAGGAGTTTACGAAGCGAGTTATTTATAATGTACAAAAGGTAACTGATTTTGGGTTTTCGAATAATGGTCAGTTATTTGTTTTGTCGGCCGTGCAAAATGGGCAATCGGATTTATTTGTGTTTAATATTGCGGCAAATTCGTTTAAAAAAATTACCGATGATATTTA
>JASFZK010000139.1:0-14357 GCA_045267845.1 Bacteroidota bacterium | reverse complement strand
AGCTTGTTTGCATATATCATCAATACAACTTTCGAGGGCAAAGGCAACCTGATTTGCACCAAAACCACGCATTGCACCACTTGGAATATTATTAGTGTAAACTGTATGAGCCTCAATGTCAATTACCGGGATAAAATAACCCCCTGATGCGTGACCTGCAACACGTTCCATAACCTTCATGCCAACAGATGCATAAGCCCCGGTATCGCCAATAGCTTTCAGTTTTAATGCTGTTAATTTTCCATTTTTGTCTGCACTAACCGTCATATTCATAAAAACAGGGTGACGTTTCGGGTGTAGCATGATTGATTCTTCACGAAGTAATGTAAGTTTTACAGGACGGTTAAGTAAAAAAGCAAATAAGGCAGTTTGTCCTTGTACACTCAAATCTTCTTTGCCACCAAAACCACCACCATTTGGTACAAGAATTACCCTCACCTTTTCTTCTGGTAAGCCTAATATCATTGCCACTTGTCGGCGATCTTCGTAAACCCCTTGGCTTTGGCTAAAAAGTTCTATGCCTCCTTTACCATCGGGGCGGGCAACAGCTGCTTCTTTTTCTAAAAATCCATGTTCGATGCGTTGTGTTTCATAATTTCCTGAGCTAGTGTATTCAGAAGACTTTATTACTGCATCTGCATCATCAATGGTAAACTGTATTGTTTCAAAATTATTTGGTCTTTCTTTGTGAACACGATCACCGTTAATTGCTTTAAAAACATCGGTAACTGGTTTAAGCACTTCATATTCAATATCAATTAACTTAATAGCTTCGCGAGCGATACTATCTGAATCGGCAACAACTCCAGCCAAGACATCACCAATGTAATGAGTAGTTTGTCCTTCAGCAATCATTACTGACCAGTCCTGAAAAATTAATCCAATTTTTTGTTCGCCAGGAATATCCTTAGCTGTAAAAACACGATGAACTCCAGGGTGTTTCTCTGCTTTAGTAGTATCAATTTTTAAGATCTTAGCTTTTGGATAGTCGCTAAATTTAAGAGCGGCAAAAAGCATATTCTTTAAAAAAATGTCATCTACAAAATCACGCTTTCCTATTGCTGTATTGTACGCATCGTATTTTGGATGTGAAATACCAATTTTACCAGATGTGATAGTTATTTCGAGTTTTTCATCATTGCTAATTGCATCACCGGCATGAACAATTGCCTCTTCAATTTTTTTGTATCCTGTACAACGGCAAATATGAGCCTTGATAGCTTTTTGTACTTCTTCAATGGTTGGTTGTGGATTATTTTGAAGGAGCACTTTTGTGCGGCTTATGAATCCTGGTGTACAAAACCCACATTGTACAGCCCCTTTATTTACAAAAGCTTTGGCAATTGTATCTAACACATAATCAGGGAATCCTTCAGGAGTAAGCACCTCTTTATCTTGAAGTTTGCTCATTTTTGTAACACAAGATAATATTGCTTTTCCATCAATTTCAACAGTACATGCTCCACAAGCAGCTTGTCCTGAGCAGCCATCTTTAACAGATGTAAGGTGTTTGTCGAGCCTCAAATATTCCAACAGCGACTTATCGGGGTTGCCGTCATATTCTTGCATTTTTCTGTTTAGTGTAAAGGATATCATGACAATAATTCTTTAAGGTTTTCGATTGAAGGATTAATTGCTTTGGGCATTTTTATAATGCTACTAACAGTTTGTAAATCTTTTAATCCACTACCTGTAAGTAGAACAATATTATTTGAGTTAACAGGAATTTTGTTGGTATTTTTATAAGCTAGCATTCCTGCGAAAGCTGCCGCAGCAGCAGGTTCGGCAAATAGTCCCGTATTTTTTGATAATATTGAAGATGCTTCCAGAATTGCTTCATCAGAAACACATATGTGCTCTCCATTATAATCTACAATATATTTTTGAGCCATGTAATAATTACGTGGAATGTCAACCGAAATGGAGTCGGCAATTGTAGTACTTTCTTC
Source organism: Bacteroidota bacterium (assembly GCA_045267845.1). Lineage (GTDB taxonomy): Bacteria > Bacteroidota > Bacteroidia > Bacteroidales > F082. The sequence continues at coordinate 12,408 of JASFZK010000139.1, read as the reverse complement.
TATTTCAAAATTAGCTTTCCCAATATTTCTTACGAGATTATTACTTTTCTCAGCTTGTACAGCAACAATGGTTGGCATGTGATTTATAATTTTGAGTTTGAGTAAATCTTCAAATCCTTTATAAACTCCCGAAATAATTACTCCATCACCAACAGGAATAAATATTCTATCAGGTACGGTAAAATTCATCTGCTCGAAAAGCTCAAATGCCACTGTTTTTTTGCCTTCAATTGTAAACGGATTAAAAGCTGTGTTACGATTGTACCATCCAAATTCCTCAGTTGCTTTAATGCTCAAATCAAAGGCATCATCATATGTTCCATCAACAGGAATAATCGTAGCTCCGTACATTAATATCTGCGTAAGCTTAGCAATTGGTGCAGATTTAGGAACTAATATTATTGCTTTTTGCCCCTGAGCAGCACAAATTCCTGCCAAAGAAGAACCCGCGTTACCAGTTGATGCTGCTACAATTGTATTATAGTCTTTTTCTTTTGCATATGCTGAAACAACTGCCGAAGCCCTATCTTTAAACGAGTAAGTTGGGTTTTGAGAGTCGTCTTTAAGAAAGAGATTAAACTCTAAATTAGAATTATTGAAAGTATTAATTTTATAAATAGGCGTATCACCTACCTGTAAATTTGGCAAGCTTTTGATAGAGTTAATTGGTAGTAAATCAATAAACGTACTTTGTTTGAGTCTCTCAAATGTTAGTCCTTCTTTTTTGAGAGTATCGTAATCATAGATAACTTTCAACACTCCTTTTGGTGGGAGATCTGGAGTATTTGATTTGTTGCAACTGGGGCATAGGTATGTAACTTGTGACTCTAGGTATTGAGTGTTACAGTTGGTACATTGGTATTTGAATTTGTGGTTGGTCATTTTAGTGACTTTTTTATTCTTAAATTATAATTTGGCACAAGTCCCTACGCACTGGCTTTGCTTCAGGCTTGCACCAGATTGGGTTTGCAAGACGAAATTTCACAATCCTGTTGTTAATTGAATAGTGATACAGGATTGTGTTTTTATGAGTTTTCTATAGGTACTCTTTCAGCACCCCTGTCCTCTCATTAAATTCCATTATTCTTTCATCCCATTCTTTAACCTTGTCATAGCGGGATGTCCAATAAGTATCATCATACCATTGGGCATTTAATTCTTCAACAGTTTTGCCTTGTTGCTCTATCCATGTGAAATATTTGAGATTGTGCATGCGCTTTTTCTCGTAATAGTTCATTTCAATCATATGGTCAATGTTCAAGCCAAGTAAGTCTGCATCAAAGCTAACAGCAGCATCTCTATTTGTAAACTCACCATGAAGTTCCTTTTCTTCAGCAAGGCGTGATTGATACATCTCCATAGAATCGGTAGCAACCGAAAATACCACATCATTTTCATCCATTTCGTAGTATTTGGCAAGTTTAATTGCACCCATTAGGTTTGCTATGGATGAAATTCCTAATAAATTAAGTTTTTCAACTAATTCAGGATTAATATTTAACTCATTTTTCAGATAATCTTTTCCGGCATCTTCGTTAAATAGTCGCATTAAGCGGATGTTTGGATTGTCGTCAATACCAGCAACCATATCCATGTTTCTGATATTGTGTATCCATGGAACATGCTTGTCTCCAATGCCTTCGATACGGTGCTCGCCATAACCATTTTCCAACAAAGTAGGACATTGTAATGCCTCGCCTGCACATACTTTTAAATTGGGATAAACTGTTCTTAGATAATCGGTGCTTCCAAGAGTTCCGGCTGAGCCTTGCGTTAAGAATACTCCACTAAATCTACTGTCGGAATTTTTAACAGAATTAAAAACCTCTTCCATTGCAGGACCAGTAACTGCATAATGCCACAAAGGATTTCCAATTTCTTCAAATTGATTTAGGTTGACAATTTCATCACCTCTCTCGGCAATAAGCTCTTTTACTTTATCGTATATTTCTTTAACATTACTTTCGGTACCCGGGGTAGCAAAAACTTCTGCGCCAACTTTATATAGCCAATCAAAACGTTCTTTCGACATCCCTTCAGGTAATACTGCAATTGATTCACAGCCCAATAAATGCGAATCGTAAGCACCACCACGGCAATAATTTCCGGTTGATGGCCAAAGAGCTTTTTGACGTGTTGGGTCGAATTTACCAGTAATTAATTTTTCGACCAATGGACCAAATGTAGCTCCTACTTTATGTGTGCCAGTTGGGAAATATTTCCCAACAAGTAATATTATTTTTGCTTTAACTCCTGTTAATTCAGTTGTTAATTCAATGTAATTAACTCCTCCAAAATCACCACTAACTGGGTTGTTTTTCCAGTTAATTCTAAACAAATTTAGTGAGTTCAATTCCCATAGTCCAATACCCTTTAACTTGTTTCTAAGTTTTTCTGGTATATGATCGGGGTTACGCATCTGGTCGTATGTTGGTAAAATTAGATGTCTTTCACGGCATCTTTGAACTGTGTTTTCTAATACTTTTTCTTTGGTCATAATATTGTTATTTCAGTGTTTTTATATTTTTCTTTTTTGATTAAAGTATTTAATTTCTTGCAAATTTAACTAGTGGATTTATATTTCCTTTGTCGCCTTCTCTTATTGCTGTTATATATTTTTTTCGTATTACATCTGGCTTTACCATATTTGAATAATGCCAAGTAAATACTTCTTTTTTTAAAATTGATTCAATTATTATATCTGCCATAATTCGTGAGTGCCGTCCATTTCCATCAGGAAAACAATGGATATTCACTAACCTATGTTTAAATCTAATTGCAATTTCATCAGGCGAATAGGTTTTGTTGTAAAGCCAATATTTAGTATCATCAAGTAAGTATCTCAATTCAATTCCAATTTTAATCCATTCAACACCAATATTTTTTTCTGATTTTCTAAATTTACCTGCCCACGACCATGTATTGCCAAACATTTTTTTATGTATTGATTTTATGAAATCTTCGGTAAGTATTGTATCTGCTTTAAGTTTCTTTTGAAGTATCCACTGAATAGCACTTTCAATATTTAATTGTTCATGCTCGTTTAACTCTCCGTGTGTTGTTATGGTTTTTATTAAAAGACCGTCTTTTTCATCTTCATCTATAGGCGTTTGATCATCATAATAATCCAGTTTTAGTCCCATAATGATTTATTCATTTTATGTTTGATTTCTTTTGCTAATTCATCAATTGCACTTACTATTAGCTTTTGATTATTTTCTTGATTTTCAAGTTTCATATTATGATTTGTTCTCAAAACTATCTTGCTTGCTAATTTCTTGGCTTTAATATCAATTAAGTTTTCAACAGAGCCATGCTTTGGAACAAAACCATATACAAAATTCATATCTAATGCATTGCCAACCTCCCTCAATAAATTTATAGAAATAGAACCAGAAGCTTCTCTCTCTTCAATTTTTTTCACTCCTTGCTTAGATATATTTAATCTGTTACCCAATTGCTCCAAAGTCATATTAAGAGCAATACGGATATTATTTACCCAGCCGGCAGATGGTACAGTAACTTTTTCAGCTTCCTTAAATGGGTTTAGTTTTCTGTCAATTTGGTGTAATAATAATTTTCTTTGATTACGCATGAGACTATTTTTCATTACAAAATTCATAATTATCTGCAAAAGTAAACATATATAATGACAAATGCATTATTTAAGTAAATATATATGTTTACTAATGTGGTCTACATATAAACATATATGTTTACTAAATTAACTTATTCATTTTCTTTATTCCCATAAAAACTAACAGCCCCCCTTAATATCAAACTCATTTCGGCAGCGATGGTTAAGTCGCTTTTGAAATTAGTTGTGTCCAAAATTTCAACATCAATAATTTTTAAGCCATCATTCTCTAATTTAAGTATAAAATTCTCACTTTTAAAAAGGGTGAAATCATTATGTTTTGTCAGGCTGTATTGTTTTTTATCTCGGAAGCATAACAGAGTGCTTTTGTCATTTTCTGTTTTCAAAAAGCAACCATCCTTATCCTTTTCCCATGTATCTTTATTAAGATATAAATGTGGTTTATCCAAATATGGTGCACCTGCTGACGGACAAAAAGTATCACAATTGCCACATTGATTACACCAATCGGCAATATGAAGTATTTGATGTTTTTGAGTAATTTCAAAGGTATCTCCATCGGTTATATTAACATCAAATCCAGAAACTGAAACATTTTGAAGATTGTATGTAATAGGCTCAACTTCATATGAGTGGAAAGCTAAATTAGGGCAAACAGTAGTGCAAATATCGCAAACTTCATCACAAAGCAGGCAACGTGATGCTTCGGTTATTGCTTCTTCAGCTGTTAGCGTTGTACTTACAAGTTTAAAGTTTTTCCTGTCATCAAGACTTGTTTCTATTATGGTTTGAGGCCTGACACGTTCAGCCTTTTTAATCATAAGGCTATTATGACTTTGCAGTTCTCTGTTACTTTTTTGATTGGTATTAAAATCAATACCGGCATTATTAATTATTTCCTGTACAGCTTTTCTGCCATCACCAATTGCATTAATGGCTGTTGATGCACCACGCAAAGCATCACCACCAATATAAACATTTGGTAGTTTTGTTTGGTAGCTTTCTCCATCGGTTACTAAGTTTTCAGTACTTGCAAAATCAATATCCAAATCTTGACCAATGGCTGGGATAATTGTGTCAGCTGCTATTTCAAATTCTGAATCTTGAACTAAAATTGGAGTGGCCCTACCCGAATTATCCTTATTACCTAATACCATTTTTTGGCAACTTAAAGAAGTAACTCTTCCGTTTTTAGAATTAATTTTTAGAGGTGCTGTTAATTCCATTATTTGAACACCTTCTTCAATAACAGCTTTAATCTCGCCCAAATCGGCAGGCATTTGTTTTATTGTTCGGCGATAAACTATTGTAACTGTTCCTGTTTTTCCAACAAGGCGATAAGCTGTTCGAGCGGCGTCCATTGCTGTATTTCCACCACCAATAATTATAACATTGCAACCTATGCCCGAATATTTCCCTTCTTTCACATCGAATAAAAAAGTAAGTGGATCTAATACTCCTTTAGTTTCATTTCCTTCGATGAGAAGTGGTTTAGATATTTGTGCTCCGGTGCCAATGTAGATAAAATTAGAATCTTTTTCGAGTTTGGTAAACTCTTTTTTATTGATGGGAGAATTGTAGTGAATATTAACTCCTGTTTCAACAATTTTTTCAATATCAATATCAATTGCTTCATCGGTTAACCTAAATGATGGAATAGCTCTGGAAGCCATACCTCCGGATTTACCTTTTGCTTCGTAAACATCAACCTGCATTCCTGCCAAAGCAAGATAATAAGCACATGATAACCCCGAAGGACCTGCACCAATTATCGCTACTTTATTTTCTGTTTTATTACTTGCTGCAATTTTTGAAACAGTTAGATTATTATCAGCATTTTCAGCAATAAACCTTTTTATTTCTCTGATTAGCACAGGGCTATCGTAATTAATTCGCGTGCATTTTGTTTGACATAAGTGGTCGCAAACCATCCCTGTTGTATGTGGAAAGGGGTTTGTTTGCCTTATTACTTTGGCAGCTTTTTTAAAATCACCTTTTGATGTGTAATACATGTAATCAGGTATTCCCTGATTTGTTGGGCATGTGTCAACGCATGGAGCATGAGCACAATCAAATGAGCCAAGAGGACGGTTTGTTTTTATACTTGGGTCGTGAAAACCTCCTTTTTTGTAATCACTATTATTTCTAATGTTTTCAGTATATTGTTTCAGATTAATAAGCTTATTTTCTGATGTTAGATTCACATAATCTAAAGCTGAAATATTTTCAATATACTGATTAAGCCTTCCATAACCTCCGGGTTTTAATAAATCTGTACAGACGGTTACCGGTGATAATCCGCAGTTAATAATGTCAGTAACATTAAAAGCATCGGCACCACCCGAAAAAGAAATATCTAGCTTTCCATCAAACTCATTTTGAAGCTTGTATGCTAGATTTATTGATATTGGATGCAATGGTTTACCACTCATGTACATCATTTTTTCAGCCTCTGGAAAAACCTCCTTGTTATTATTACTTTCGAGGGTATTGGTGAGTTTTATACTGAATTGCAGATTGTTTTCATCTGCTTTTTGTTGTAGATTTCGGATAATACTGAGTGCTTCATCATATTTTAAGTCATGTTCAAAAGCAAGGTCAGGCACATCAGTTTCAAACCCTGAGTTTTTAAGTATCTCCTTTAACTTCTGCTTGCCAAGCAATGTTGGATTTAGTTTTATAGCTGTGTGAAGTTTTTTCTCAGTAATAAGATAATTTCCAATCATTTCAATTTCATCACTTGGGCAGCCATGCATTGTAGAGAGTGTAATATTGTTTGATAGTTGCGAACTAATATTAAGATTTACAACATTTGGATAAACAGATTTTATGCTTTCAATTTTTGCTTTTAGTTCTTCTGAAGCGTCATTCATCTTGTTAAAAAACCACTGCACATTATCTTTTAATACACCTTCGTAATTATACCCAACACTCATATTGAAAATCACGCCAGGGTCGCTACCATTTTCCCATCCAAATCTATCACGAAGAATATGAATAATAATCCATGCATCAAGATACTGCTCAAACGACTCATTTATTTTTAGCTCTTGCGACCATTCGCAATTATAGCCTTCGTTTTGCATATCGATGCAAGGCTTTGATATCTCAAGCTCATCAAGAGTTTGAATGGTTTTTAACTCAATAAATCTAGCACCAGTAAGCCATGCAGTTACAATGTTTTGAGCAAGTTGAGTTTGAGGTCCAGCTGCAACACCAATCGGCGATTCCAACAATTTTCCAAAACGTGTTATGCTAATCTTTTTGTTAATTTCTGGATCGAAAAATAGCCCTGTGGCAATCCCAAGGATATTACCATGATTTTCATATTGGTTTAAAATTATTTTTAATAATGCACTTAAGGGAATTGTTGAAAAACTATCGGTCATAATATTCTTAATAAATAAGGGGAAACAAATTTAATGAAAAGAATACAAAATAAGGGTTATGTAGAAATTAATTCTAAATTTGTTTAAGATATGATAAACAACTATTCAGTAATCATTCTTGCAGCAGGAAATTCGTCTCGCATGGGGAAACCAAAGTTTTTATTGGTTATGCCAGATGGTGATTCTTTTCTTGAAAATATTACTAAACAATATTCTGAATTTGGTTGTGAAGATATTATAGTGGTACTTAATAAGTTTGGTGTTAAATTACTTGAAAACCATCCTCAAAATTTGCCTCCAAAAATAAAAATAGTATTAAACTCCAATTTTTCTTTAGGACGTTTTTCATCAATAAAAGCAGGTGTAAAGCAGGTGGCTAGCAATTGCGTATTTATTCATAATGTTGATAATCCAGTTATGAAAATTGAAGTGCTTAATCAACTTTATGATGCGAAAACACATGCTGATGTGATTAAACCCGTGATAAATAATAGGGGAGGACATCCTATATTAATATCAAAACGAGTATGTGATGATATTCTTATTGAAAAAGAAAACGAACTAAATTTTAAGGATTTTTTAAATTCTTACTCCACAAAAGAAGTTGAGGTTAGCAGTAAGTCAATACTATTAAATATAAATACTAATGAGGAGTTAGCTGAATTTATGAAACAATCAAAGGAAAACAGCAACTTAGCAATAAAACTATCTAATTATTAAAAATTATGAATATTTGGAACTTTATTAAAGACAAACTTATCGAAGAAAAATCCATATACTTGATGATAAATATCCAAAGTATTGGTAGCAGTCCTGGTAAACAGGGGTTTGCAATGGCTGTGTGTAGTGATGGTATTCTTAATGGATCTATAGGCGGTGGAGCCATGGAGTTTAGATTAGTTGAGAATTGTAAGGAAATGCTCAAGGCCAACAAACTTCAGATTTTCAAAAAAAGACAAGTTCATAGAGGAAATGTTGAAGATGGTTCTGGAATGATATGCTCAGGTGAGCAAACCATAGCCTTTATTCCATTAATTCCGTCCAGGATCAATTTAGTAACTAGCATAACATCATGCCTTAATGAAAATAGTTTAGGAGTTCTTAAAATATCACCAAAAGGGTTTAGCTTTAATTTATCAGATAAGGCACATGATGAGCAGTACCAATGTTCTATTTTGGATAATAACTGGTCGTACAACGAAGTAATAGGTTATAAAAGCACATTGTATATTGCAGGAGCCGGACATGTTGGATTTGCTGTATCAAAACTGTTTTCGCAATTGGGTTTTAAGATTGTTTTATTTGATAATCGTACCTATCTGGGTATGCTAAATGATAATACTTATGCTGATGAAAAGTTGGTGATTGATTACAAAGATATTGCCGATTATATTTTGGATAGTAACAGCAGTTACGTGGTAATTATGACAAATAATCATAAAAATGATAAAGAAGTATTAAGCCTTCTAATCAGGAAAAAGGTTAGATATCTTGGTCTAATGGGTAGTAAAGAAAAGCTAGCAGGTATAATGAAGTCGATGAATGAAATTGGCTTTACCAATGATGAACTACGTTGGGTTCATGCTCCCATTGGCATATCCATTAATAGTAAAACACCCGATGAAATTGCCATAAGTATTGCCGCTGAAATAATTGGGGTTAAAAATGCCAATTAGAAGAGAATCCATAATTAATTTGCCAATATTTTGAGGCTGAGGTCCAGTACGTTACGACACATATAATTTCTGTAATAAATACTTTCACTTTTTCATTGCCAGTATGTTTAAATATGTACTTTTGCGCGCTTTTTAAAAAGGAACTATTAATATTTTAGTTTTCAACTGAAAGGTGCTGCTAGTACTGCAACGGGCGTAATCGAAGAAACAATTGTAACTATGGCAACTGTAGCTTCTATGGCTACTATTGTGGTTAACACGAATATAAATTAGTAAATGGCAACAACAGTAACAATAGCAATAGCAAAAACAGTAAAAAAGTTAAACATCTACAATCATGGCATTCATCCAAAAAGACAAAATATTCAGCCTACGCTGGATTAAAAATTATAGCATGATATTAATCGGTGCGTTTATTATGGCATCGGGTTATGTGCTATTTATTACCCCTTACAAAATTGTACCGGGTGGCGTTTATGGTATTTCAATTGTGCTACACTATATATTAGGAACACCAGTTGGTATGATGGCACTTGCTTTCGATATACCACTTACACTCATTGGCATTAAAGTTTTAGGACCACGTTTTGGGGTAAAAACTGTAGTTGGTTTTATGGCAACGGCAATTTTTATGGATACCTTAACATATTTTTATGGATCCGAACCACTTGTTGTAGGCGATGCCCTACTGTCGTCAATTTTTGGCGGGCTGTTTATAGGTGTTGGCTTGGGCTTAATTTTCAAAGCGAAAGCTACATCAGGAGGCTCCGATATTGTGGCAATGATGATAGGCAAATATACTAAAATGCCTTTGGGCCAGTTAATTATCATTGTTGATTCGGCAATTGTACTTGTGGGCCTAATTGCTTTCGACGATTGGAAAATCCCATTGTATTCTCTTATCGTAATTTTCATCACGGGTAAGGTTGTCGATGTTATTCTCGAAGGTATGAGCTACGACAAAGTACTTTTTATAATATCTGATAAATCTATAGAAATACGTGATAAAATTGTTAACGACCTTAATCGTGGAGGCACATTTTTAAGCGGTGAAGGTATGTATAAACGTGACGAAAAGTCAATCATATTTACCGTAGTATCGCGCCGCGAAATGTCGATGTTACGCGAATACATAAATCACATTGACCCAAATGCATTCGTTACTGCCATAAATTCAAACGAAATACTTGGTAACGGATTTAGGTCGCTGAACGATAAATCAGAATAATACTCTTTCTTTTTTTATTTGGGCGGCTAACAGGCTTTCCGTTTATAGTTATTTCATGCCAATTGTGTTTTTGTAAGCTGTACGTGTTACGCTTATTGCGTAATCCGCCAACTAACAAAAATAACATTGGCATTTCAATAAGCTATCACTACAATCCTTGCCGCGGCTGATGCATCCGTAGTATACATAGAAATAGTTACAGGCAAGTTTGTGTCATGCTAAATCTGTTAGTATTTAAAACATTTAATGTCCTCAAGAATTGATAAGTTTCGTCTGTCAACTTTTTATAAAATCATGTGGATAATTTTGCATACGATTTTGAAAAGTTAAAACAGACTCTTTTTTAATCACACCATCATCGATATTGATAGCCTTTTGAATTGTAGGATTTTTCATCCAACTTTTACGACCTTCTAAAATTGTTGGTAAATAAACAATTAGCGCTGCAGATATCGCCCTTGAAGCACTTTCCCATAGATAACTTGGTGTATGATCAACTGCATAATAGTCGATGTTATCTATATTAAGAATTGGGTTTTTAAAAGTTGTAGGCTTAGCAAAATAGAATCCCATACCTTCGTCGCAACTTACATCAATAATTAAACTTCCTGATTTTAAAGTATCTTTTTCATCTTCTGTAACAAAATCGATTGGATTGTCTGTATCCTGATAGGTGCCATTAATAATGATTTCAGATTCACTAATTAAATCAGATAAAGGTCGAATTGTGCCATCATGTTCAATAGTCACCATTCTGGCCTCACCATTTTTACCTTTACGAAGACGAACATAATTAACATCTAAAATTTCTTCACGCACCTCATAATCTGGTCTTTGGATGCAAATTGTAATATCTCTGAAACCATGAGACTTGAGTGCATAAATAGCTCCACGACTAACTGCCCCAAAACTAAAAATAATCACTTTACGTTGGTTACCATAATGACCATCAATACCCCTTAATTGTAATGCATGAAGAACTGCACAATAACCTGCCATTTCATTATTCTTATAAAATGTATGTCTACCTATTTGACCACTAGGAGACCAAACAAACATATCCTCAAATGCAATTAATGTTAATTTTCGGTCTATTGCAGTTTGTGTAATATCACGTTGTTGCGCAGAATGTGGATAACCCCATATTAAACCTCCTTCACGTATTTCTTGCAAATCTGCTAATACAGGTTTTGCAATAATAACCGAGCCTATTTCGGCCAATAATTCATTACGAGAAGCAACTCCTCCAGCTTGAGAAATAAAAAAATCATCATCTAAACCAAAAGGTGCACCATATCCCTTTTCAAAAATTAATTGTTTCCTAATATCCTCCGGTATACGTGATAGATGTTCTGGATGAATTGGCACACGTTTTTCATCTTCTTTTCTTGAAGTTCCAATAACTCCTAAGGTTAGTTTTTTCATGAATTCTCCTTTGTTTTTTTGTTATAAAACGATAATGTCGGCCCGACTATCCGTAATTCAATAAGAAATCATTTGATGGAGTGAAAGATTAGATTATCAAAGCAGCAAATTGGAGTTGTGACTAATTGAAATCAAAAATGGTATAAACCAACTGTAAAGATACTCTATTTTTCTAAAAGATGCTTGAATTATAAAATTGAAACAAAGTAGTTTACTATTGCAAATAACTGTTTCAAAAGCAAGAGTATCGCAGTATTTGGCGGTTTTTTATAGCCACTACTTGAATAGCTTGTAAATATCATTACCATTGGCAAATATCATCAAACTAAATAGTATTACCATGCCAACAACTTGAGCATATTCTAAAAATTTATCACTTGGCTTACGGCGTGCAATTATCTCGTAAAACAGGAATAATACATGACCACCATCCAAAGCCGGAATTGGTAATATATTTATTATTGCAAGCATTATCGATAGAAATGCTGTTAGCTTCCAAAAGCTTTCCCAATGCCATTGCTCCGGAAAAATACTACCAATAGTAATAAAGCCACCAACACCTTCGTATGCTTTTACTTTTGGTGAAAATAGCAGCTTTAGCTGTTTGAGGTAATTATCAATTCCACTTATTGTACGGTTAAATCCGGCAGGAATAGCCTCAACAAAAGTGTATTTCTGTGTACTAAGATTGAAAAAATCATCAAGATTGCCACTCGGGTAAACCCCAATAAGTCCTTCTTCATCCAGCTGCATCTGTAAATTAATGGTATCCATATCTCTAACTACCGAAATAACTACACTTTCATTTTTATGATTTTGTATTTCATTTCTAAAATCCATAAAATAGATAATGTCATTTCCATTAATACCCACAATTACATCACCTAACTCCATACCTGAATCTTTTGCCACCGATTCTTTTGCGAATTTTTGAGCAATAAAAGGCATCCTAACTGAAAAAATAGGTGACCTGTGATTTATGAGTTTATTAAGGCTTTCTTCTGGAAGTATAACATTCTCTGTTTTCCCATCACGAATAATTTCAACCGACTTAACTTCATTTAATACAAGGTTCATTGGTATCTTCCCAAA
>JASFZK010000138.1:0-10411 GCA_045267845.1 Bacteroidota bacterium | reverse complement strand
TTATGAGCTTTATACTTGCTCTTCCAGTAGTTATATATTGTGCTAGAGATTATTACCTTAGTGCAATAAAGGGGCTAAAACACAAATTAGTAAATATTGATGTTCCCATCACACTTGGTGTGCTTACTTTATTTTTTCAGAGTACATACGAAGTAATTAGTGGTAATGGCATTGGTTATATGGACTCACTTATAGGACTTGTATTATTTCTATTAATTGGAAAATGGTATCAGGGAAAAACATATCAAGCCTTGTCATTTGAACGCGATTACAAATCATATTTCCCAGTTGCTGTTACAAAAATTGTTAATGATAATGAAGAAATAATTCCATTAAGTAAACTTAAAGTTAAAGATCGCGTCATAATAAGAAATCAGGAAATTATTCCAGCCGATTCATTATTAGTTAAGGGTGATGCAAATATTGATTACTCATTTGTTACTGGCGAATCCATACCGGTTTACAAGAAAATTGGCGATAGTATTTTTGCTGGAGGCAGGCAGATTGGTAGTATTATTGAAATTGAGGTAATAAAGGAAGTGGAGCAAAGCTACCTAACACAGTTATGGAATCAGGATAGAAAGAATGCTAATAATGAAACAAAGCTAGATAACATAGTTAATAAAGTTAGTGAATATTTTACCATTATCATCCTTTTAATTGCATTTTCTGCTGCAAGCTTTTGGTTAATTTTTGATCCTTCACTAGCTATTTTTGCTTTTACTTCGGTTCTTATAATTGCATGCCCTTGTGCATTAGCACTTACAGTTCCATTTACTTTTGGAAGTACTATGCGCCAATTTGGGCGAAGAGGATTTTACATAAAAAATACTGAAGTAATTGATAAACTACGCGGTATTGATACAATTATTTTCGACAAAACAGGAACTATTACCGTTAATAATGCAATGAACACAAAGTTTGTAGGGAACCCACTTACCACTGAACAAGAAAAGATCATAAAATCACTAGCCATAAACTCAAACCACCCATTAAGTGCAACAGTTAAAGATTCCATAGATGTTCAAGGACAATATGAAGTTCATAATTTCCGCGAAATACCATCACTTGGAATAACAGGCCTTGTAAACGGGAAACAAATAAATATGGGTTCGCGTAAATTTGTTACTGGAAAAGATGATGATATGCCAAACAGTACAAATGTGTACATATTCATTGATGATAGTATTCTTGGCTATTACAAAATTGAGAATAGTTACCGAACAGGTTTGGCTTCAGTAATTAAAAAACTAAAGTCAATTTACTCACTTTTCCTACTATCTGGTGATAATGAAGGCGAAAAAAACAATCTACTACCATTGTTTGGCAAGCAGGCTAACTTAAGATTTAATCAAAGTCCAACTGACAAGATGGATTTTGTTAAGGAGCAAAAGATAAAAGGAAAAAAGGTTCTTATGATTGGGGATGGATTAAATGATGCAGGTGCATTAATGGAAAGTGATATAGGTCTTACAATTGCAGACGACATTTACAGCTTCTCCCCTGCCTGCGATGGAATTATTGAATCATCAAAATTTGAGAAACTTCCAGAGTATATAAAATTCGCAAAAACATCAATGTTAATTGTTATTATAAGTTTTATTATATCATTTATCTATAATATTATTGGTCTTTATTTTGCGGTACAAGGAAACCTTTCACCTCTAATAGCTGCCATACTAATGCCCATTAGTTCTGTTAGTGTAGTTGCTTTTGCAACATTCTCAATTGGTTACCTAGCAAAAAACACATTTAAAGAGTTATAAGGCTCATATTTGGTATAAACTTCTAGAGCTGCCGGGTAAATAATATTTTTTAATATTCAATGTTTCTGATCAATTTTAACAGTTAAAAATCAGCTTATTTTAATTCATTATAAATAAGGAAAATGCAATACTATTTAAAAAATAGTTATAATTTTGAAGCCTATTAATTATTCAGGAACTTCAATACTTAAATGTCAGTAATTATAATATTAGTAATTGTAGGTATAGTAGTCGCAGGTCTATTCCTTTTGGGATTTGTTTGGGCTGTTAAATCAGGACAATATGATGACATGTATTCACCATCAGTACGTTTACTTTTTGATGATAGTAGTGAAGCAGATAATGAAATATCTGATAAAGATTTAAATTCAAAAGTAAAAAAGAAATAATTTTATTGTAATACTTAAAAACCAATTAATTAAAGCTTATGGAGTTACAAAAATTTACTTATGACAACAAGCTTACTAACTATTTCATTTGGGCCACAGTAGGCTGGGGAGTAATTGCAATGCTAGTGGGTTTAACCGCTGCTTTTGAGCTCATCTTCCCAAACATGAGTGGTCAAATTTCGTGGTTAGTATTTAGCCGAATCCGCCCAGTTCACACCAATGCAGCAATTTTTGCATTTGTGGGAAATGGATTTTTTGCAGCTATTTATTATTCAATGCCAAGGTTGTTAAAAACACCTATGTACAGTAAATTAATGGGTAATATCCATTTTTGGGGCTGGCAATCAATCATTCTTCTGGCAGCATTAACTTTTCCATTTGGGTTTACACAATCAAAAGAATACGCCGAGTTAATTTGGCCAATTGATATTCTTGTTGTTCTTATTTGGGTTGTTTTTGGTCTTAATATGATAATGACATTGGTAAAAAGACGTGTTAAACACATCTATGTTTCCATTTGGTTTTACATGGCAACGTGGGTAACTATTGCCGTTTTATACATAGTTAACAGTCTTGCTATCCCTGTAACCTTGACACTAAGTTACCCTATTTATGCCGGTATTCAAGATGCATTAGTACAATGGTGGTATGGTCATAATGCAGTTGCATTTTTCCTTACAACACCAGTATTGGGAATGATGTATTACTTTATTCCAAAGGTAGCAAACAGGCCTATTTATTCATACAAACTTTCCATTATTCACTTCTGGGCTCTTATTTTCCTTTACATATGGGCTGGTCCTCATCACCTACTCTATTCAGCACTACCTGATTGGGCACAAGCTCTTGGTGTAGTGTTCTCTGTAATGCTTATTGCACCTTCATGGGGAGGTATGATAAACGGATTACTTACTTTAAGAGGTGCATGGGATAAAGTACGAGAAGATCCCGTACTTAAAATGTTTGTGGTTGGAGTAACCGCATATGGTATGACAACTTTTGAAGGGCCATTGCTTTCACTTAAAACTGTTAATGCTCTAAGTCATTTTACTGATTGGACTATTGCACACGTACATATTGGTACACTTGGATGGAATGCCATGATGAACTTTGGTATGATATATTGGTTAATTCCAAAGTTATTTAAAACAAAACTTTATTCAGTTAAGCTTGCTAATGTCCATTTTTGGATTGCAACTTTAGGTATGCTTTTCTTCTCAATACCTCTTTATTTTGCTGGTTTTACTCAAGCACTTATGTGGAAAGAGTTCACAGCAGAAGGATTCCTTGCATATCCTAACTTCCTCGAAACTGTTACACAAATATTACCAATGTATTATTTACGTGCATTTGGTGGTACACTGTATTTTACTGGTGCTCTTCTCTTTGTATATAACGTATGGAAAACAGCCGCCCAAGGCAGCTTTATGAGATACGAAAGTGATGAAGCTGCTCCAAAACCTACCAAAAAGGTAAAGGAAGGTTTCCACAGAAGGTTAGAAGGTCGCCCATTACAATTTACAGTAGCAGCCTTGGTTGTTATATTAATTGGTGGTTTAGTAGAAATAGTTCCCATGTATCTTGTTAAATCAAATGTACCAACTATTTCGGCAGTTAAACCATATACACCGCTTGAATTAGAAGGACGTGATGTATATGTTTCAGAAGGATGTTATTTATGCCACTCGCAAATGATTCGTCCGTTTAGAAATGAAACTGAACGTTATGGCGAATACACAAAAGCTGGCGAAACTGTTTATAATCACCCATTCCAGTTCGGATCAAAACGTACAGGGCCTGATTTGGCACGCGAAGGTGTTAAATCTCTACCTAACTACAAACCCGATTCATGGCACTATAGTCATTTGATTAATCCACAAATACTGAGTCCTGAGTCAATTATGCCTCAATACCCTTGGTTAGCCGAGAATGAAATTGACCTCTCGGTAACACCTAAAAAGATAAGAGTAATGAGAACATTAGGTGTACCATACCCCGAAGGTTTTGAAGATGAAGCTGTAGCTAATTTAAAAGCTCAGTATGCAAAAATTGCAGAGGGCTTACGTAAAAGCGGAATTGATGTAGGTGAGAACAAAGAAATTGTTGCAATGATTGCCTACCTTCAACGTCTGGGAACTGATGTTTACAATAATAAATAATATAAATTAATTGATATCATGAAGATTGTTATTAACCAACTTGAACAAATTGCCGGTGTTGAAATATACCCAATAATTTCGATGCTGATTTTCTTCACTTTTTTTGTATTAGTTACATACCTTGTAATGAAAACTGATAAAAGTGAAATTGATGAATTAAGTCAAATGCCACTTGATGGTAATAACAATCTTCAAAATGATGAAAATCAACAAATTTGAAAAAAAATAAACTATGTCTACAGATAATAAAAACCATATTGATGATGAAGGGTATGAAATTGATACTCTAACCAATGAGCGCCTAATTAAGAATCACTCATATGATGGGATTCAGGAATTAGACAATGACCTACCACCTTGGTGGAAATGGCTTTTCTATTTAACAATAGTTTTTTCGATAATCTACAGTGTAAGACTATTCGTTTTTCATGCTGATGATCTTGTTCAGGCACGTGAATATGAAATTGTTGTTGACAATGCAGCCAAAGAAAACCCAGAAGCTGCTAATTTTAATGTTGTACTCCTTACTAGTGCTTCAGATTTAGAAGCTGGTAAAGAAATATGGGCTAAAACTTGTGCCGCTTGTCATTTAGTTGATGGTGGTGGTTTAGTAGGGCCAAATATGACAGATAACTATTGGATACACGGAAACTCAGTTGAAGAACTATACAAAATTGTTTCGAATGG
Organism: Bacteroidota bacterium; assembly: GCA_045267845.1. Classification (GTDB taxonomy): domain Bacteria; phylum Bacteroidota; class Bacteroidia; order Bacteroidales; family F082. Next base: position 5,410 of record JASFZK010000138.1, on the reverse strand, counting down.
TGTAATTGAAAAAGGAATGATTCCTTACAACACTCAACTTTCAGAAAAGGCTCGCCTGGAGGTAGTAAGCTATATACTAACCGATTTAGTAGGTACAACACCGGCTACGCCAAAAGAACCGCAAGGAAAAGAGTATTAGATAACACTTAATATAATAGCAAATATTAAAAGGAGCCAGATTGTTAGATCTGGCTTCCTGTATTAAAAGCAAATAATTATATAGATATATGTGTGCATATCAAAGGTGTAGGTATATAAAAGTGAAGTATTAATGAAAAAGCAATAATAATGGCAAATAACGGAAAAAGCAAAACACCTGAATATTTTCGAGATAAGCTAACAACAGTAAAAGATGATGGTAGTAGGGCATGGATTTATGCAAAAAAAGTTAAGGGTCGCTATTTTAACAGGCGGAAGATAGTTGCCGTATTTTTACTAGCATTATTCTATATCGGGCCTTTCATTAAAATTGGTAATGAGCCAATTATGTTATTTGACATAATGCAACGCAAATTTGTACTTTTTGGGGTTGTTTTTTGGCCTCAGGATTTTCATCTAATTCTGATTTCATTTATCACAATAATTGTTTTCGTTGTTCTTTTTACAGTAATTTTTGGCAGATTATTTTGCGGATGGATATGTCCGCAAACAATTTTCATGGAATTTGTATTCAGACAAGTTGAATACCTAATTGAAGGTACCGCTGCAAATCAGCGAAAATTGGATAAACAGCCAATGAATTTTGAAAAGGCTTGGAAAAAATCCTTAAAGCATTTAATCTTTTTTATCATTTCAATTATAACTGCGGCAACGTTTTTGGCATACATGGTTGGTAAAGACGAAGTATTACGCTTTTTATCCGAAAATCCGTTTGCTAACGTAAGTGGCTGGTCCGGTTTATTAATTTTTTCTGGTCTATTCTATTTTGTATTTGCATTTTTCCGAGAGCAGGTCTGTACCATTGCTTGTCCTTATGGAAGACTACAAGGTGTACTTGTTGATAGTAAGTCGATTATTGTTGGTTACGATTACAAACGTGGTGAACCTCGCGGACCAATAACTAAAAATGGTATTAGTACTGATAATGGTGATTGTATTAATTGTAACGCCTGTGTAGTTGTATGCCCAACTGGCATTGATATTAGAAATGGAACTCAGCTCGAGTGTATAAATTGTACTGCTTGTATTGATGCTTGCGACGCGGTAATGGACAGAATTGATAAACCAAAGGGCTTAATTCGCTACGATTCGGAAGATGGTATTGAAACTGGAAATCACTCTATTATAAACATAAGGTCAATTGCATATTCTATCGTACTAACACTATTGCTAGTTTTTGTTGGATACTTATTTATGCTAAGAGGTGACTTTGAGTCCACAATTCTTCGCGCAAGAGGCTCATTATATCAAGTTTATGGTGCTGATAGCTTAAGTAATATTTATAATTACAATCTCGTAAATAAGTCAAACAGCTCCATAAAAATTGACTATATACTTGAATCACCTACGGGTAGGATTAAGCATATCCAAGAAAATTTAGCCGTAGAAATTGGAGAAATTGGAAGAGGCACGTTCCTAATTGTTATTAATAAAGATGAACTGTCAGCCTCAAATATTCCAGTAATAATTGGACTATATAAAGATGGAGAAAAACTTAGTACATACAGTAGTACATTTGTTGGGCCTAGCTCACTAAATAAAAAATAAACATATGAAAATAAAATGGAATTGGGGTACAAAACTCGCCATCTGGATTATCGCTTTTGTTGTATTTATGCTAACATTGGTGTACATGACAACTACCACAAAAATAAACCTAGTTGAAGAAGACTATTATCCCAAAGGACTTGTATACCAAACACGAATTGATGCAGCCAAAAATGCGAATAGTATAAATGCTGTTTTTACCACATCTCAAGATGATAAAAGTATCACCATAAATATACCAGATATTCAGGTTGATAGCGGAACAATACTATTCTTTAGACCTTCAGGTAATAATTTAGACCGTAGATATGATCTGGAACTGAACAACAATAAAAAAATCACCCTAACAAAAGATGATTTTAATCATGGTAAATACATCATGAAAATAAATTGGAATTTTGATGGTAAAGAGTATTATGTTGAACAAATATTTTTCGTAAAGTAAATATTAATAACATGTACGAATTATACATTTTTGCATTAATGACGGGTCTGGTGGGTAGCTTACATTGCATAGGGATGTGCGGTCCAATAGCAATTGCATTACCACTTGGTAACAAAGGAATATTAGTTCGTATTTTTGGAGGACTTTCATATAATATAGGTCGGATTTTTACTTATGGTGTATTGGGAGCTATTTTCGGGCTATTAGGCCAGGGTATAGAAATGGCAGGCTTGCAACAATGGGCATCCATATTACTTGGTATCGCAATGATATTATCAATAGTTGCTCCAGCGGTATTTAGGGGTAAAATTAAATTTGAACAACTATTTTTTGGTTATGCAGGCAAAATGATGGGAAGCTTTCGCAGATTGTTTGCCATAAATTCAATTCCATCCCTATTTCTTATTGGATTATTAAACGGACTCCTCCCTTGTGGTTTGGTATATATCGCCATTGCTGGGGCTATAAATACCAACGACTTAGTTAATGGAATTATATACATGATTATTTTTGGTATAGGCACAATCCCAATCATGCTAGCCATTCCTTTACTTGGTAACTTGGTTGGTAATGCTTTTAGAAAACGTTATTCCAAAGTTCTTTCAGGATTTATAATAATTCTAGGTATTATTTTTATTCTTAGAGGCCTATCCCTAGGTATCCCTTATGTAAGCCCACCAAAGAAAATGCTTGTACCCCATGAAAAAAGCATGAAAATGGGAGCTAAAACACAAGATAACGATACTACAGCAAGAATGGGGTGCTGTGGAAGTGATTAATAGAATTTTTAAAGCTGAATACAACATTATAGAATACCAAAATTTACCACCCAAATAGAACAATAAAATATTAAATAGAATACTTCTAAATAAAAATCTTTATTAATTTTGCAAACTAAACCTATATAAATTAAATATGAAAAAAATTAATTCAATTATTTTAAGCACATTATTGATTTTAGCCATTTCTGTATCATTTGGCTTTTCCACTTATAATTCTTTACAAAGTAATGAATACTCTGTAATTAGTGTACCTCAGGATGACCCTGCTGCTGCAAAATATCCTAAAGGAGCAAAAATTTATGCCGAAAAATGTGTTGCTTGTCATCAAGTTACTGGTATGGGTATTCCAAATGCTTTTCCTCCTTTAAAAGATTCTGACTACCTTATGGCTGACAAAAAACGTGCTGTTGAGCAAGTGCTTAACGGATCTCACGAAGAAATTACAGTTAATGGTGCCGTTTATGTACTACCAATGCCTTTTCAGGTAGATACTCATGAAGATGGTGTTGCAGTTATAAATTATGTTTTGAATGCTTGGGGAAATAATGGCGGTTCAATAAAAGTTGACGACGTTAAAGATATCAAAATAGTGAGATAACTAATCTATCACTTTTAAAAAGAATGCAGATTGCCTATGTGGTACTCTGCATTTTTTTTGCTCTAGCAATTCCTAAATCGACTTTCTACACTAACAAAATAGACAATACAATTATGCCATAGAATCAGTATGCTATATATCATATTTTAAGATGTTATTTTTATTTAGAATTAATCTAAATTAGCCGCCATAAATCTTAACCAAAATAATTACGCGAAATATGAAGTCTTTTAGAATTGAATTTAGTAATTACGTATTACTTATTCTATTAAGCATCACTACTTTAACAACCTTTGCTCAAGATGAACTCGGTGTTTACGAACACTTAGATGATTACATTTCTGACGATTTATTTTTTACAGATGAGCTACACAATAGGGTTAACTTAAAAGAATCAATAGATAAACCTACCATTATTTCATTGGTATATTTTGAATGTCCGGGTATTTGCAGTCCGTTACTTAACGGACTAGCAGAGGCAATGGATAAAACTGACATAGAACTTGGTGAAGACTATCAGGTTTTCACAATTAGTTTTTCACATACAGAAAAGCCACCTCTTGCACGAAAGAAAAAGAGTAACTATGAAAAACTAGTATCGCATGGAGACTCAAAAAATTCATGGAAATTTTTTACTGGGGATAGTATTACCATAGATAGGTTACTCGACCAAGTAGGTTTTAAAGTTAAAAAAGATGGCAAGGAGTATATTCATCCAGGTACACTCATCGTAATAAGTCCTAAAGGAAAAATTACCAGATATTTATACGGTAGCACTTACTTTTTACCCTTCGATTTAAAGATGGCAATAGCAGAAGCCGATGTTGAAAAATCGGGACCAACCATCAATAAAATGCTTAACTTTTGCTTTAGTTACGATCCGGGAGGACAGAAATATGTTCTAAACTTCACAAAAATTTCAGGATCAATTATTCTGATAATTGCTTTTGCATTGTTAGGGGCATTGGTTTTTAAAGGAAGAAGAAAAAAAAAGATAGTATAATTAATAACTCACAATCTCACATTAATCAAGGCTCATAATTTTAATCATTGAGTGAATTTTGAATTTAAGATAATAGATTCTCCTCTATGGAAAGGTTTATTGCATTGGTTAATCAACATGATTTTTTAAATTATTAAATAGAAAATAACATGACAGATACGTCAATTTCACAACCTAGTTTTTTAGAAGTAAAAAAGGGAATATTATCCTGGATTTTTACTCTAGACCACAAAAGAATAGGGTTGCTTTATCTATATTCAGTAGGATCATTCTTTTTAGTTGGTGCTGGTTTAGGTGTTCTTATGCGACTTGAATTATTAAATCCTGGCGGTGATTTAATTGAAGCACAAACTTATAATCAGGTATTTACACTCCATGGAGTTATAATGATATTCTTATTCATTATACCTAGTATTCCTGCGGTATTTGGTAACTTCATGTTACCCATTATGCTTGGAACTGATGATGTTGCATTTCCCAGATTAAATTTATTTTCATGGTGGCTTTATGTGGTTGGTGCATTATTTGCTTTATCAACTTTAGTGTTTGGTGATGGACCTGCCGATACAGGTTGGACATTTTACGCCCCTTACAGTGTTAAAACAGGCACAAATGTTTCAATGTCTGTATTAGCTGCATTCGTCCTGGGTTTCTCATCCATATTAACAGGGCTTAACTTTATCGTTACCATACATAGATTACGTGCACCAGGCATGGGCTTTAACCAGATGCCACTTTTTGCATGGGCTTTATATGCTACTTCGTGGATACAATTACTTGCAACTCCAATTATTGGTATTACCCTACTCATGATTGTGGCCGAAAGAACACTTGGTATTGGGTTATTCGACCCATCAATGGGTGGTGACCCAATT
>JASFZK010000137.1:0-5136 GCA_045267845.1 Bacteroidota bacterium | reverse complement strand
CCATCATTGCTTTGTCAAAACCAGCCGTATTAAATAATCCATAAATAGCTTCTCCTCCAAATTTTCCAATGGCTGAAAAAACTGCAATTGAAATAGCTAATCCTACATAAAATTTTAGCCCTTTTTTATTGGTTTTCGTTTTATTGGATTTGGCAATATTAATATCTTCATCTGATATACATTCTGTTTTCTTAAAATCTTCAAATGATTTATTTGGATTTTGTCTAACCCAAACTGTGTAGCTGTTATCTAGTTTCTTTTTACAGTCTGAGCAAAACGTTTGATATTCAGTTTGTATTTTGTTTAAGTGACCACAATTATCACATTTCAAATAGTCCATGTTTATTATTTAATTTTATCTAAAATAAGTTAAGGGGCGTTCTAATAATTCCTTTGCATCAAGATTGCCATAATTTTTAAAATGACTCAATTTCTGATAAATTACAACTCCCAAAAATTTGAATCTATAATTAGCTAATCTATAATTTTCGGAGCAAAATTTCCTTTGATGGAAACAGCGATGCTGGAATAAGAAAGTCTTTCATTAATCCCCAGTCTTCTGCTTTTTCAAAATTATGTTTGTACGATTTGCTAAATTTAATTGTAATTACTCCATCTTTTTCCACTGCAGAAGAAACTAAATATCCAGTTGCATTTTCAATATTATGATTGAAATTTTCCAGTCCTCTTGCTTCATACCCATCAGGGATATTTATATTTATGACATAATTAAAAGTACGTGGAAAATTCATATGAATATTAACATCTCGTTCCATATCTTCATCATCAATGGTAATTTGACCGCCTAATAATTGCCCAGCTTTTATTATGTAATTGTTGCCAACTTTTTTTACTAATTCGCCAGCCTTACAATCAAAGTTAATTTGCAAATCATATTCGCCAGCCTGATTTCCTGTATTAATATTTCCATATTCACCCAACTCAATTTCCTCTGTGTCAAACAAATCTTCAGCTAAGCCTAAAAAATTTTCTTTTCTTTCTTCTTCCAATGATGCCGTAAATTCTTCCATTTGTACTCGTAACTTATCCTTAGACTCTTCCATATCGCCCCATTTTTTAGTTCCATAAAGCTCATTTTCATCCCAAATCATTGCAAATTGATCAACGTAAAGATCTTTTATAAACCTCATTGGTTCTCCTTTGTATGTTATTTGAGTATTAATGTCCAATAGCAATGGATCTTCTTTATCAAAATTAACATCAATATTAAATGAAGAACTATTGTCTACATTAGTTGAAACTGGTAATGTGGTTTTTTTAACACGGATGTTTCTTACCTTCCCATCTGAAGAATACAAAGAGTAAACCTCAACTCCTTCAACTGTTGAGGGCAAATCATTATAACTAGTAAAAGCATCTGGCTTATAAAAATACACAGGCTCTTTTAACTTGGCTTTGATTAGATAAGAAGTTTCGCTAATGCTGAGCAAATCAGATAACTGACCTGAGCTACGCATGGGTGCAGCAATTACTTCATAACGTATTTTCATTTTTTTTAAGCCATATATTAAATGACTTGTAAATGCTCTTGATGAAACATAACGGGCTCCATCATCGTCATGTGATGTTGCTTCACCAGAGCTATTTGCACTTGCCAAACCATTGTTGTACTTATCATAAATATAATGCATATTTACATAGATATGACGCAAATAATAAAAGTACTCTTCAAGCTTTTTTTCTTTTGTTAGGTTAGTTTTTCCATGTTTTTTAAGATAGCGAAGGAAACTATTATACTCATTTCCAGCTTTTGGTTCTTGTTCGTAATAGGTAGTAAATGCTGTTTTAATTGTCTCGGTTTTTATTTTAGTAGTTCTTAGAGGTCGAGACTTTTTTGCACTTAAGTGATTTTGCTCTGACTTAACAAACAGTTTTATATATGGGAAGTCGTAGAATGGTAGATTCCAAATAACATTTGCTGCTGATGGAAAATCAGAACCAGTTACAGTAAACTTAAAATATTTTTTATCTATAATTTCTTCCTTTATTTTTGGGCCATTTGGACCTGTTGTAAACATAACATCCCAATGCTTATTTGTGAGTAATTGATACTTGAAGTGAACTATGGGAAACGAACCTCCAATAATAAACCTATCAGTTATTGGATAGTATCCGGTTCGTCCGTAATCATAATTATATTGATAATAATCAATTATATCACCTACTTCAAGGTTAGGTATTGCTATTTTTTTACCTCCATCTTTTTCTTTAATAAAATCATCACTATTCACTAACACCTCAGAGCCATCAGGTTTTATAATCTTTATTCCTAGGTAGTTTTTTTGCCTTATAACCTGGTAACCCAAACTATAATCTCCAAGAGGATTTTTAGAATAGTATATTTCAGAAAACCGTTCAAGGGCCGAATTATCTTGTAGTTTTATACGATAATGCGCTATGTACGTAATGGCAAATGCTTTTGACGCTAAGCGGATAATCTCATAATTGTTTTCAAAATATAGAAATACGGCAGGTTCGTTAAGCCACTCTTTTGGAACAACCGTGTCAGTACTTGCTGGATCGGTACTATTCCAGCAAAAGTTTTTTACATTTTCTTCTTTGAAATCATGGTACTTCCCAATTCCGGGTTGTTTTTGGCCATAACTAATTGTTACTACAAAAAGGCTTAAAATAATTAGAGTAGTTACTTTCTTCATATTATTTCTTTTTTAGAATTATTGGTTGTTCATAGGTTTTGTTAATTGATTTAATCGCCTCATTCCAGTTACCCAGGTTATTTGCAGAAATTTTGGCTTCATAAATTTTGGTATTCATCTTATAAGATATCACATCGTTGTTTTGATTGTAGCTTATGTTAAAAGAGAACTCATCATTATCAATTGTCAAACTCTCAGGTATAGATACTATTTCCCATCCTTCAGGGACAATAAATTCTATTTCCAGCTCAATATTCTTTTTGTAATCAAACCAAAGGGCAAATTTTCTATCATCATATGTACTGTAATTCGAATAAAATGTAAATGGATCAATATATAAATAGGCTTCGTTATCAAAAGCACTAACTTTGTCAGTCATTGAAATATTACCCGAAAATTCGTAAGCTCTATCTCTGTTAATATCAGGCATTTTCACATCAGTAACAGTAATTAAATCATTACCAGAGCTCAAGTAATATTTTAATGATTTCTCCCAATCTTTTTTGGGGATAGTGCTAAGTATATTCATTAATTCAGCTCTTGCCTCGCTGGAAAGATTAACAACTATTTTTCCTTCAATTATATTATCACTATTTAGTGTAAGGTCTATTTCGTAGTGTTGAATGTTTTGATTAACATCAGCCTTGGGAATGGTTTCTAGTTTATATGTGTCACCATCCTGAATCAATACATTTTGGTTTTGAATACGTTCAGCATACTCACCTAAACGAGAATATTTTTCGGTGGCATCCAGATATACTAAAGTGCCATTTAATTCCAAAGCACAAATCATATGGTTGTCAACCGATAATGATGGAATTGAATAATCATAAGCCAAATGCCTCGTTCCTAACCAAGCTAAACTAACATCAAAGCCAGCAATGGTCAACATTTCTTTTGTAATATTTGCCATTCCTTTACAGTCACCATACATGTTATTGTATACTTTGTTACAACTTGTTGGTTTAAAACCAGCAATACCATCTTCAAATGCTATATATCTGATATTATCTTGCACCCAATAATAAATACTGGCAATTTTTTCTTCATCAGACTGATCCTCATTTATTAATGAATTTACCAACGGAATTAGCTCATCTGGATCATTTCCGATATCAGCCACCAGGCTATTGTACCAACCATATAGTTCATCTACAGTTTCAAATACTTTTACTGTCGATCCATCAAGTTGGTAACTTTTTACATGGATAAAAATATGAGGATATATATGTGATTTCCCTGGCAAGTCAAAGTTATCAGCCATGCTTGCCAAGTTATTTGCTTTGTAGGTTACAACCCTTCCTTTTTTTGTTTGACTTTCTGTAACAACTATATTATAGTTTTCGAAATTAAACGGAATTAAATCTATTTCAATACCAAATGGAATAATAAACTGCACTTCTTTTTCAAGAATTGTTAGCGGACTACTAAAATAAATATTTGATAAATACCTAATATTATCACATGATAGAGTTGCTTTTATATCTGAAATGGAGCCAAAATATGGGAGTCTAAACTTGGAATACTTTACTTTAATATCATCATGAAATACATTGTTGCTAGTGTAATAATCGTCCATACCTACTCTACTTCCATCTCCAGCTTTAAAACCGCTTATTCTTACATCATCAGAATAAAAAACAGGATAAACAAAAGCAATATTTTTTTCAAGTGATAAAAATTCTTCCGATCTTTTTTCGGATGCAACAATGCCAAATTTAGATTTGTATTCAAACTCTACTATTACTGAAGATTTTGTTATTACAACATCTTCGGTGGGATAAGCGGCTTTAATTTGTCGAGTATATTCAATATTTTTTTGTGCTTGCAGATTAATTTGAGTTAAAACAATCAATCCAAACAATAGGAATATTTTTTTCATTAAAGTAGGTTAATAATGGTTTATAGTTGACTCGATTTTTGAGAAGTTACAAAAATAATAATTTGTAAACCAGATAACCATAGAACTAATCTAAATTAAATACATTTGTAGACAGAAAAATATCATTATACAAATGAAGAAAATTAGCCTATTTATTGGAATTGTTCTTTCGTGCTCCGGGGTATTCGGACAAGTATCTTTTATAGTAAATTCATTACCAAGTTATACACCTCCTGATGATACAATTTACATTGCAGGAAACCTAAATTCATGGGATCCGGGTAATCCCGATTTTGCATTAAGCAAAAATGAAAATAACAACTGGATTATTGTACTTCCAGAAGAACCTGATGGTACATTAATTGAATTTAAGTTTACCCGTGGTGATTGGGGTACCGTGGAAAAAGGTGCTACCGGAGAGGAAATTGCGAACAGGGAGTTTATTTATGGAAATGGCGATACCGTTTATGTTGATGTACTTAATTGGGCTGATAATGGAGGTGGAGGCGGTTCCACTGCTGCCGGTAATGTTAGTATTATGGATGATGCTTTTTATATGCCACAGCTCGACCGCAC
>JASFZK010000136.1:0-4888 GCA_045267845.1 Bacteroidota bacterium | reverse complement strand
ACGTGAGGCACAGTTGGCAAGGTTGGCAAAATTACGTGCCGAACGTGATAATGATGAGGTTCAGAAAAATTTAGAGGCCATTACACTAGCATGCGAAACCGGCGAAGGCAATTTATTAGAATTAGCGGTTGAAGCAGCAAAAAATCGTGCAAGTCTCGGAGAAATTTCGTATGCTTGCGAAAAAGTTATGGGACGGTATAAAGCAGTTATAAGATCAATATCTGGTGTATACGCAGCTGAGGCAGGAAATGATGAGTCATTTAAAAAAGCTCATGAGTTAGCAGATGTTTTTGCAAAACTAGATGGTCGTCGCCCACGAATTATGATAGCTAAAATGGGGCAAGATGGTCATGACAGAGGCGCAAAAGTTGTTGCCACAGGTTATGCAGATATTGGCTTTGATGTTGACATAGGACCGTTATTCCAAACCCCTGCCGAAGCCGCCCGACAGGCTGTTGAAAATGATGTTCATATACTTGGAGTTTCAAGTCTGGCAGCAGGTCATAAAACGTTGGTGCCACAAGTTATTGAAGAACTCAAAAAGCTTAATCGCGAAGATATTATGGTAATCGTAGGTGGAGTTATCCCTCATCAGGATTATCAGTTTTTGTATGATGCTGGTGTCGTAGCAATTTTCGGACCTGGTTCTGTTATTTCAGATGCTGGTATTAGTATGTTGGAGTTGTTGATTGAGGCAAAGAAATAATATTTTGTTTCACGCAAAGCCGGTAAGTCGCTAAGATTTGATTTGATTCGATAATTTTTTCCATCAATTCAATTAAATTTGATTCGTCTTCGTATTCAATAACATAATTCGAACATCCCGAAGCAGTTGTTGAATACTCAGAATCTTTTTTACGCAAGTAGAAAATAGGTTTGCTTTTAGCAAAGGCATACCCAATTTCTATACCTACGCCTATTGATTTGGTTGTTAATTCTGCACAAAGAAATAAGCGTTCTCAGCTTCAAAGTGCTGTCCAAAAATTCAATCAAACTAGTACAAGTGTCATTTATACTCAGTCTACAGTTTTACGACATTCAACTACTATTCTAGAGGAAAGATATAATGATTTAATCCATATTGTGAATTACACAACGGAAGACCTAATAGAAGATCAAAAATTCAATTCTTACTAAATAGAAAATCATTACAATTTACTTCTTTAGAAAACTTCATCGATGCAGATATTGAAAACTTGCTCAGTTTCTTTAGAACACTAAATGACGGGACACATGGAAGTGCAGGGACTTTTGGAATACAACAACTTTTGAAAATCAAAAAAAGAGCTGAAGATTCAATCATTTTTATCTCAGCTCTTGAACAATAATAAAAATGCACAGCATACAACAACGCTCATACTACATACCGCAATTAGTTGTAAACATAGCCTCATGTACTATAATAATAACGAAGTATTATCAAAAATCCATCAGCTCACTAAGCGTAACATCCAACGCCTCGGCAATTTCATGGAGGTAAAATGCGGATGGGTTTATTTTGCCGTTCTTTACACGTTCAATACTTTGTCTTTCCTTGAAGCAAGCATGAGCAAGGTCTGATTGGGTCCAACCCTGTGCTACAAAGTAATAACACCAACTGCATCTCTGAAGTAAATTAGATTGATAATAGTTTAGTACATAGAAATTTAAATAGTGGCGCTATACTATTAATAGATCAATGGTATAAACTTGGAGTATTAATCAATAAAACGTATTTTTACATTCAAATTTATACTATAAAAAATGACCACGAATGCACAGGTGCTTCATTTAGCTGCAAATCAACCGCTTAACAACAATAACTATTGTGGGTATAATAAATATAAACACAACTGTATTGTGCTTATCTACAAGGGCACATAATACAAAACTATATTTACAAATAATTTATTAATTCAATCTATAGAAATTAAATATTATGAGAAAACACTTTAATACACTGACAACCATATTTCTTTTGTTACTATTTATTAGCACAGTGAATGGACAAACAGAAAACATAGAAGTCAAAGATAAATCTAATCCTCTTGTAAGGGGAACTCTAAATAATGAAATGGAGTTCAGTGGTATTGTACTCAATTCTGAAAACAAAACACCCTTGCTTTATACTACTATTTATATTTTAAACACCAATAGAGGAACCATAAGCAACGAGTTAGGCCATTTTACAATTAATATTTCCGGTTTAAATAAAACCGACACCTTGCGGTTTCAATATGTAGGCTATAAAACAAGGACCATAAGCTTGGGTGAGCTGGTAGCTGATTCTTTGGTTTACCTGAAAGAAGAGAGTTTTAACCTGAGTGAGATTTTAGTTTTTGCTACTGAACCTGATGCTGTAGCCATTGTTAAAAATGTGGTAAAGAATAAAAAATCGAATTATCGGAAAACGACCAGTAAAAAACAGACGTTCATTCGTCTACGCGATAATCTGATTATGGATGATTTTAGCTTTGACTATAAAAAAAGTTCACTTGCTGAGTTGGACAGAGAAACGTTTGACCGAGCCGGAGAAAAAATTTCAAAGAATACCACATCATATACTGATTTCCTGGTTAATCTCTATTTTAACAAAGATGAAGCTAACGACATTAAATTTGATCCCATCAAAATGGTATCGCTAAAAGAGGCCGATATTAGCAAACCTAGCCAAGTATCACTGGTGCTAAAAAAAGCATTAGCCGATACTAGGGAAGGTGAGTACTGGAAAGTAAAATCAGGAATATTTAGTAAAAAAATTGATAAAGATGAAATGGGTAGCGGTAAACGAACTGACTCATTGGGTGAAAATACCCAGCGATTATCTTTCTATACTTCATCCGTTAAAGAGCAGCTTGAATATAGTCAAATGGAAGATAAGGATCAATGGGAATTCCTTTACAGTACAAGCAAATACAATTACACAATTGGCGGAGGCACCCGTGTAAACGGTGAGGATGTTTACATTATCGATTTTACACCAAAAAAGAAAGGCTTATACATGGGAAGAATATTTATCTCTGTCAATACGTATGCATTGATCAAGGCTGACTATAAATATGCCCCGGATAAAATCGGTAAAAATGTTAATTTTCTGGGAATAGGATATACTGAAAAGTCTTTTAAAGGATCTATTTATTTTGAGAAAAAAGAGGACAATTATGTATTAAAATATTTTTCACGGAAAATAGGAACTTATATGACTTTAGATCGGAATTTAGCTCTACAGAAGAAAAAAAGCAGGACCTTTTTTGATAAGAAATTGGAGGAAATAAAAATAGGCCTTATCATAAAGCTTGATGTGGAAGAATCTTTGGAGGTATTGGTATTTGATGATATGAAAATTTCTAATCAGCAATATACTGATTTCAATCAGCCTGAATATATTAAGCCTATTTTTGTTAAACAGTTCAACGATAACTTATGGAAAGATTATGATATTATCGAACCTACAGAGCAAATGAAGGATTATAAAAAGCATGAGGATAATTAGCCTCATTTATTACTAAAATTAAGGGAAATAAAAACAATTGGATACATCGGTACAAAACCACTCGACGGAATTGTAGATAACTGTATAAAAACTTTATTTGAGGTTGAGTATTTCTTTATTTAAGGCTTTTTTTGGTAAATATTATTCATCATCTGATTATGAAATGATTAATCTATACTACAGAAATTAAATATTATGAGAAAACAGATTAGTATATTTGCAACAATATTCTTGTTGCTAATCTTTGTTAGCACAATAAACGGACAAACAGAAAAAAAGTTATCTAAACCCAGCTTTGGTATTCTTGCAGGTGGAACCCTATCTAATATCAGTAATTATGATGGTAATAACCGACTGGGCTTTTTGATCGGAGTGTACGTTGAACGGAATTTTACAAAAAAATTATCTTTATTGACAAACATCTCCTATGCACAACGAGGAGCTCTAGGAAACGATAGCCTTTCATCAATAAAATTAGGTTATATCACTTTGCCATTAATGATTCAATATAATATAACCGACAAACTGGGTGTTTTTACTGGAATAGCCTGGGATGGATTAATAAGCGTAAATGGAGATGATTTAGACCGAGATGATTTCAGGGATTCAGACTGGAGGGTTCCTATTGGCCTAGGCTATAACATTACCCAAAATCTAAAATTAGGAATAGCTTATAATTTTGGTCTTACCGACATTACAAAAAATGATGACGAAATATTAAGAAACAATTGGGGAAGCATTGCTCTTGTTTATGTGTTTAAAAAGAAGAAAGACTGAACATTTCAATAAAAATAATTTATATTTAAATACTTTAACTATGAAAACAAAAAGTTTCATTTTATTATGCATGACAATGGTATTTGGAATGCAAATCTCCGAGATACAGGCTCAGGAAAACAACAAACCAAACATTCTTGTAATTTGGGGAGATGATATTGGACAGTCCAATATCAGTGCTTACACAATGGGGCTAGTTGGATACACAACTCCGAACATTGATCGCATTGCTGATGAAGGAATGATTTTTACCGATTATTATTCGGAGCAAAGTTGTACTGCCGGCCGTTCCTCATTTATTTTAGGACAGAGTGTGTTCCGCACAGGATTAAGTAAAGTTGGACTACCCGGAGCCGAAGAAGGTATTTCGGAAGAAGATCCAACCATTGCAGAATTGCTAAAACCTCTAGGTTATGTTACCGGCCAATTTGGGAAAAACCATTTAGGCGACAGGGATGAACATCTACCAACTAATCATGGTTTCGATGAGTTTTATGGAAACCTCTACCACTTAAATGCTGAAGAGGAACCTGAATTACCAGATTATCCAAACCCTGAAGAATACCCAAATTTTGCAAAGAGATATGGTCCTCGTGGAGTTATTCATTCTTATGCAGACGGTAAAATTGAAGATACAGG
>JASFZK010000135.1:0-4054 GCA_045267845.1 Bacteroidota bacterium | reverse complement strand
TCGGTATATGTAAAAATCAAATCAGCAAGTCGATATCGTCCCGTATCATTCGATACTTTTAAGTTATCAATGTTTACAGGTTCAAGATACGTGCTAATATCCATTGTGTAGGAAATATGTGAAATTAATAGGCGAAAATAGTAAAATTATTTCTTCTTTTTAGCAAACCTTTTCTTAGGCATATTTTTAGGGTCTTTGGCAATTTCATAACATTGTTCAAGTGTTAATGTAGCTGCATCGGTACCCTTTGGAATTTTATAATTTTGTTTATCGATAACCAAATAAGCTCCATATCTACCATTTAAAAGCAGAACATTGTCATCAGTACCGAAATCTACAATTATTTTTTCTCGCTCTACTTTACGTTTTTCTTCAATTATTTCAATTGCTCTTTCTAGTTTAACCGAAGCAGGATCATCATCTTTTTTTATGGATACAAATTTGCCATCGTGTTTTACATACGGACCAAATCTGCCAATTGCAACGGTTACCTCTTTGTCTTCGTAATTACCCAGACTACGTGGGAATTCAAATAATTTTAAAGCTTCTTCAAGAGTTATGGTTTCAATACTTTGGTTTTTTCTTAATCCAGCAAATTTTGGTTTTTCTTCTGATTCGGTTTCGCCAATTTGAGCCAGAGGACCAAAACGCCCGATTTTTACAAAAATATTTTTACCTGATTTTGGATCAACACCAAGTAATCTTTCTCCACTAAATTTCCCTGATTTTTCTTGTGTATCTTCAATTTTGGCATGAAACGGACCATAAAATTCCTTAATCATTTCATTCCACTCTTTTTTACCTTCGGCAATTGCATCAAATTCTTTTTCAACATCAGCAGTAAAGTTGTAATCCATAATATCAACAAAATACTGAATTAAAAATTTGGTAACCAACGACCCAATATCAGTTGGGAAAAGTTTCGATTTATCAGAACTAATGTTGTCGTATAGTTTTGTAGAAGATATATTGCCATCTTTTAGTACTATGCACTGTACTTCTTGTTTTTGAGGCTCTCGGGTTTCTTTAACAACATACTCACGCCTTAAAATAGTTGAAATTGTTGGAGCATATGTTGATGGACGACCAATTCCTAATTCTTCTAGTTTTTTAACAAGACTTGCTTCAGTAAATCTTGGTAAATGCTTTGTGTAACGCTCACGAGCACGCATTTCAATTAATGTAAGGTTGTCATCTGATACCAAGGCTGGTAATAATCCTTGCTGCTCATTATTTTCATCATCGGTTCCTTCTAAATAAACTTTAAGGAAGCCCTCAAATTTAATAACTTCTCCATTGGCAATAAAGATCTTGTCATCACCAGATGTTGATATGTTTATGATTGTTTTTTCAAGAGCAGCATTACTCATCTGCGAAGCAACAGTACGTTTCCAGATTAAATCATATAATCTTTTTACGTCAGAATTTCCATCAATGGTTTGTTTGTCTAAATAGGTAGGCCTGATGGCTTCGTGAGCTTCTTGTGCCCCTTTTATTTTATTAGCGTATTTTCTTGTTTTAACATACTCCTTACCGTAATTTCTGGTAATAACATCCTTTGCCATTTCAACGGCAGTGTTAGATAAGTTTACCGAATCGGTACGCATGTATGTAATATTACCTGCTTCGTAAAGTTGCTGTGCCACACGCATTGTGTTGCCAACCGAAAAACCAAGTTTACGCGATGCTTCTTGTTGTAAAGTTGAAGTTGTAAATGGTGCTGCTGGTGATTTTTTTGTTGGTTTCTTTTCAACAGATTTAACTGTGAACTCAGCCCCAATTTGGTTTTCTAAAAAGGTCTGTGCTTTGGCTTCATTGTCAAATCGTTCTGAAAACTCGGCATTAAAAACCTTACCAGTTTTATCAGTAGGTTTAAACTCACCAACAACTTTAAATGATGATGTGCTTTTGTGTTCTTTTATATTGTTTTCGCGTTCAACAATTAGTTTTACTGCAACTGATTGTACTCTACCTGCCGATAAAGATGGCTTAACTTTTTTCCATAATAATGGCGAAAGTTCGTAACCAACCAACCTGTCGAGCACACGCCTAGCTTGTTGTGCATGAACCAAATTATGATCAATTCCGCGTGGCGATTTAATGGCGTTTGTTATGGCACTTTTTGTAATCTCATGAAATACAATACGCTTTGTATTATCCTCTGTTAACCCCAAAGCTTTGAATAAATGCCACGAGATAGCTTCTCCTTCACGATCCTCATCAGATGCAAGCCACACAGTTTCTGCTGCTTTTGCAAGTTTTTTTAACTCGCCAACTATTTTTTTCTTATCGGGGCTTATCTCAAATTTTGGCTCAAAATCGTTATCAACGTCCACGCTAAGTTTGGTTTTGTTCAAATCCATAACATGTCCAAAACTCGATCGAACTACAAAATCTTTACCTAAAAAGCCTTCAATTGTCTTTGCCTTTGCAGGTGACTCCACTATTACCAGATTTTTTGCCATAGTTATTATTTTAGATTTTCACCCCACCGGGCAGAGTGATTAGTTTTTAAATTTAAGGCTGCAAAAGTATATAAATATTATAAAACGGGAAAAACATTTATTATTTTATGAAAAATCATGAATTTGCGGAGGTGTTTTTAAGTGCAAATTAGTGATTGTTTTTTATTTGGGCGGATCACGAGCTTTACTCTTATAGTTATTTATTTTGAGGCATTATTTTGTAAAACACAGTACGTGAGCTCGCTCTGTTCGCTTACGCCTGTTTACAAAATATATGCCACCATAAAAATAAGCTATCGCTTCAATCCCTACCGCGGGTAAACCGTATGTATAACTAGTATTGTTGTTATTATATTTTTCTGCTCATATTATTTCAATTCAATAGTTTCAATTTCTTCCAGAGTATCGGGGTTAATTACTCTCAGCGAAACTTTATCTCCTTCAATATCAAATAACATTAAAGCATATTGAGTTGAGAATTTTTCCACAGATGCTGTCCAAGGCAATTGCTCCTGTCCATAATATGGCGCCCCGGCTGAACCATTTGTTATTTGCCAAAACGGGCGACTTACTTTTAGCTTTTTGCCTTTATAGCCCTCGGGGTAGATTGATGTTTTTTTTGTGAGTTTCATTCTGCTGTAGTTATGCTCATCGCCACATAGCAGAGCAACAACCTTATCACTTTTGTTAATCATAATATCAAGAAATTCATCACGCCGCTCGATAATTCCTTTTTCAACGGGAACTCCTGCAACAGTTGGCCGGATTTTATTATTACCATAATACCACATATCATTATTTGCATGTCCACCATTTGGAAATGCAGGCGTATGAATTGTAACAAAAATATGGTCGATATCGGTATTGTTGTTTAACTCCATTATTTTTTCATTAAACCACTCCAGTTGTTTGTCCATAATATATCCATGTGGATTACCACCAATCTCGGGAATCATTTTTGTGGATGGGGCATACCAATAATTTGAATTAAGAACCACCATGGCAATATTATCATATGTATAATAATAAACTGTTTCACCATATTCTGGAAAATCGAGTTTGTTTTTATTTGGATCGTAATATGCCCCGTCTTCACTTTGTGGACCATTTTCAGGGTTTACAAAATTTTTAGAGAATATTGTTTCGGCTGATTTTGTGTTAAATGGAAATTTATCAATGGTAATACCATAAGTGCTACCATCATCAAAAACATTTACCAAAGCCTCATGATTACCAGGACCTACATTAAATGGTATATAATGCCATATGGGCTCCACCGCTTTTTTCCAATTTGCATACTCTAGTTCTGTTTGTCCGATACTTGAAGAATATCCATTAATCATATCGCCGGTAAACTGAAAAAATGATGCATTATTACTTGCCGCTAGAACTGCCATTTTTTTCATTACATATGCATTAACACCATATAAATCTCTTTCTCCACCACCTGCTCCTGCACGCGAATCACTAGTGTACGCAAATGTAAAAGGAAGACGACTACCTGACACAGGCGATGTGCTGAAACTATAAGCAACCTGATTATCACCGTAATGTATAGTATAATCATAACTAGTATTTGGCTTAAGGTT
>JASFZK010000134.1:0-21958 GCA_045267845.1 Bacteroidota bacterium | reverse complement strand
AAATCAGAAAGCGAAACCATTCCAATATATTCGCCATTTTCCTCAACAGGTGCCATCCTTAGTCCTATTTTTATCAATAAGCTGGCAACATATTTTACATCCATATTGGCTGGTACACTTATCGCTGGCTTGGTCATAATTTCAAAGACATTTACCTCATCTGAAGTTTTGTCAGGAATAATCACTCCCTTAATAAAATCACGTACAATAACAATTCCATATGCATCTTGCGGTTGACGCTTTTTAACGATCAGTGCTTCAACCTTTTCATTTCGCATAATTTCTACAGCCTCTTTGGTAGTAGCCATACCATCAACAAAAACCAGCTTTTTTGTCATAACATCTTTGGCACTCTGGAAACCCCTTTTTGTTTTCATGTTTATTATTTTTATTAGTTATTGCTGAAAATGTACTTCATAAATAATATTTTTTTGAATTAGCATACTATTTTTCATAATCTGCAAATATGAGAAATACTTATTAATACCAAATATACCCCATACTGTGATGTATAAATTGCCCCTTTTTTATACGTCAGTATAAAGTATAATTGGTATAACTTTGTCTAAAAATACTGATCCCGAGCCTGATCCTTAAATATTTTCATTTGACTTTCCAAACCAGCAACATGTTCGATGGGTAACACGAAAGCAATTCCTGTTCCGGGCTCATGAAATTTACCTACCAACTTTATAACCTCCATTAGGTTTTCCACAACATGTTCTTCCACCAGAAACACAACAATATCAGTTTGGCTCTCAATATTAAGACCAAAAAAGGATTTTGCTTCATGCATTCCGGTACCTCTGGCAGGAATTATAGTAGCTCCGGTAGCTCCAGCTTCCTTCATAGCATCAACTACACGATCAGTGATACTTGGCTTGACAAAAGTCATAATTAATTTAAATTGCATCTTTTTGTATTTTTATTTTAAAAATCGAGTTTTCAAATCCATAAATTGAGCATATCCCAATACTGCAATAATTGGAAACAAGCTAGCAAATGCTATGAGACCAAATCCGTCTATTGCCGGATTTCTTCCTGGCACAGCACTGGATAGTCCTAATCCGAGTGCAGCAACTATAGGAACAGTAACGGTAGAGGTAGTAACACCTCCTGAATCATATGCTAGCGCAATAAACTTTTTAGGTGTAAAAATAGTCTGAATAATTACAATAATATAACCTACTAATATGTAAATAAATAATGGTGTTCCTGTTACAATCCTAAATGTACCCACAGCCAAGGCAAATGCTACTCCTATCGCAACAGTAATCCGAAGCCCCCACGGTTTTATTGTACCCGCAGAAACTTCACCAGCCTTCAGCGCAACCGCAATAAGAGAGGGCTCTGCTATTGTAGTAGAAAAACCTATAAAAGCAGCAAAAATATATATCCAATAATAATCCCACCACATTATCAGTTCACCTTCTGAAACTCCAATAAATGCTGGATCTGATAATTGTGCTGCCATAATTTCCCCCACTGGGAAAAGAGCTTTTTCTAATCCCATTAAAAACAATGCAAGTCCGAGTACTACATAAATTCCTCCGAGAATCACTCTTTTTAAATGGGGTATGGGCTGCTTTAAAACTACAAGTTGAAAAAAGATGATTAATATTAAGATCGGCAATACATCTCTAAGTGTATAAAACAAGACTAAAACAAAATCTATAAAATAATTAATCATTACCACACTTTTTCATCAAAACCAAAATAAACCATATGCCATAACAAATATAATAGGAAGAAGCGATGCAAAGGCAATCAGCCCAAAACCATCAGTTAGCGGATTCCTTCCTTTTATTACAGTAGCAAGCCCAACACCCAAGGCTGCTACTAAAGGAACTGTAATAGTAGAAGTAGTAACTCCTCCGGCATCATATGCTAATCCGATAATTTCATCGGGAGCAATTATAGTCATTAGCATAACCATTATATAGCCTCCAATAATTAAATAATATAAAGGCCAACCCTTTAAAATACGCAACACTCCAATAACAATGGCCAGTCCAACAGAAAAAGCCACCGTCAACCGTAAGCCCATTGCATACATATCCTTAACTTCTTTACTGTTTTCTATTAAACCAACATCTGAAGATATTATAGAAGCCTCCTTTGCCACAGCAATTAATGCCGGCTCGGCAATGGTAGTAGAAAAGCCTAGTGCAAAGGAAAAAATCATTAGCCATGGCAAACTTCCTTTTTTAGCCAACGCATATGCCAGTTCCTCTCCAATTGGAAATAGCCCCATCTCTAAGCCTTCCACAAAAAACATAAGCCCCACAATAACCAATAGAATACCAAAAATAACTTCTCCAATTTGGGGAAATGGTTGCTGAATAACAACACTTTGAAAAAAAACCACAACCACTATTATCGGAAGCAAATCCGTTATTGCAGTTCTGAACTTTTTCAGTATTACTATAATATATTTATTATATCTCACTATTTTTGATTTACTCAACGCAATGCGAATATACAAGAAACCCAAAACTTTTAAGTAAATCAAAGCATATATTTTTTACATCTCATTTTAACTCAGAATCCAATTTTTTCTTTACTTTGTCGAAAAAAAGAAAATAGCAATCATAATTATCATATGGATACTTATAGCTGATATATTAATTTACTAAAAAATATGCAATCCATTTCTCTTTTATTTTCTGAATTTGGTTCAATTATTTTCGTAAGTGTTGGACTTTTAATAGTAATACTTGCCGCAGAAAGTATTGCTAAAGTATTTCAAAAAATAAAACTACCACTTATAACTGGCTTTATACTAACAGGTATTGTTGCAGGTTCATCCATGCTAAATTTCATACCCGAAGAGGCGGTGTACAAGCTCCATTTTCTTATTGATATAGCACTCGCAATAATAGCATTTTCCGCAGGGGCAGAACTTTATTTAGACGAATTACGAAGCCGGATAGTTAGTATAAAATGGATGACCATTGCGCAATTGGTTCTAACATTTATACTAAGTAGCATAGCAGTATTTTTTCTATCAGGTTATATCCCATTTATGTCTGATATGGATGTTAATTCAAAGGTTGCAATTTCAATTTTATTCGGGACAATTTTTGTTGCCCGATCACCATCATCGGCTATAGCTGTAATAAATGAAATGCGGGCAAATGGTCCTTTTACTAAAACCGTATTAGGTGTTACAGTGGTTATTGATGTGCTGGTAATAATACTTTTTGCAATCAGTTTTTCCTTAGCCAAAGCATTTATCAATAATGAAGAAATTGGTATCTTTTTCATAATAATACTACTATTTGAATTACTACTTTCATTTGGTATCGGCATAGCAATGGGTAATATTCTTAAAGTATTATTTTCATTAAAAATAAGCAGTAAAATAAAATCCCTTCTAATTATTATTATTGGATATTCCATATTTCTTTCTGCTTCATTAATAGAATACTCTTCAACACATTTTTTTACACACACAATCGTTGTTGAGCCGTTATTAATTGCAATTATTGCAAGTTTTGTTGTAACTAACTATTCCAAACATAGAATTGAATTTTCGGAGCATCTTGAAAAAATATCTCCGGTTATTTATATAATTTTCTTCACATTAATTGGTGCTTCATTGTCAATTGATACTCTATTAAGTGTTTTCGGCATTGCTGTTGCATTTTTCTTTATCAGGATCTTAACCATGTTTCTTGGAGGCATTATTGGGGTTGTAGCTGCTAAGGATCCAAAAGAATATACTTTTATCGCATGGATGCCGTACGTAACACAAGCCGGTATTGCAATAGGTTTAACAACAATTGTTGCAAATGCTTTTCCAGATTGGGGACGATCATTTGAGACCATAATTATTGCAATTATTGTTATCAACCAACTTGTGGGTCCTCCCCTATTAAAATGGACACTCAACTTTGTAAAGGAAAGTCATTTACGTGCAAAATCGAATATCCAACGTAATAAGCAAGATGCTTTAATAATTGGAGTTGAAAGTCAGTCAATTGCTCTGGCTCAACAGCTTGTAAAACATAATTGGAAACCTAAATTGGTTTCTGTTGACGATTTTAAGATTGATGATATTGTTGATTTTGATGTTGTTAAAATTGATGACCTCAACCTAGATAGTCTAAGGAAACTGGAATGTGATAAGTATGAGGCAATTGTATTGATGCTTTCAGATAGTAAGAACTATGAAATAGCAGAACAAATTTACGAGCATATCGGCACCAAAGAAGTTATTGTACGATTGAATAAACGCGAAAATTTTAATAAATTTCATGAACTTGGAGCTCTCATTATTGAACCAGCGACTGCAATAGTTAGCTTACTCGACCACTTTGTAAGATCGCCAAATGCAACAAGTTTATTACTTGGAATGGATGAGGGGCAAGATTCAATTGATGTAGAAATCACTAATATAGACATCCATGGTATGAGACTACGTGAACTTCGATTACCTTCAGATATTATTATACTTTCAGTAAAGCGAAAAGGGCAGATAATCATTTCGCATGGTTACACACGTTTAAGGCTTGGTGATATAATTACTCTAGTTGGTAGAGAAAACAGCCTTGAGGATATTATGTTTAAGTTTGAGAGTAAATAGCTAAAGATTTTTTTCCAAGTCATACCATTTATTAATGAAAATGTACAAATTATGTACTTATTTAACTACAACATCATATTATTGAAAATGGTTTTACCGGCAAGCTCTTCTTAACAGTAACATACATAACATAAAAGTTATAAATATTGGCTAATAGTACTGCAAAGCTCATTCCAAGAATTCCAAAATAATAAGTTAAGACAATGCTAAATAGAATTAGAATAACTAGTTCTGTAGTATTAAAAATCAACACCTTTTTTGAGTTATGGAACATTAAGACTCGTGCATTAGACATGGATATTGCAAATAGAAAATATGCAACAGTAAGTACTATTAAAGGTATTTGAGCCACGGTATATTCTTTACCAAATAATGATAGTAGGTAGTGTGAAAATATTATAATTAAAGATGATATTATTGCAATTACTGGGATATTAATCAAGTTAACTTTATCGATTAGTTTTTGTAGTACATTGTAGTTTTTACTTTGAAGTAGTGGCGTTAGTCTGGGTGCTAAGTAGGATGTAATTGAACTTGGAACAAACCATAGTATGGCCACAATTACAATCATTGTTGCATAATATCCGGTGGCATTCTCATCGGGATGTATCCATTCAATTATAAACAAATCTATTACTGTTGTAAAAGTAAAAATTATATGACCTGCAGAGAGTTTTAATGAATCAGACATCCAAACCTTTTGCTCAGGCTTATCCAAAGGCTCAGTATTTGCAGTTAATTTTACACTGCTACGTTTAAATATTTTAACAACTATTATTAGCTCTCCTATAATTATTAAACAAAATGCAACGAATAAAATAATAAGAAGTAGAAGGAAATTTATTGATACTTCGAAAAAAAACACCGCTGTAAACAGAATAAAAGTAAGAATAATATTCAGTAAAATTTTACTAATAAAAAATGATAAAAGTGTTTTTTTATCACTTAAAATTATACTTGCCAGCAATATATAAATTGCCGAAAATGGGGCCATCCAAATTACATATATAAAAAAGTGATATGAAGTGAATTCTCTAATATTATAAATGTGAAGAATCCACATAAGAATGTAGATTAGTATAAAAATCACAAAACACAGTAAAGAAGTCTTTACAATTATCCGTATGTTCCATTTAACGAAATGGATAACTTCATTTTTATTATTGGAATTAAAAAAAGTCGAAAGGTACTTTACACTGGATACATTTGTGCCGAGTAAAAGAATTAAGGATAGAATAAAAATAGTTTTAAAAGCAACTGAGAAGTCTCCGTAACCTGCTGGTGTTAAGTTATGTGAAATAAATGCATTGAAAAAATATGCCATTAGATAGGCAACAACACCAAAAAAGAAAAGATAAATGATCTTGGTGGTTTCTTTCATCATTCTATTCATTGAATAGTTATACCAATAAAATTCTAGAATGCGCTTTTTAAATCAATAGATTTTTTGTTTTAACGAATTTGAAAAATATTTGCATATCCATAGATACGGAAATATTTTTCAAGGAAGGTTAAACTAAAAAGGTGAAGATATAACAGCGCATTTTAATGTTTAGTTGGTATTAAACTAGATGCTCTAAAAATACAAAATTAAGATCAACCATTGAAAAATAAAATACTACTCGGGATCCAAAATTCTTAAATTTATTTATCCCGAAAATCAAAAATAGCTATAATTTATTACATTTGTTAACTAAAGAAACTACCACATTGTTATTAAATATTTTTTATTCAGTCATATTAACCAAAATTATTTTCCTAAATACTTTACTGATAGGTCAAAATACTGGAAGTTGGGAACTGATAAAAAATTATAACAATATAAAAGTTTACGAACAAAGGATCCCTAGGTCACAAATAAAGAAGATAAAAGTTGAGAGTGTGATAGTTGCTACTTTATCAAATATTGTTACTCTATTTAAAGATGCTGAAAACCATAGCAATTGGGTATTTTTAAGTGAAAGAGCTGAAATTATTGAAGAAAAAGATGACTTTTGCTGGAAGTATTATAGCTACTCTGATTCCCCTTGGCCAGTCGCTAATAGAGATTATTATACAGATGTAGTATTGGAACAAAATAAAACAGATTATTCAATTACAATTACCTCAGTTGCCATTCCTGATTATAAGCCTAAGGTAGATGGTTGCGTTAGGATACCTTATATAAATTCAATTTGGACACTTAACCCAATAGGTAATGGCTCAGTACACGTAAGCTTTGAACTTGAAATAGATCCTGGTGGGACAATTCCGCCGTGGGTTGTAAATTTAGTTATAGCTAAAGGGCCGTACAATACGATGATGGGGCTAATTGATGAACTTAAAACAAATAATTGTCAAAATAAAAAGCTCGAGTATATAAATGAGCTTTAATATTCATGATGTAAATTTTGCAATAGTTATTTATTCCTATTCGCAATAAAAATGCATACTTGCCTGTATGTGTACATACAGGTTTATGGGTGGTTTACTATGGCATAAGAGTATTTCAATAAATGTACTATGAAAGCAGGATATAGGTGAACCTACGCAGAATTTACTATAGCTTTTATTAGCTGCTGGTTTTTATTATTTATTATCTACGAACTATCAACCGCGGCATACACTATATGCAAAATGAGCAATATTTTTTGTTATATGATCGAGTTTGTTCTTTATAATTGAAATGTTGTTAATCTGCATTCCACATTTTCACAAGTCTGTCATGGTATTTTTTGTCACCGCCATTATCGCTTGATACAGGGAAATAAACAGTTGAACTATCAATTAAAATAAGAGTAATTCGACTGTCTACAAAAAAGGAAGGGTCTTGTTCAAATTCAATATCGACTATTTGAGAATAGGGAATGATAATAGCAGGGTCTTCCCATTCTTTACAGTAAACCACTACCTTCCTATTTGTAAATAAATAAAAACCTGCCTTGAAATCAATAATGGCATCTGAATACCAATACTGGATATCTTCTGAACGATCTACGATACCCTGTTCCCAAACAAAATTCAAGTACTTCTTATTTACCTGCTTACCTGGTATTACTTCAATTTCTGGCGATAAGGAACCTATAACCATTAGAGAGCCAATGCCTAAAATAATTAAGCTACCTAAAGAGATTCCAATATAATATCCTAATCCCTTTTTACTTCTTTCTATTAATATTTCTCGATTATCTATTTTATGTTTATGAATTTGAAAAGTTGCTCTTGTTCCTTGAAAAAAGAAATAAGCAAATAACAAAGAAATAAATCCTCCCGGAAATTGTCCGGTTGAAGCAGCCATAGCAAATTTTGAAACTATAAAGTAAATTAAAAGTCCAAGCGCACAATATCTATTTTTTCTATAAATTCCATAGGTCAATCCTGCAATAAGAGCGACATCAAGCAATGTCCAGGTGTCAAATCCATATTTGAATCGTATATCATCGTTATATGCTCCTATGAGTGAAAGAATTAGAGTAAAGGATGCTGAAACTGCACCAGCGATCCAAGCATTTTTTATGTGTTTCTCGGCTTGTGTTAATTGTGTATTATCCATGATTTAATTTTAAATTATTGTAGATAACATTTTGAATATGAGTAGTGGCGATAATATTGCTCTACTTTTCGGTTAAGTTCAAAAATACAAAAAAAAGTACAAACTTTGAGGTTTGCACTTTCTTAGCCATTACTTATACATTTTGTTAGCAACTGTTACATTTCATCCTTTTCAATCGTAATTCCCATTATCGAAATTATAATGCTTCTTAAAACAATTGCTGTACTCGTTCTGAAATTAAATGATCCTTATTCAAAAATATAAGAGTTATTCCTACTGAATCATAAAACCCATGAATCAATACAAGTAGGAGTAAATTATTTCTGTTTTTATTAAAGATCAATGAAATAGAGAAAGACCATAAAAACACAGACACTACTCCAACGAGACCTTGATATGCGTGAGATACGCCAAAGTAGAGTGACGTAATAATTGCTGAGAGTAACCAAGCCTTATTGTTATTACCTAATAACTCAGCTAATGCTTTCATATAATAACCACGAAACAGGAATTCTTCTCCAAACGCTGCAAATACCCACATGATGACCATTAAAACAATATAACCAACTAAATTCCCTCTGATATCTTCTATAGATGATAAATCATATTCACCTAGCCATGCTTGAAGTATAGGGTCTATAAAGATGCTAAATACAATAAAAAGGACTAGCGATATTATTAAACTCTTTAAAACGGATTTACCAGTAATTTTCTGTCCTATTCCGAACCTTACCCAATCAAATTTGCTTCCTCGTAAAATTAGGAAAGTAACACCAAGGCCAAAGAAAAAGACAAAGTTTCGATCAATAAACCCAAATATTGGCGCAATGAGCATTATTAAAACCACTACATAGGGTTTGTTTAAATAATTGTATATTTTAGTTTTCATTTTTTTGTAAATTTGGTTATATTTCTATCATTTCTCTATCAGCTAATATTCGGTAGTATTTACCTTCAATTATTAGTAAGCCTTCTGACTTTTTATTAGGCCAATTTTCATTGTAATCTTTTGGATGTTTTACGTCAATAGCAAACACTTTTCCATTGTATAATTTCTTAACCGACCATTGTAATGTATGACCAACCACAATGGCTTTAGCATTAAACTGATTAATTCCTTTCTCTACCTCTTCTTGAGATAAATCATCCTTAAAATAACCTCTGTACCAGCAAATTCCATTCTTGTTAGAAAGAATTAATTGCGTAACCGATTCTTTAGGTTTTGGAAAGTAAGACTGATAATAATGGTCTCTATTGATTTGGTTAACTTGGTCGATTGTAATGTCATAATCTGCAATATCGGGGTGTATTCCGCCATGCGTAAAAAGGTGTCCATTAATAAGTTCCAGAGTGTTTTTAGAAGCCATCCACTTCCCTATAAATGAATTTTTATTGTATAAATCGTGATGTTGTTTCCCTAGTATTGATGCAACACCATAATACTTATTGGAAGCGGATTTGAATTTTCCTTGCATATTATACAATTCATGATTTCCTATAATAAAATGCACATGTCCACCTTGTTTTCTAGCTTCCTGCTCTAGCTTGTAGATAAACCACAGGACTTGAGTTGTTGAAAAGCCTCTATCAACAAAATCACCGACTAAAACGAGATGCCCTTTACCAAATATCCAGTCCAAATTTTCATCAATGACCTTATTCGTAATTAGAAAATCTCGAAATGTTTTATAGCCACTTTCAATATCCGAAATGGCTAAAATGGGTTGCTTATCAGCATAAGTGGCCTTTGGAGTAATTATTTCCGATTGTATGGTGAAATTAAAGCCGGAAGTATCAAGTGGAAAGTAGCAGTTCGCGAATATTTCATCATTCGTATGATATTCGGTCTTATCAAGATAGAAACCATCTGTCTTGTTGCCTCTTATATAATTAACATTTAAAGTACTATCCGTTTCATAAAACACATAAGGACCTTCTTTTTCTAAGTTTATTGCTTGCGGATTGTTTCCATATTCAAAACTCCCATTTAGTGAGATTACAACCACTGCACCAACTAGTAACAAGCTTATGATAGTTCCGAAAAAATGTTTTAAATATCTAAATATTCTTTTTTTCATATTCTTTTGAATTTTTTTAGCAAAACTAATTTCAATTTTACCCTTATTAAAATAATAGTGACCAACACATAGTAACAAGGGGCACAAAAACAATATGTATATTTAAAGTGATTTCATCCCACTATGAACTAATTTGAATGCGTTTATTAGGTTGTTTGTCAACTTCTGTTGTCATGAAGTTTAATACTCTTAATTTAGCAGAATGATATTCAATATAAATAGAAAGAAATGGATAGTAATTATTAGTATTGCAATAATAACAGCGATAATTCCAATACTAATAACTGCTTTTGAATTAATTACAACAGACAAAGAATCTGTTATTTTTTTAGAAGGGTATCCAACCTCAATTAGCGTTCTTATTCTTTTGTACTATGTCCTATTAGTTGTTTTAGTCCTTTTCTGGTTTATAAAACAAGGAATATCCTTTTTCAGGTTCAAAAATGAAAAAGCTAAAACAGAATTACTTCATTTAAAAAGTCAAGTAAATCCACACTTCTTTTTTAATACACTAAATAATTTATATGGTCTTGTTGGGACAGATACAAAAAAAGCACAAGAGTTAATCCTAAAGCTTTCAGATATAATGCGATACAGTATTTACGAAGGAGAAAAAGAGGTGGTAACACTTAAAGCAGAAATTGATTATTTAAAGAATTATATTGAGCTTCATAAAATGCGTTATCACAAACAAATTGATGTTAAATTTGAAGCTGAAATTGAAGACGATTACAAAGTGATGCCTTTACTTTTTATAATTCTTTTAGAAAATGCATTTAAACATGGCATAGAGAACTTAAGCAAAGATGCCTATGTTCATATTTATATAAACTCAATGAATAATAAAGTATTTTTCGAAATAGAAAATAATTTTGACACTACACTTACAATACAAGATAACGGAATTGGATTGAAAAATTTAAAACGAAGATTAGAATTGGTGTATCCGAAAAAACATACCTTATCTTTTTCTACAAAAAAAAATGTTTACAAGGCAAAATTAACATTGCAGTTATGATTAAATATCTAATAATTGACGACGAATATATAGCACATGATATTATAAAAGGCTATTGTGATTTATTGCCAAATATGCAGTTAATGAAAAACTGTTACGATGCTCTAGAAGCCATTGAATATTTGAATAATAACACCGTTGATTTGATTTTTCTAGATTTAAATATGCCAAAACTAAAAGGCTTTGAATTTTTAAAAACACTAAAAACCCCACCAAAAGTAATTGTAACAACTGCTTATAAAGAATTTGCTCTTGAGGGTTATGAACTTAACATTTCAGATTATTTATTAAAACCATTTGGTTTTGAACGTTTTATAAAAGCAATTAATAAAACGTTTAGTTCACCTGCTACTCAACTTTCAGTTCCATCGCAAAGTAATAAAATTTCGAAACGTATTTTCTTGAGAAGCAATAAAAAATATACACAAGTAGAAATTGATGATATTTTATTTATAGAAGCATCAGGTAATTATACTAAAGTGGTAACAATACTTGAAACAATTACTATTCGAGAAAAAATATCAACTGTGTTAGAATTATTACCTAAAGAAGATTTTTTGCAAGTTCATAAATCATTTGCAGTTGCTCCCAAACATATTAAAAGTATTGAAGGAAACAGGATAATTATCGCAGAGCATATTATTCCTATTGGGAAATTTTTTAAAACAAATGTTGTTCAATTATTGAAGTAGGTGTTTTGTTCTAATATTTGCTAACGTTTGTTAGCAAATGTTATTTCTTAATAACTTTTGAGTTGTAAATAGCTGACTCCGTTTTTACAGAGATAATATATAATCCATTTTGAAGAAAACTAGTATTAATTTTTACTGATCTCGAGTTGCTAATTATTCTTTGTACTTGTTTTATCCCATTTAAATCTAAGATTATTATGGTTGCATTTTTGCAAGAAGCAGGAAGTTTGACATTCAACTCTTCACAAGTTGGGTTTGGATAGAAAGAAATTGAAGTTGAATCATAGTTACGCTCTATATCAGTATTGGTGAATATCTTCGAAAGAGCATAATCCATAATTGTTGTTTCTGGCCAACCATAATATGTATTAACCTGGAGTCGTAACCATCCATATACAATTGTGTCTTCAATAATCATTTTTAGACCTAGATACTTTTCACCTTGATCTTTCCAGTCGTTAATTGTAATCAATTCGCCACCTACATCCAACCAACGGCTGTAATACAGATAACTAGTATTAGAGATAAAATCAAACGAATCATCTATTGTGTCTCCATAAAAAAAAGGTTTTGAAATATAATAATAATTATAGGAATTCTCAGCAGAATCAATTCTGAAATAGTTCACTTGGTTCCCATTCAAAGGCACTACCCAAACACCAATCACGCTACCTCCAAGTCCTGAAAGAACATGATTTTTGATAGTGTAATCGTAAATACCATCAAAATTTAAATCAACAGAGTAACTTTGACTATAACCATGTAGAGTTTCCTCATGAGGAAGCACTGTATCTGGCTCAATATTGTAGTATGTCATAGTTGAATCATAGCTCCCTGCAATGATCATTGCGTTTTGTGCAATGACTGTTCTGTTGAGGATAATTAATAAGCATCCGAATAGGAATAAATTAAGATATCTCATAATACATTTAATATTTGCTAACTAACAAATAAGACCCACAAATTAAAACTCTATCTCCAAATTAAGTTGGTTTTTTAGTTTGACAATGTCAGGATATTTTTTTGTCAATTCAGTAAACTTTTCACGATCAGTATAAGCAATTTTTTGTTCACCTTTGTCTGTAACAATTGGGATTAAGGTTATCTGGTTATTGTTCAAATTTTCTTTTAGAAATTCCAATAATGAAGTAACCGAAAGTAAATCCTTTGTAATTATTAACGAGTCGACTTTATACTCAATTTTAAAGTCCTCTTTTAATATGGCCTTATACTTTGCAATTGCGTTGGCAAAGCTTGGCGATTTATCCATATAAGAAGCAACGAATGATTCCCAAACCTCAGTAAGTCTTTCTTGTGAGAATTCTGTTTTGATAATTTTTTCTGGGATCTCGTCAGTGGTAGAATTTTTTTTCCTGGCAGCCTCCAGACTTTGCTTTATGGAAATATTTTTAATAACTCTTCCATTACCATTACCCTTTGATATGGGCTTTTTAACGGTATCTTCAACTTCTTTAACAGCCTCCTCTTTTGGTTGTTCTTTATTACTATCGTCATTGCTTGGCTTTACAGTTTCAGGCTTCGCCTCAACAACAGGCAGTGGTTTTTCTACAACAATTGGTTTTGGTTTAGATGGCTCAAAAGGCTTATAGTCTGGCCTCTTTTCCTCAACTTTAGACCTTGCTATTGGTTGTTTATTTTCAAGAGAAACATTTGGTATTGATGATACTACTTGGGTTATGCGGTTTAATTCAAGTAAGGCAATTTCAATATGAAGCTTCTTATTACTACTACTTTTATAACTTAAATCAAATTTATTACATATTTGTAGGGCATCCAAAAGAAAATTAGTGGGACACAGATTGGCCTGACTTACATATTTATCTTTAAGTGAACCACTGGCATGCATTAATTTTATTGTTACAGGACTTTGAAGTACTAACAAACTGCGTAGATGCTCTGATAGCCCAACTATAAAATGTTGACCATCAAAACCATTTTCAATAATTTCATTAAAGATTAAAAGCAAACTAGGAATGTCATTATTAATCAGATAATTGGTAACTTTAAAATAATATTCATAATCAAGAATATTAAGGTTCTCAATTACATCCTTATAAGTAACTTGGCTTCCACTATAGCTTACAATTTGATCAAAAGTAGAGAGTGCATCTCTAAGCGCACCATCAGCCTTTTGTGCAATAATATGTCTGGCCTCTATTTCGGCATCCACATGCTCTTGCTCCGCAATATAACCTAGATAGTTAGCAATATCTTCAACACTTATTCTTTTAAAATCAAATATCTGACATCTTGAAAGAATTGTAGGTATAATTTTATGTTTCTCGGTTGTGGCAAGTATAAATTTTGCGTATGCCGGTGGCTCCTCAAGTGTTTTTAAGAAAGCATTAAAAGCAGCCTGCGAAAGCATGTGAACCTCATCAATTATATAAACCTTATACTTTCCTACTTGTGGTGGAATACGCACCTGCTCAACAAGATGCCGAATATCGTCAACCGAGTTATTTGAAGCTGCATCAAGTTCATGAATATTAAAAGATGCACTGTTATTAAACGATGTACATGACTCACATTCGTTGCATGGCTCAATATCTTCGCTTAAATTTTCGCAATTAATAGTTTTTGCTAATATGCGAGCACAAGTTGTTTTTCCAACACCACGTGGTCCTGTGAATAAAAATGCTTGAGCAAGATGATTATTCTTAATGGCATTTTGTAATGTAGAAGTTATAGTTTCTTGACCTACAACCTGATGAAAGGTAGCAGGGCGATATTTTCGAGCTGATACAATAAAATTATCCATGTAAAAAAATTAGATTTCAAAAGTAGTTAATTTATTGATGGGATATGGTAAAAATCAGTAACCCAAAGTGGAGCTGCAGGGTATCAATACATTGCTATTAAGGTTGATGGTACACCAATAACTACTGCATCAATAATAATTAATGTATACCACACTTCATAAAGCCATTTTCTGTATTTTTGGCATGATGGAAGATATGTTAGTTTTTGTTCCGAAAAAGACTAGTCGAGTACGATATGTATTTAGGCTTGTATT
Organism: Bacteroidota bacterium; assembly: GCA_045267845.1. GTDB lineage: Bacteria > Bacteroidota > Bacteroidia > Bacteroidales > F082. Next base: position 7,013 of record JASFZK010000134.1, on the reverse strand, counting down.
TAAAGAGTTGCTTAAAGTAAATTGCACTCTAACGTCTAATTTGGATGAGTTTTTGTCTGCCGACGTGGCTAAAATAATTTATACTGATAAGACATATTCTGATGATATCTTTATTAAATCATCAGGATTACTTTTTGAAAGAGGCATAGAGAATATTGAAGTTGAACATATTGATTACGAAGATAACAAAGCCTTATTCCCAACTTACGACAAAGACTCAGCACTACCATTTGATATATTTTCAGCAATTTTTTATCTTGTTTCGAGATACGAAGAATACCAGCCTTATGTTAGGGATATTCATGGCCGATTTACGGCACACTTGAGTATAAGTGCGGAACTCAATATGCTTAACAAACCAATGGTTAATATTTGGACATTAATTTTAAAACGAATAATACTTGAGAAGTATCCCAACTTCAACTTTCCGGTACGCAATTACAGATTTAAACCAACATATGATGTCGACCAGGCATTTACGTATTCACAAAAGGGATTAGTACGATCAATTGGGGGGTATTTAAAGTCACTAAGAGATTTAAATATAAAAGATATTATTCAACGAAGCAGGGTGTTATTTTCGGGATTTAAAGATCCTTTTGATACTTTTGATTTACAAATTGAATATCAAAAACGATATAATTTAAAACCTATCTATTTCTTTTTATTTGGACATTATGGCGAATTTGACAAGAACATAAACACACGAAATCGCATTTTTCGTTTCCTGATTAAGAAGATGGGAGATTATGCCCAAATTGGAATCCACCCTTCGTACAATACAAATGACCATCCTGAAATACTGCACACTGAAATAAGAAATCTAGAACAGGTTGTTAACAAAGACATCACACAAAGCCGTCAACATTATCTTAAGCTAATGCTTCCTACTACCTACCGAAATTTAATTGATGAGGATATTTCAGATGACTATTCGATGGGATATGCAGCATTACCAGGTTTTAGAGCTGGTATATGTAATACATTTAATTTTTATGATCTGGATATTGAGGTTGAAACGAAGCTCAGGGTACACCCATTTATGGTAATGGATGGCACACTTAAGGATTATATGAATCTTACCCCAGCTGATGCCATAGATCAAATTAGAATGCTTATTAATGAAGTAAAAAAAGTAGATGGTACTTTTGTTTCGTTATGGCATAACGAGCCTCTTAGCGATGAGAAAAGATGGAAGGGATGGAGGAAGGTTTACGAGGAATTATTAATTATGGCTACTGAGGATTAGTTGCTATTAATTTGTTATTTGGATAAAGCAAAATATTAGAACAAAACATCAATATTCTTGATAAAATACCTTAAACATAATCAGATTGATACTAGTAAATGGGATAATTGTATAAAGCAATCATTCAATGGCAATACGTATGTTTATTCGTGGTATTTGGATTTAGTGCACGAAGATTGGGATGCTCTTGTTGAGGATGATTACCAAAGAGTTATGCCTCTTACTCTTAAAACTAAATATGGCATAACATATTATTACCAACCGTTTTTCACTCAACAATTTGGAGTTTTTTCAATTAGTATATTAAGTCCGGATATTGTTGATGCTTTTATTAAAAAGATACCGGTACATGTGAAGCTAATTGATGTTAATTTTAATAGTTTCAATAAAATAGCAAATAAAAAGTACAATACCATTAGCAATACAAATTACTTACTGGATTTAATTACTGATTATACAAAGCTTGCAACAAAGTACTCGACAAATACAAAACGTAATATTAAAAAGAGTTTAAAAAACAACTTAACATTTATGAAGGGGGTTAAACCCGAGGCTGTGATAAGTTTATTTAAAAATAACAAGGGGTCTGAAATTAAAGTCTGGGACGATAGCAACTACAACGTTATCCAGCGAATTATGTATACTGCAATTCATAAAGGGCAAGGATTTACTTGTGGAGTTTACACTGAGCACAATGAACTATGTGCCGCTGCATTTTTTACAAATAATAATAGTCGGTTGATATTCCTCTTTTCGGGAGCTAATGAGCTTGCGCGAACAAATGGTGCAATGCCAATGCTAATTGATACGGTTATTAATGAAAATTCTTCAACACCACAAATATTAGATTTTGAAGGTTCGAACGATGATAACTTAGCAAGGTTTTATAAAGGTTTTGGAGCAAAAAAAACTATGTACACACGTTTGAAAATAAACAGACTAAATTTTATTGTTAAGATGCTATTAAATGTGTTTCGGAAAATAACCAATTGAGTATTCAATAAATCACAATACTACTTTGGGATTACTGAAACCAGCAGAAAGGATTGCAGAGGTAGCTTATTGAAATGCTGATGTAGTTTTTGTAAGCAAAAGGAGGCTGACAAAGGAAGACACGGGATTGCTTTACAAAAACACAATCAGCATGAAGTAACTACAAGCGTAAAGCCTGCCTGCCGAAATGCCAATGTAGGCAGGGCTGCCAAAATTATTGAAATAAAAATGGGTAGTTGAATGAATTGGAACCTGACCCGTGATATGAACTAATTTTTTGATGGTAAAAAAGAAAATGGTTCGTATACCCGGATAGTAGCAAATATATTACCTTTGTGGAAAATGAGAATGATGGTACGGGAAATAGGAAAAGCGAGCTCTATATTTAACCAGTTTTTGGCGGAACTTAGGGATAAGGAGATACAGCGTGACAGGGCGCGTTTTAGAAGAAATATGGAGATGGTTGGCGAGATTTTTGCTTACGAAATTAGTAAGGAGATGGACTTTGCCGAGAAAGAAATAACCACTCCGCTAGGTGTGGCCTCCATGAAAATAATAAGTGACAATCCTGTACTGGCAACCATACTACGTGCCGGACTTCCGCTGCACCAAGGCTTATTAAACTACTTTAACAAAGCTGATTGCGCTTTTGTTTCGGCGTATCGTAAATACAAAAAGAACTCGAAATTTGATATTTCGATGGATTATATTTCGTCCACATCGCTGGAAAATAGGGTGTTAATAATTAGTGACCCAATGCTTGCAACTGGTGGATCGATGAGCACAACAATTAAAGCCTTGCTTGAAAAAGGAAAGCCAAAGCATATTCATGTTGTATGTTTGGTGGCTAGCGAAGAAGGCATTTCGGTTATTAAACGAAATTTTTCGTTACATAAAATTACAATTTGGGTAGGTGCAATTGACGATGAACTTACTGCAAAAGCATATATTGTTCCAGGACTTGGAGATGCAGGCGATTTGGCATTTGGAACAAAACTTGAATAATTGTGTTGTATTATGAATACGCAATTTTATTTATGAACTCTAATTAATTATGGCTAACGTAAAACTAATAAAAGAAAATATACTCATATCACTTGGTTCCATAAAAAACCATTTGTTACGTACCATATTAACTGTTATGATTATTGCTTTCGGAATAATGGCATTAATTGGAATACTTACTGCAATTGATGCTGTTGAGTATTATTTGAACAACAATTTTGCCATGATGGGCTCCAATACTTTCAATATTCAAAATAGAGAAATGAGAGTTCATATGGGTGGCAACAGAAACAGAACTAAATCCTTTGAAAATATCGGTTTTAGGCAGGCAAATAAATTTAAGGATGAGTATGGTTTTCCATCAATAACTTCGCTTTATACATACGGAACCGGCATAGCTACCGTAAAATACAAATCAGAAAAAACCAACCCAAACACTCAAATACTTGGAGTGGACGAGAATTATATAAGTACGGCTGGCCTAGAACTGGAAAAAGGTCGAGATTTTAAACCCATAGAAGTACATCAGGGTAACCATGTTATAATAATTGGCAGTGAAATAGCTACCACATTATTCAAAGATAATGAAGATCCAATTGGAAAAATTATATCAATTGGTGGGGGTAAGTACAGAATTGTTGGGGTACTTAAGGAACGTGGATCGAGCGTTGGGTTTAGTGGCGACAGATACTGCCTTGCCCCTTTGGGAAATGTTAGGCAATACTTTTCGCGACCAAATATGAATTACAAAATAAGCGTAATGGTAACCGACCAATCTAAAATGGAGGCAGCTGTAGGTGAGGCCATTGGCACCTTTAGACGTATACGAAATGACAAACTTGGTGATGATGACTCGTTTTCTATTATTAAAAGTGATAATATCGCTAATATGCTAATAGGGCTAACTTCGAAAATACAAATCGGAGCTACAGTTATTGGATTAATAACATTATTAGGTGCAGCCATAGGTTTGATGAATATAATGCTTGTATCAGTAACAGAAAGAACTCGTGAAATTGGTATTCGCAAAGCAGTGGGTGCCACTAGCAGAACTATAAGGAATCAGTTTTTAGTTGAAGCCATTGTTATTGCACAAATTGGAGGTGTGCTTGGAATTATTGCCGGAATATTAATGGGCAATATAGTTTCGATGGCGACGGGTAGTGCTTTTATTATTCCATGGCTATGGATATTACTTGGTTTGGGATTATGCATAGCTGTTGCTTTAATGTCGGGTATAATACCTGCAAACAAAGCTGCTAAACTTGACCCAATCGAATCGCTTAGATATGAATAATTGATTGAATGATTACCCTGTTGAGTGATTGAATGTTTGGGTAATTAAGTTGCAGATAGCTCACAAGCATATTACTTTAACCTACTTTGAATTAATACCATAAATTGTACTGACCTAGTTTACCTTTGGGTACAAAGTGCTGGTAAATCCAAGTAAACATATGTTACAAATATACTTCTTCCTGTTAAACATGGCTAGCTATTTTCTACCATTTTATGCAATTAAAACCCCTCCGATAGCTACGGTAGTAAATATTTAAACTTCATAACTAAAGACTGAAGACAGATTATTCATCTTTCAACTTGCTAGCATGAGGTAATAGTTGGTATAAGAAGTTTAGTGGGAGCGCAAAAATTACGGTACAAAAAAAGGGCGCAAAAGAACCACCACATCCTTTACGCCCACGCTTGAATTGTTATGAAATAATGCTTGTTATTTGTTTTCCAATTCCTTGCGAATATTTGTTGCTTGTGTACTATAAGCTCCGTTTCCAGATGAAATTTTGGTAAATAATTTATCTGCTTGTTCTGTTTTATTATTTGCTAGATAACTGAGCCCTAAATTCCATTCTGCCTGATCAATAAATATATTATCATTATGATTTATAATGTACTCAAATTGTTGTTCGGCCATATCAAATTGCTCAAGCTTCATATAAGTAAATCCGCTATATAATCTAGCAACGACGTTTTCGGGATTTGAATTTAACATGGAGATAGCCTCTTTATATTTACCATCGCTATATAGCATTACACCTGTTTCAACTAACGAGTTACCTGGATCAACATCTGATCTGGTTGATAATAGTGAGCCTTCATCTACAAAATACTCATTGTAAACATCGTAGTTAGAACCGTTACTATTTCCAACATAATTAGATAATAGACCTGCTCCAATAATCATAAGTACTATTACAGATGCTGCAAAAGCCTGAATCTGCCTTGAATGAACATTAATATGGAAGAATCTTGTTTTCTTCTGAGCACTAATTTTATTTAGTGTTTTTAGCAATGCCATTTTTTTATCGTTGCTAATTGTATCATATATTTCCTTACGTAATTTTACTTCACGCGCTAGTGATGCATCTTTATCTATGCTAGTTTTGAACTCCCATAATTCGGTATCTTCAAGTTTACCGGTTATGTACCTGTCGATTAGTAATGTTTTGTCGTTTTGCTTCATGGTTACAAATTATTTGTATTCAATTTTTCATCTACAATTTTAATAAGTTTATTGAGGCAGGCTTGTCTTTTACGATACGTATATGCTACCGAAAAATCCGTTTTATCAGCAATGTCTTCTATGGCCCATCCGTGTGCTACATATCTAATCATCATTCTACATGTATTACTAAGTTCCATAAAACTGTTAAAAAAAACTTTCACCCTTCTTTCCTTTTCAAGGTTACCACTCAAACTCTCTAAACTTTTTTGATATTCGAGTGCCGGCAGAATTTCATCCATCTCTACAGTTGAAAATTCATCAAACTTTCCATCGCGAATCATGTTAAACCACTTAAACTTACATATTGAAAAAAAATATGTTCTAAAGTTGTTTATTTTTTTTATTTCTCCGCTGACTAACTGTTCGTAAATTACAATTATCCCTTCTTGAAAAACATCCAAGGCATCGTCTTTACCTCCTCCAAACTTTTCTATGAACTTCCTGATACTATGAAAATAACGGTCGTATATATACTGAACTATAGTACTGTCATTTTCTGATATCCCATTTAATATTTCCTGAGTAGTATATTCTTTCACTCTTCTATCTATTAGTACCGAAAAAAAATAAAATTATACCATTTTTTGCAATTATTTTTCAATAATTAATAATAAATTACGCAATAATATATTATATCCTTAAAAATCAGCAAGGTAACATAAAAAGATTATTGTAAAATATTTACATGCTCTTTTTATTTACTACTATAAAATTCATATTCACGATATTTACAATTTGTAGTTTTATCAAAATCCAATAATTATGCTTAAAATTGTAATCAAAATATATCAACTTGAAAATATTATTTACAACCTATCTACTTTTTGGAACTATATTTATTTTTTGCTATTCGCAAAACCAGAATATCACAAATAATTCTGAGCATCGATTAATGTTTTATAATGTTGAGAATTATTTTGATGCAGAGTATGACTCATCCATAATTTACAATGAATTTACCCCCAATGGCGATCTGTACTGGACAAATAAGAAATACCTAAAAAAACGTAATAGTATATATAAGGTAATTGTAGCCGTTGGAGGATGGAAACCAGTTGCATTAATTGGATTGGCTGAGGTTGAAAATGAATATGTTGTTAAAGACTTGATAAATAATACCCCCCTTAAAAAACAGGGATATGATTATGTGCATTACGAATCAAAAGATTTTAGAGGAATAGATGTTGCACTAATTTATCATACTAAAAGTTTCAAGGTATTATTTTCGAAGCCATTAGTAATAAG
>JASFZK010000133.1:0-3606 GCA_045267845.1 Bacteroidota bacterium | reverse complement strand
TTCATTATATATGTATTATTGTTATTATCAATTTAACAGCAAAAGTAATACATTTTCGTTATTTAGAATGAATTAAAATAATAATTATGTATTAAAGCTGATTATTAACAATTATTGATATATTTTTATCTTTAGTAAAAATAAATTCAACAGCTTTGATTTTGGCATAATTTGTTTGTATAGGTTATAAAATCAATTATTTAACACTTATATTTTATAATCTTAAAAATAGCAATATTTTTTTTAATATTTAACACAAACTCATTATTAAAGTGCTAATTTTGACCACGAAATATTTTTATTTATCCGCCTTGTGCATCTGCTATAAAGACACGCAAAAGGCGACAAAAAAACTATATAATTATGGCAGAAAAATTAACATCGAAAATGGCAATGGAGTTGGAAGATAAGTATGGTGCACATAACTATCATCCACTTGGAGTGGTTCTTTCTAAAGGTAAAGGTGCTAAAGTATGGGATGTTGAAGGTAAAGAATACTTCGATTTTCTATCCGCATATTCAGCAGTTAACCAAGGTCATTGTCATCCAAAAATTGTAGGTGCAATGGTTGAGCAGGCTCAAACACTTACCTTAACATCAAGAGCTTTTTATAGTGATGCTTTAGGAATCTACGAAAAATATATAACTGAGTTGTTTGGTTATGATAAAGTGCTACCAATGAATACTGGTGCCGAAGCTGATGAAACGGCACTAAAACTTTGTCGACGTTGGGGTTATGATGTGAAAGGTATTGATACCGATCAGGTAAAAATTATTGTATGTGCTGATAACTTCCATGGACGCACAATATCCATAATATCCATGTCGACTGATCCTGAATCAAAAGTGGGATTTGGACCATATACTCCTGGATTTATTGTAATACCTTATAACAATTTAGATGCATTGAAAGAAGCTTTAAAAGATCCTAATGTTGCCGGATTTTTAGTTGAGCCAATTCAGGGCGAAGCTGGTGTGGTAGTTCCTGAAGAAGGATATCTTGCAAAAGCATTTAATATGTGTAAAGAAAAAAATGTTCTTTTTATTGCAGATGAAGTACAAACAGGAATAGCTCGCACAGGAAAAATGCTTGCTTGTGATCATGAAAACGTACATCCTGATATACTTATTCTAGGTAAAGCACTTTCTGGTGGAGCATATCCTGTATCAGCAGTACTAGCTAATGACGAGATAATGCTAACAATTAAACCTGGTCAGCATGGATCAACATTTGGTGGAAACCCCGTAGCTGCAAAGGTAGGTATGGCTGCACTTCAAGTAATCATTGACGAAGATTTGGCAAATAAAGCAGAAGCTCTTGGCAATACTTTCAGAAATGAGATGAGAAATATCGATTCTGATATGGTAGAATTAGTACGAGGTAAAGGATTGCTTAATGCTGTTATTATTAAACCAAAAAATGGAAAAACAGCAATGGATGTTTGTATCAAGATGGCCGAAAATGGGTTATTGGCAAAACCAACTCATGACCATATTATTCGTTTTGCACCGCCATTGGTAATAACCGAAGATGAACTTATGACTGCCGTTGGTATAATTAAGGAAACTATCCTTTCATTTGAGTAATAAAGCTTAAATAGTGTCTTTTAGAAAACGCCAAATACTGCGTTACTCTCGTTTTGAACACGGTCATTTACAAAAGTAAACTCCCTGATTTTCAAAACTTCGAAAGCCTTGTCTTTGGCGTCTTCTAAGAAGCCACTTGAAAAGTTAAGAGTTTCTAAGAAGCACTAATTATACAAGGGTGTCCGAAAGGTAGAAGAGTTCTGTCATTCTGGAACGTAGTGAAGAATCTTTACCGTTGAATACTACAACTGTATGAGCTTCTTCGCTTTGATTAGAATGACAGAACTCTTCTGATTTTTGGATACTTTTTTTACTTTTTACTATCAAGTTTTAGTATAGAAAGTACGGGAATAGTTAATAGAACATTTCTCCAACATTCTTCTCTTTGCCTTTTATCTCAACACCTTCAGCAATTACTTTCGAATGTTTTTCAATTAGCATTTCAACTTTTGAATTCAGTATGGTACTATTTTTAAAAAATATAGTAGATGGACCAAACTCAGGCTTTTTCTGTAGTAATACTAGTCCGTAATTGCAAGTCTCAATTTTAGAGTTTGTAACTTCAACAGTTGACAGATCTTTTGATGCGATACCAATATTCGAATTTTTAATACTAGTGTTTATAACCATAACTCTAGAATCTTCACCACCACTTATTCCCTTGTCTTTTGCATCAATAATTTCAGTGTTTTTTATTATTATTTCACTACCCGAAAAATCAAGAGCATCGTTTCCAATATTAATAAAAGAAGTGTTAGTTACTTCACCAGTACAAAAGTCACCATCAAAAGCATCACCATAAATGTATTCAAACGATGAATTATTAAGTACAAACTCCGACCTAATAATATTAAGAGCATCTTCACATTGGTTATTATAAAATCGTGTGTTAGTAATACTTACATTCGACTCATAAAAGGTTAGAGACCCAGTTAGTGTCCAGTTATGATAGTTAAGCGTATTTAAATTCTCGAAAACGACATTCTTTAATACCGATTTCCCATCAGCTTGAAGTACTGTAAATCCATTTCCTGTAAAATCAGATGAAGTAATTACAATGGGATTTTTAACTGTGCCAATCATAATAACCGGCGAATATGATATTATCATTGCACTATCAATAAGGTTTATTTTAGTGCCTGCATAAAAATATACTTTGTAACCATCAGGAATAATTATTGGTTTGTCGATTGTAATATTCTCTTTTTTAATATGAATATCTTTCCCAGTAACCCTATCAATTAGCTCATTGCTTAGATCTATTTTCCCCCATAATTCTTGTTGTGGTGTTTCGCCTTTAGGGTGTGGCCATGGCATTATTGGAACTGAGTATATATCAGTTTGGCCATCAACCATAAAAAATAGATAGTTAGCTGACGTATCCACACTGTATATTTTCTGCTGATTGATATTGTCGTTGGTAAATGCTTGAATACCAAATTTATCGTTAAAATAATTGATTATTATCTTTTTGTCTTCACCTGTACCAACAAATGTTAAGTCCTGCGGGAAATAATTATGAATGTTTATTTCTAATGTATTGTCAATTTCATTTTCTGTATATACATTAACAAAAAATTCTGGCGTATTTTCAAATATGGTTGTATCGGTAAAAGTATCCTTGCGTAAATCAAAAACAAATTCACCATTGGAAAGGTTTGTTTTAATGATCTTCTTTAGCTCGGGTAAATAACTTTGTATTGCTTCAGCACTTTCAATAAAAAAATTATTATTGTGATGGTAATTTGGAAATTCCATACTAAGTAAGGAGTCGTAGTATAAAGCTTCTTGTTTTGACCCCACCATAAAGTTAGTAATAAAATCAGGCTTACTATATTTATCCAAATAGTTCAAGTATTTGTTCAGAAAAACCGTATCGGTAAATAAGTTAAAGATTAGATAATCATGAAGCTGAACCGATTCATTTTCCATAATAGTTCGATAGGCAACATTATCGTTTATTGAAATATCAGGATCTGCATGGTCAGTATATCCATCAAAGGCAATGGGTTCAAGTTT
>JASFZK010000132.1:0-4526 GCA_045267845.1 Bacteroidota bacterium | reverse complement strand
CTCCATACCAATTTGGAGGCGAAATGATTAGCAATGTAACGTTTGAAAAAACTACATTTAATCACTTACCCTACAAGTATGAAGCTGGCACTCCAAATGTTGCTGGAGTTTTGGGTATGGAAGCGGGATTAAAATACATAGAGAAAATAGGCATTAAAAATATTAGAGATCATGAGGATGAACTACTAGAATATGCCACAAAAAAAATATTAGAGATTGAAGGCGTAAAAATAATTGGCCTGGCAAGAGAAAAAACTGCAGTACTATCTTTTATAATTGATGGGATTCACCCTTTCGATTTGGGAACACTGCTTGATCAACTTGGTTTAGCAATCCGTACAGGAAATCATTGTGCTCAACCATTGGTTGAATCATTGGGATTAACTGGAACCATTCGTGCTTCATTTGGGATGTATAATACTTTTGAAGAAGTAGATTTATTTATAAATGGTTTGAAAAAAGCGGTTGGTATGTTGGTTTGAACAACTTATTAATTAGTGTGTTTATTATATATACCAGCAAGTTCATAGATTATTTCTTTCCTTTGTGTTAACTTTGTATAATCCTTAGTGTTACTTTGTGGTTAAAAATTTAGCACGAAGTTACGCAAAGCACATCACAAAGGCTCACAAAGTTTATCAGGATTTATATATCAGTTGATTACAATAAATATTTTATTTATATTTCCAATGCTGGTTAGTAATAAATAATTAAAAAATGAATATAAAAGAAAAATCACAAGCAGTAGTTAAAGAGTTTTCAATTTTTGAAGATTGGATGGATAAATATTCGTACTTGATAGAGCTAGGGAAAGAACTTCCTTTGATTGATGAAAAATACAAAAATGAAACCCATCTAATTTCTGGTTGCCAATCGCGAGTTTGGCTGCATGCCGATGATGAAAATGGCAAAATAAACTTTACTGCAGATAGTGATGCTGTAATAACAAAAGGTATTATTTCATTACTAATTAATGTATTATCAGGTAATACACCAACTGAAATAGTTAATGCTGATTTTAGTTTTTTAGATGAAATAGGATTAAAGTCGCATTTATCACCAACAAGGGCGAACGGATTAGTTTCGATGGTTAAACAAATACAATTATATGCCCGAGCTTTGCAGTTGAAATCAATGAGGAAGTGAGTGAATGCTACAATGATTAAATGATGTAATGCCACAATGAACAAAACAATCAAATTAACGAATCATCAAATAGCCAAAAGAAATGAACAAAGAAGAAATACGTGAACTGGAAGAAAAAATTATTGTTGTATTACGCAATATTTTTGACCCGGAGATACCGGTAAATATATACGAACTTGGATTAATTTACGAAACTAAAGTAAGCGAAATTGGTATTGTAAAAGTATTGATGACACTTACTTCACCAAACTGTCCGGTAGCCGAAAGTATGCCAGCCCAAGTGAAAACAGAAATAAGTTACCTAACAGGAGTTACAGAAGTTGACGTTGAAATTACTTTTGATCCACCATGGAATCATGACCTAATGAGTGAAGAAGCTAAACTTGAATTAGGTATGTTATAGTTTATACTTGGTGTAATTTCTTCTATTATTCAACTTTCTAGTATTAGTAATTAGTGGCTTTAAGAAAATTTGAATAATTGAATATTCAATCAAGCAATCAATTTTATTTACGTTAAACTCTCATTTTAAAATAAATATATTACATTTGTAATGAAAAAAAATAAGCAAATGAAAACATCCGCCATCCAAAAAACTGTGTTTGCCGTAGTATTGATCTCTTTTTTCAGTGTTAATTTAATTTCTCAGGAGCTGGAAGTTACTCCTGGAACTTTAATGTTTAATACAAATCCTGGATCGTCGCAAACACAACAAATTTATGTAAGAAACAAAGCAAAAACAGAGCAATCCTTTATTTTCAACCTGGCTGACTGGCTAACAGATGAGCAGGGAGATGTTAAATATTTCAGTCCGGGAACTATAGGACGCTCGTGTGCTGACTGGATAACAGTTTCCCCTTCTCTCGTTACATTACAACCTAACGAATCGGTAAGAGTAAACATAACGATGTTAGTACCTAACGACAACTCTTCTACAAAATGGGCAGTATTATTTGTTGAGTCGGCTGTGGAGAAAACCGGAGCCAAAGCTATCGACAAAGATGTGCAAATGGGGTTACAGGTTGCTGTTAGAATTGCAGTTCCTATTTATCAATCGCCAGATGGTAATACATTGTACAAAGGTACGATTGATGGGTTAACCGAAACCATAAATGATGATGGTACTAGGACCTATAAATCTCAGGCGATTAATTTGGGAGATAAAATTCTTAACTGCAAGGTTTACTTTACAATTTCGGACCTTAGTACTGCTGAAGAGTTTACCTCCAGTCCTATTGAATTTTCATTACTACCCGAGTCAAACAAAAATGTGGAGTTTACTACCGAAAAGCCCCTTGAAAAAGGTCGCTATTCAATTGCTGCCATACTCGACTTTGGTTACAATGATGAACTTGAGGGAATACAACTTGACATAGAAGTCAAGTAACAAGCGATATGAAAAGGCAAGTAATTGTCTCCCTGCTCTTAACGTTTTTTATTTCTACACTATCAGGTCAATCGATTTTTATTACTGATACAAGTTATCATTCACTTAACAATAAAGTAAAGTCAATATTGCGATTCACTATTAACAATAGTGATACAATATACGAAGACTCAGCTTCTTTTTATTACATTACTGGTGGCCTTTGGCAAACTGGTAGCTATAAAAATGGCGAAATGGATGGAAAGTGGGTTACCTTATATAATAATGGCAGTATTAAACGCAAATCCTATTTTATTGATGGCAAAAAAGATGGAGAGGTAATCAACTATTATGAAAATGGATTTCTTAAGACAGTCTTAAATTACGATGATGATACTCTGGTAGGTCCTGCTACTTTGTACTTTGATAATGGCATGGTAAAAGAAACCAGACATTATAAAAACAATAAACTTAACGGACTAACTACTGGTTACAATATTTTTGGCGACACCAGTTATAGTATAAATTTTGTGGATAGCATTCAAAATGGATTATATAAGAAGTATTATTTTTCGGGTAAGATAAAAGAAAAGGGAGAAATAATTGACCAGCAGTTTTATGGCACTTACAGTTCGTATTACGAAAATGGGAATATTGAAAAAGAATACTCATACAAAACTTACACAATAGATGGTCCATATTTGGTATATTTTGATAATGGAAATTTAATGATAAAAGCAAATTATGTGGATGGTAAAATTGTAGATCTATGGCAACAATATCATATTAATGGAAGCATCTACGAAAGTGGCAACTATAGAAATACAGTAAGAGAGGGTATTTGGAGGTCATATTTTAATGATTCAACTAGTTATATGATTGGGTCATATAATAATGGGCTTGCCGAAGGTAGCTGGAAGGTTTATCATGCCAATGGAAACCTAAAGCAAGAAGGGGATTTTAAATTTGGTATTTCTAATGGGAACTGGGATTTTTATCATGAAAATGGCAAAATCCGAATGAAAGGAAAATACATTGATAATAAACAAGATGGACACTGGGTACATTATTATGATAATGGTAAAGTAAAACTTGATTTATATTACAAAGATGGTTTGTTAGATGGTATATTAACAGCATATAACGACACAGGTACGATGATTGAACAAGCAGAGTATAGTGATAATAAATTGGTAAAGAAGATTAAATAATCCTCTGAGCTAAAACCAATTAAAAACAAGCAAATGAAACTAAAACTAAGTCTAATTCTTTTGCTATTAAGTTCGATAGCAATTGAGGCAAAATCGCAGGATATTCCGCCACCAAACCCATCGTTAATAATAAATATTGTTTCGGGGTATAGCGTTAATTTTGTTTTTGATGATATGCCGGAATACAAAAACGGAATATTAAATGGTGGGCAATCGACTTTTATTCGTATTGGTGCAATAATGGATTGGCAACTACAATTTAGCGCCGATCAAACAATTTTTTATGGGGAGAATAACCCTTCAAACCAAATGGAATTAAATAACGTTGGGGTTGTAATCATTTCAACAGGAACCAACTTAGACAATGGTACAAATATTATTAATTATGCAAAAACAGCACCATTGGCTCTGGAAAATACTGATATTACACTATTAACTACAGGAACAAATACCAATAAAGGTTATGGTATACGAAATGCTTTTACATTAAATTGGGAGATGGGAACTCAACGCGGCAATATGAATAACCAAAGTATATTAGACCAAATGATAGCCACCGATACTTATACAATAAATATAATCCTTACTTTATCACCGTCTTTCTAATTTTGTATTATGAGAAGTATATTAGCCATTGACGATGTTTATAACAACCTATTACTTATAAAGTCGATATTAAATAAAAAGTTTCCAAAGTATAATGTATTACTTGCTACTTCGGGTAAAGAAGGTGTAAGAATAGCAAAACAAGAAAAGCCTGACACCATTCTACTTGACATTTATATGCCTGAAATGGATGGTTA
>JASFZK010000131.1:0-7074 GCA_045267845.1 Bacteroidota bacterium | reverse complement strand
TTTGGATCCAAAGTTGGTGAGTTTGCTGTAACAGAACCAGCAAGAACAAAGTATACAAATGCCAATAAAGCAGTTACACACACATCTGGAGGAACAGGTATTTCAGGAAGCTCAAACACATGGTCAATGGATTGGACGGCACCAAATCCAGCACCTTCAGTTGTTAAATTTAATGCTGCATTTAATGCTGCAAACGGTAATGGCATGACGAGTGGTGATGTAATCTATACATCACTAGCCTCATATAATTTATTTATCCCTCCAAATCCTCAATTAACTGGTGTTGAGCCTAACAATCAGCAGCAGGGTTATGAGGGCGAACTCAATATCACTGGTGATGAAACTAGCTGGACCGTTGGTGTTAGTAGCGTAATGTTTGTATTTCATGATGATAACAACATTTCCTTTAGTGCTAGCGAAATATCTGTTGTTGGTGATGACATGTTGACAATTATTGTAACTATTCCAGAAGACATTGAAATTGGCTCTTATGATGTTCATGTTGATGAACTAATATTGGAAAATGGTTTTATGGTGGATATTTATGATGATATCCATGACAATTACCTTACGGATGCTGTTTCTATTTACCCTAACCCTGCAACCGATAATGTTAATATCCAAGCGCCAATAGGCTCACAAATTAATATTGTTGATATTTCAGGCCGTACAATGGCACAATATATCGTTGGTAATTCTTCTGATTTAAACATTAACATTTCTTCTTATAATAGTGGTTTATATTTTATTCAAGTAGCTCATGAGGGCAATAGTTTTTCCAAAAAACTGCTTGTAAAATAGATAGGTTTCAAAACCTTTACGTAATTACCAGAGCCAAGATACCGGAGTAAAACTCTAAGTATCTTGGCTTTTTTTATATCCTATTATCAATATTTTGTTTAGGTTTTATAACACACTCGAAACCTAATACTTGTGATACTCACGTTAAATAGTTCCCATGCTGATAATCAATTCTTGCGACTTAGCGGCTTTCGAGAAACACTTGTCTGCCTCTGGTATGAATAACTACACGAACTAATGACTATAATATTCATTAAAAATGGGCACTAATAATTCCATTTCCATAAGTTTCATAACTTTGAACAAAAATTATCATAATGGAAAATTTGTGTCTTGATTGTGGAGCAACCCTCATGGGAAGAGTTGACAAGAAGTTTTGTAACGATCAGTGTAGGAACAATTACCACAATAAAGAAAATCGTGAAGATTCGAATTTCATTAGAAATGTAAATGTAATACTCAAAAAAAATCGTAACATCCTTAAAAAACTAAACCCAACAGGTAAGGGGAAAGTTAAAAAACAAGAGTTAGTAACTTTAGGATTTAATTTTAAATACTTCACCAATATTTACAAAACAAAAGATGCACGGTACTATTACTTTGTTTACGAGCATGGGTATATCGACCTAGGGAATAATTATTATGCTTTGGTAATAAATGAAAAAATATAATTGCGATAACACATTACAAAAAAAGTTGAAAAACTGAAGTCCAAATACAAACCTCAATCATTCAACTTTTAACTTTTAGTTTGCGACAGCAAACAACTTTATAACTTTATAAACTTTAAACTATCAACCTATCCTTAAAAGGCAAGAAAGTCATAAAATCGGTATGATGTACTAAATAAGCTTCGGTAGTACGTTTTACCAAATTACCCTCACCGGCATGGGCAGCTATTATATGCAGTACTTCTGCAGGAACTCCAGCTTCTTCAGCTAGGCTAACTCCACTAAACGGATGACGTAAATATTTACCATAATCACCTTGAACTGCTTTGCCATTATCATCAAGAATGTACTCAAGCAACTTGCCAACATCTGCAAGTATTGCGCCCGAAATTAGCACATCCATATCAACAGGTAATTCACCATGATACATTTCATTTACCTTGTTTCCAGCGTCACGTACAATGTGAACAACCGAACGCTTATGATCCATAAATGTAACCTTCAAGTCAGGTCCACATAATAATGTAAAAGGAATACGGTTAAGGTCTTCTGGGGTTAGTACACTTCTTTTTAAAGCTAATTCCCAAGTGTAAGCTGTATTATTTCTTAGTTCCTCATCCTGAATCCATTCCAGCTCAGGCCAAAGTTTCAATACTTCTTTGTTCATAATCAAATAGTTTTTTATTTTGAAAAATGCAAGAATCAAAACCCAATATTATCAACACTAACACTTGGTTAATAAATCCTGACTCTTGCAGTCTTAGTTCCTTCTATAACTTCGCAATAACTGCATCAGCCATATCTGTAGTTGAGGCAGCACCCCTATCCACAACATCAACTTTACCAGTCATTTTCATCATATCGTATGTTTTAACTTTGCCTTCAATAATAACATCAGCAACAGCTTTTCTAATACGAGCAGCAATATCATTTTCATTAATAAAATCAAGCATCATACATGCCGACTCTATCATGGCAATTGGATTTACAATTGACACAGGATAGTCAGCATACTTAGGTGCCGAACCATGAGTAGGCTCAAACACACCAATACCTGATTCAGGGTTAAATTGTGCCGAACAAGCAAAACCAAGTCCACCAATTAATCCGGCAAAACCATCCGATACAATATCACCAAACATATTTCCGGCAACAATAACTCCGTAGTTTTCAGGATTTTTAGTCAGCCACATCATTTGGGCATCAATATTTGTGTTCCACAATTCAATATCAGCAAAATCAGCTTTTTGAATTTTCTGAGCCATCTTAAACATCATCCCCGAAGTTTCACGAATTACATTTGGCTTTTCACACAAAGTTACCGATTTATAACCATATTTTTTAGCATACTCAAATGCAGCCCTTAATATGCGCTCAGTAGCTTTTTTGGTAAATATTCTTGTCGAAACCGATATTTCTTCAACAGGAGTTTCTCCAAAATTGCTAACAAACTTAGGATGAGTCATTAAAGCATCATAAACTTGCGCCGGAGGATTGCTCCACTCAACACCACCATAAAGACCTTCAGTATTTTGTCTGAAAATAACAGCATCAACCTCTGGTTCATCAAAATTATCACCCTGGGCGCGACGAATAAAGTTAAGCGGATTGCCAATATAACTATGGCACGGACGCATACAAATATCCAGTCCAAAATGCTGACGCAAACCAACAATTGGCGATGAATAAACTAGCCCTTTGCTTTGTAGCTCAGGCGACAATTCTTCAAAAGCAGCATCTTTGGGCTTCGATGTAATGGCGCCAAATAATGCAATTTTATGCTTTTCAATTAACTTCTTTGTTCTTTCAGGAAGCGGATTACCTTCTGATTTCCAGAACTCCCAACCAATATCACCTTCCACATAATCAGCCTCAAATCCAGCTGCATCAAGTACTCGTATTGTTTCGTCCAACACAGGTTTTCCAATCCCATCGCCGGGCATTGTAACTATCGTTCTTTTTGACATAATCTCTAATTATTATCGGTTAATAAATGAACCAACAAATATACAAAGGCAGGTTAAACGAATCACAAAAATCAGATAATAATTATACATTTTTTACCAGATATTTAGGAGGGTATTTTTATCCATTTTTTTCTTTTGAGCGGACAATCACTCTTTCCGTTTATAGTTGTTTTATACTGATTGTATTTTTGTTAAGTAATCCCGTGTCTTCCTAAAGGTCAGCCTCCTTTTTACTTACAAAAATCACATCAGTATTTCAACAAGCTACCACTGCAATCGTTGCCGTGGCGAATACTTTTTTTAACAATAATTTTCAATTATTACAAGCATTGTTTCAATTAGTGTATTGATAAACCATTATTCAACAATACTAAATTTAACCAATCGCATTAAATTACCTGAGCCTTCCTTTTTCTTAGCAATATTAATAATGTAATTATCATGAAAAATAAAAGAGTGTGAAGAGAAATGCAATTTATATTCATCGGAAACAAAGCTGGAACGATTCAGATATTTCCCGCTTAAATCATACGAATAAACTCTAAATATATTTGACTTTTTATTTTTCTTTTCTGTGTACTCAAATACTAAAATGTTACCGTCCGAATCAACCATTATATTTGCAAAATATGGAAGATGATCAGGGTATATATCTTCATACTTAAGTTTTCCTATTTGCATTTTATATTGTGAAACCATATCCTCAATTTCCTCATTACTAAAATTGCCAGCTTTCTTAAGTCTTTCTTCAAATCTTCCAATATTACTTTTCCCAGCATTATAATAATCGTCAATATCCTCTTGTTCAATTTTAATTGGGTCAATATTTAATCGGAAACTTTTTATCTCATCTCCTTCAGGTGAGTATATTGACACATGCCCATCATCAGGGAAGGCAGCAATTAAATTACCAGATTTTGAACTTGCAAGGCGTGGCCATGGATAGGTACCGGGAATTGAAAGGTTCATTAAAGTCCCATTACTCAATTCTATTAGCATCTTCCCTCTTCTGTTATCCTTTAGTTGCGACCAAATAATTTTTTCGTCGCCCGAATTAAAGTCCTTAATTGCAATTATCCTTTTTGTGTGTCTATTTTTCCATGGCACATGTCCAAGAATTGCTATTTTACTATTCCCCAAAGATCTAACATCCAGTGGCATATAATCGAGCAATAGAGTTTTTATATATTTTCCATTAAAATCAAAAAACTGTATCCTACCATTCACATCACTTGTGAAAATATACTTTCCATCCAAAATCCCTTCCACTTTAGGCAACATAGGGAACTGCCCCGGCCTACTACCTTTTTGTCCAAATTTATTCACAAAATTACCCTCTGCATCAAACTTCCAAATCTCATGACTAGTTTTATGACTCATGAAAACAGAACCATCAGGTGCTACTACTATTTGCTTTTGTTCGCCTAGAGATTTATCAAATGACCATTCCTTTGGTGGTGGTGAAAAAACATCTTCCCAATTATTTAGTTCTCCATATCCGTTTATAGCCTCTAGTTTTATCGTTTCATTATTATAAAGTTCAGATATGTTTTGACTTGTTACTGTTATTCCAATTAACAAGATAAGTGTAAATAATACTATTAATTTTTTCATATGTTTAAATTTTTCATCCACACTAAGTGGACAGTGATACTACGTAGTTAATAATTTATTCATTATTATCCATTAGAAATGAAAACACTATTTCATTTTTGTCGTTACTAATTGTTAAAAGCATCTGGTTGTCATGCCATTGCTCATTGGGGTCAGAGTCGTTCATAAAACTATAAACCATCATTTCATTTTCACAAATTATTTCGGGTTGTTGAAAATATGTAACAACAACTGAAGTTGAAATGACAATAAGCAGTATTGCAGCTGTAATTTTCATAAATAATGGCATTTTAAAAACCATTGTCTTTTTAGCACTCGTATATCTTTCAATGGGAGGAATATGTTCAGTTTCTATTTTAAAAGCCTCCATGGCTCCTTTTATCAACCGAATATCATCCAATAATTCAAGATGTATTTTATTACATTCTTTGCAGGAATCAAAATGTGAGGAGACACCTCTGCGTTTTGCACCACTCATCTCATTATCAACATATTCCTGCATCTCAGTCCTGTTCAAACAATTCATGATGTTTTGTTTTTAGTGCTACCTTTAATTTCTTAATTGATCGTGACAAAGTTGTTCCTACTGATGTGGTTTTCATGTCTAATATTTCTGCCATTTCTGCATAAGTAAGTCCATCGTGATACAATAACAAAATACTACTATCTTTAGTTGGCAATTGTGCCATGCAATTAAAAACCAATTCTCGTTTTTCCCTTTTTATTAAATCAACCTCAGGAGTTTGACTATTAGTTTCTATCGATCCATATCGTAAGTTATTTAATTGCTGCCTTTTTTCTTTTTTGAATTTATTCCTCCATAAATTAAGAACAACTTTATATAACCACGCTCTTGGGTTTTCTATGTTTACGCCCCTGTGTAACTCTCTGTACAATCTCATAAAAGCATCCTGCAACAAGTCTTTACTTTCTGTTTGCGACAATGACAATTGAAACGCGAACTGATAAATTTCGCCATAAAACTTTTTATATACTTCCTCGAAACTCATTGATATTTGTTAATGCTTTAAATATTAGACAAACTTATATACAATTTGTGACAAACAGAATTCCATTATATTTATAAAATAATATTTTGGTTATCATTGTTTATATCTTTGCCCCATGAATAACTTTGCCGATAATCTTCATGATAATATCTTCCATACAGTTTCAAATGTGTGCTCCGGCATGAATATTGAGGCATATATAATTGGTGGTTATGTTCGCGATTTAATCATTAACCGCCCATCAAAAGATGTTGATGTTGTTGTTGTTGGCAGCGGAATTGAAGTAGCAAAACAAGTTGCTTTGGCATTTGGTTCAAGCACAAAAGTTAAATATTTCAAGAATTTTGGCACTGCCATGATTCGCAATAAAGAATGGATTATAGAGTTTGTTGGTGCACGTAAAGAATCCTACAACAGAGATTCACGAAACCCGGTTGTCGAAAATGGCACATTGGCCGACGATCAAAACCGTCGCGATTTTACAATAAATGCCATGTCGCTTAGTCTGCAAAAAGAAACTTTTGGCGAACTACTCGATCCCTTTAATGGAATTAGTGATATCAAAAATATGATTATCCGTACTCCACTCGACCCTGATATTACTTTTTCTGACGACCCACTGCGTATGATGCGAGCCATTAGATTTGCAAGTCAGTTGGGCTTTGATATTTATGAAGAAACATTCGATGCAATTTCAAGAAACAAAACTCGCATAAATATTGTTTCTCCCGAAAGAGTAATTGATGAAATCAACCTTATAATGATGTCGCCAAAGCCATCCATCGGATTCGAACTAATGGATATTACAGGTTTACTTGATATTATTTTTCCAAAGCTAACGGAGCTTAAAGGCGTTGAAGTAATTAACAATCGAGGACATAAAGACAATTTCTATCACACCCTCGAAGTACTCGATAATGTAGCTCTTAAATCAACAGACCTATGGTTAAGGTGGGCAGCACTACTGCACGATATTGCAAAACCTGATACAAAAAAATACGACAAAGATGC
>JASFZK010000130.1:0-32547 GCA_045267845.1 Bacteroidota bacterium | reverse complement strand
TACCTTAAACTTTTGAAGCTCTTTTACGATCAGTCTCATTAAGAAGTATTTTCCTTAATCGAAGTGAACGTGGTGTAATTTCAAGATATTCATCGTTTCTAATAATTTCCATATACTCTTCAAGCGAAAATTTAATTGGAGGAGGAATAAGCACTTTATCGTCAGCACCTGATGAACGCATATTTGACATTTTTTTGGTTTTATTTACATTAACAACCATATCCCCTGCCCTATTGTTTTCACCAATAACCTGACCAGCATATACATCAACATTAGTATTAATATAAAACTTACCGCGATCAACAAGTTTAAATATGGCAAAAGGAACTGCAGTACCAGTTTCCATAGATATCAATGCACCATTATTTCGGGTTTTTATTTCACCTTTCAATGGTTGAAAATCAAGAAAACGATGAGCAATAATTGCCTCACCTTCAGTGGCTGTTAGAATACTATTACGTAAACCAATAATTCCGCGTGAAGGTATTGTAAACTCAAGCATCATACGATCGCTTTTAACCTCCATATTCAAAAAATCACCCTTGCGAAGAGTTACTATATCAATAACTTTGCCCGAGAAGTTTTCAGGAACTAATACTGTAAGACTTTCGATTGGCTCATGTTTTACACCATCAATTTCCTTAATGATAACTTTAGGTTGCCCAAGCTGAAATTCATATCCCTCACGGCGCATTGTTTCAACAAGAATAGATAAATGAAGAATTCCTCTTCCAAATACCTGATACGAATCGGATGAGTTTGTTTCTTTAACTTTTAAAGCCAGATTTTTTTCTATTTCATGGTATAACCTATCTCGTAAATGTCTTGATGTTACATATTTTCCTTCTTTTCCAAAAAATGGAGAATTGTTAATTGTAAAAACCATACTCATTGTTGGCTCATCAATTTTAATGGCTGGCAATGCTTCTGGATTTTCAATATCAGCAATTGTGTCACCAATTTCAAAATCTTCTATACCCATAAGGGCAATAATATCGCCAGACTGAATCTCTTCCTTACGTTTCTCTTTACCAAGACCTTCAAATGTATATAGCTCTTTTATTTTTTGCTTAATAATTTTTCCTTCTCGTTTAACTAAAGAAACAGCCATACCCACTTTTAATGTTCCACGTTGTAATCTTCCCACAGCAATTCTACCAACATATGAAGAGTAATCCATTGATGTAATTTGCATTTGAGGAGTTCCTTCAATAAATTGAGCTGGTGGAATATGTTCAATAATCATATCCAATAAATATGACACATTATCAGTTGGGTTTTGCCAATCATCATTCATCCATCCCTCTTTTGATGATCCGTAAACAACAGGGAAATCCAACTGATCTTCAGTGGCACCAAGATTAAACATTAAATCAAATACAGCTTCATAAACCTCATCGGGTCGGCAGTTAGGCTTATCAACCTTATTAATAACAACAATTGGCTTTAATCCCAAATCAATGGCTTTTTGGAGTACAAAACGAGTTTGTGGCATAGGTCCCTCAAAAGCGTCAACAAGCAGAATAACACCATCAGCCATATTAAGTACACGCTCAACTTCGCCACCAAAATCGGAGTGACCAGGTGTATCAATAATATTGATTTTTACATCTTTATACCTAACCGATACATTTTTCGACAGAATTGTGATACCGCGTTCACGTTCTAAATCATTACTATCTAGTATCAGTTCACCAACTTCTTGATTATCTCTAAATAGATTAACTTGATGAAGCATTCTATCAACAAGCGTAGTTTTACCATGATCAACGTGTGCAATAATGGCTATATTCCTTATATTTTGCATTCCTATTTATTTTTAAATTTGGGGCTGCAAAAGTAATACTTATTTATATAACTTTCTATTGTAAAAAACTTTGAAAATTTAATAGGTTTTAATGATAAATCATTCATCATCAAGCAAAAACTCAATAACATTTTTCATAAAATCATCTGGATTATCCATATGTATGCTATGGGCCGCTTTTGGAATTGTAACAGTTTGTAAATGAGTTATCTTATCAAACAACTCTAATGTTTCAGCACTGGGAAATAACAAGTCTACTTCACCAAATACTACCAAAGTAGGCTGCTGTATGTTATTAATATCTGCCGTACAGTTAAAAACTGATATTGCTTTAACTTGATTTTCAAATGAGCTATCCGACTGAATGTATTTGTAGTTTACTGCCATACTAACATACTGTTTTAGCATAGCCACATCGTTGAAGAATGATGGTGCAAAAATCCAATAAAATATATTCCTAAACCACAAATCTTTGTCCATTCCCAACTTTCGAAATGAAACCATATCATTAAACAATTCAATATTCCGCATTCCAATTGCTGGCGAAGTAGCCTCTAAAATAAGCTTGCCAACAAACTCAGGGTACCTAATTGCCATATCCATAGCTATCATCCCTCCCATTGAATGCCCAATTACATTTACCGTTGATAATTTTAAGTGCCTAAGCAGCGCAATACAATCATCGGTCATTTTCGGCACAGTAATATCAGTATTATCTTTATCAGATCTGCCAACTCCCCTATTATCAAGAATAATGACCCTGAAATGCTTTGAAAGACCTATAATAACAGTTAGCCAACTTTGCGAATCGGATGCCAAACCAGCTATTAATAATAGGGGTTCGCCACTTCCATACTCATCATAAAAGTAACTGCGGTTATTAAATTTTACATTTGCCATATCATTAGTTTCATTTTATCAACTTGCAATTTACAAAATACAAATTTAAGAAACCCTTTGAGTTTCCTTATTAATGAACTCATAATTTTGTATTTTAAGAATAAACATTACTGCATTTGTGGCATTTTGAATAAGTATGAGTTTGCCTTGAAATGGTAATGAATAAAAAACAGAAAATCAAAAAAATGATTTATGTTTGTATTTCTAAAAATCAAACCAAAGTATCATGAAATTTCTACAAATTAGTATTTCTTTGTCTCTTTTAATTATGATATTCGCACTCTCATCATGTGTAAATTGTGTTGAATCTGAGGGCGAAGTAAAAACTCGAAATTTAAAACTTGATAATTTCACTAAAATCGATATTGAGATACCATCAGTAGTAACCCTTATAACAGGTGATAGTGCAAAAATCTCCATTTCAGCTCCCGAATCTATACTAGCACAAATTTTACCCATAGTACGAAGAAACAGGCTAAATCTCGAAGGAAATATCTGTAATATAGAAAACGATCTAATTAATATCGAAATAACCGTTCCGAGTATATCTTCAATAAAAATAAAAGGGAGCGCCGACGTTTATTCTGAAATGCCAGTTAAAACTGATGAACTTACTCTGACGATTAAAGGATCGGGTAGTTTCTCACTTAATGTGTTTGCAAATAGTATTATTACAAATATCTCTGGTAGTGGGGATATTATAATTAACGGCACCACTAAAAAACTTGATGTGGATATAAAAGGTTCGGGTGTATTTAAAGGACTTGGGCTTAATTCTTACGAAGCAAGTGTTAATATTGATGGGTCGGGTATAGCAAGTGTGGTTGCATTAAACAAACTTGATGCTAAAGTTGATGGCAGTGGTGAAATTAGTTACTCAGGCGAACCTGATTTAAATATTAATATTTCGGGAAGTGGTAAAATCACTAAGATTAATTAGTAAGTTTTTTTCAATATTGTGTTAAATCTATTCGCACAGAAAACTTCGCTCCAATTCAAGTATCACTGTAAAATAAACAATTCCACGTAATAAATAAATTCTTATACCGTTTATTAAAAAAATAACAAATTTGTCTGTGAAAAATATATCATACTTTCTTATTGCTTACCTAGTTATTTTATCCAGTATTGCTCATTCACAAATTGGTGGTACTACTGGTTATCAGTTTCTTGAGCAACCCATTTCGGCACGTATTGCCGCTCTTGGTGGTAACACTGCCGCAATTAACGACAACGATTTAAATATCGGATTTGTTAATCCATCTCTTATAAGGCCAGGTATGGATAATAGCATGGCTCTTAATTATATAAACTTTTTTACAGGTACAAATTATAGTAGTTTACAATATGCAAACACCTTTAGCAAGGTAGGTAGCTTTATGGGAACACTACAATACATGGACTACGGAAAGATTGACTACGCTGACGAAAATGGTAATTTGGGTGGTACATTTGGTGCATATGATATGGCTTTTACGGTGGGTTGGGGACGGCAACTCGATTCCTCATTTTCAATTGGAGCAGCTGCAAAACTTATTTACTCATCATACGAATCATATAATTCATTTGGTATGGCTGTCGATGTTGGTGGTACATACGAATCTAAATCAGGTTGGACTATGTCGCTGGTAGCACGCAATTTGGGGATGCAGTTAACCACATATACACCTAATGCCGATAGAGATCCTCTTCCATTTGACTTACAATATGCAGTTTCCAAAAGACTTGACCATGTACCTTTTAGGTTTTCCATAATATATGATCACATTGAAGTTTGGGATTTATCTTACGATGATCCTGCAAACCCTTCAGATGGATACGACCCTGTAACAGGAGAGCCAAAAACTAAAACTGGATTTTCAAAATTTGGAGATCAATTAATGCGACATATTATAATTGGAACCGAGCTTTACATTGGTAAAAACTTAATCCTACGTGGTGGGTATAATTATCGACGACGACAAGAAATGAAAATTGATGATAAAGTTGGTATGGTTGGATTTAGTTGGGGCTTTGGCGTTCGAATTTACAAGTTCAGAATAAATTATTCAAGAGTAACTTATAGCTTGGCAGGTTCACCTAACTACCTCACAATCGCTTTCGATCTAGATTCTTTTACTAAAAAGTAGACTCTTTCTAAATAGTTTCATAATATTAATTACTTTAGCTTCTTAATTAATATATGAAATATGAAAAAAATTACTCTATTAATTTCAGCATTATTTATTTTTAATATTGTGTTTTCGCAAGATTACCTTGCACGTGTACGTAAAGGTAAGCAATGGGGCTGCATTAAAATTGATGGTTCATTTGCTGTTAATCCTCAATTTGAACATATTCAGGATTTTAATGAAGGACTTGCTGCTGTGAAAAAAAACGGTGAATGGGGCTTTATTGATACTAAAGGTGCATTTATAGTAAACCCACAGTTTAGTGCAGTTCATGATTTTCATGAAGGATATGCTGCTGTTAAAAAAGGTAAAGAGTGGGGTTTTATTGACAAAAAAGGTAGCTGGACCATAAATTCACAGTTTGAAGATGTAAGAGATTTTAATGGAAAACTTGCAGCTGTTAAATCAGGTGGCGAATGGGGTTTCGTAAATACCGAAGGTTCATATATCATTAATCCACAATTTGACAAGGTAAACGATTTTGTTGAAGGACTAGCATGTGCTTTAAAAGCAAAGCAATGGGGCTATATTGATAAAAAAGGGAAATGGGTTATAAATCCACAATTTGAAAAGGCTAAAAGTTTTGACTATGGTTTGGCAAGAGTTAAAAAAGGCGGTGAGTGGGGTGTAATTGATGAGAAAGGCACGTATGTTATTAATCCACAATTTTATAAAATACTTGAGTTTAGCAATGCAGTTGCTGCAGTTAAAGTTGGTAAAGAATGGGGATTTATCGATAAAAAAGGTAAATATATTATTAATCCACAATTTCAAAATGCACGCTCGTTTGCTGAAGGTTTAGCTGCCATAAAAAAAGGTAAAGAATGGGGCTATATAAATAGCAAAGGCAAGTACTATATAAACCCACAATTTCTTGATGCTGAAGATTTTCAAGATGGTCTTGCCGCAGTTAAAAAAGGTAAAGAGTGGGGTTTTGTTGATGGAAAAGGAACCTGGATAATTAACCCTCAATACGAAAAAGTAAGAAACTTTGATAACGGAATGGCCATGGTGAAAAAAGGTGGCGAATGGGGTTGGATTAATGAGTCAGGAACCTACATTATAAATCCACAGTTTCCAAACGCTTTTCCATTTGTTAAAATTGGTGATTAGTATTTTAGACAAATCCCAATACAACAAATCGAATAGCTGCACAATCGTCTCTTTATATGTTTCTACAAAAATTATCGCTTACAAATTTCAAAAATTGTACAGGAGCTGAGCTTGAGTTTAGTGACAAAATCAACTGTTTTGTTGGTAATAATGGTGCCGGGAAAACTAATATCCTGGATGCCATTTATTATCTGTCATTTTGTAAAAGCTATTTTAATCCTATTGATTCTCAAAATATTAAGCACGAAAATGATTTTTTTGCCATTCATGGAAATTATCACAATCAAGAAAATAGTGCTGATAAAATAAGCTGTATCCAAAAAAAGAATCATAAAAAAGTATTCCGATTAAATAAGAATAATTACACTAGGCTGGCTGACCACATTGGTACAATCCCGCTTGTAATGATATCACCATATGATCGTGACTTAATCAATGAAGGTAGCGAACTACGTCGAAAATATATAAACGGAGTAATTTCGCAGTTTGATAAAGTCTACCTTAATGATTTGCTTAGCTATAACAAAGCTCTACTACAGCGAAACGTGCTGTTAAAGCAAATGTTTGATGCACGCTATTTTGATGAAGTAGCATTGGGAATATGGAATGACAAACTTAGTGAACATGGCAACACCATATTTGAAAAACGAGAAAAATTTCTAAGTGAATTCAATCCATTATTTGAGAAGTATTATAACATCCTAGCCGGAAGTAATGAAAAAGTAAATATAACTTACGAATCTCAACTTCAAGTAAATAGTTTTGATGAACTATTAAAACTATCCGCCGAAAAAGATAGAATAACAAGATACACTACAGTTGGTGTACATAAAGATGATTTGATATTTACTATAAATGGTTTCCCCATTAAAAAATTTGGTTCACAGGGACAACAAAAATCATTTGTAATTGCTGTTAAACTTGCTCAATTTGAGTTTACAAGGCGAGTAAAGTCATTCAAACCAATTTTATTATTTGATGATATTTTTGATAAACTTGATGACGATCGCGTTAGGCAAATTATCCAATTAGTAAGTGAAAATAATTTCGGGCAGGTATTTATTACAGATACTCAAAAACAGCGTATTGAAAAGCTGTTTAAACTCGTTGATATTGATCACAGGATTTTTGATGTACAAAACGGAGAAATAAAATTAGAGCAAGTTTACGTCCCTAATAAAGCTTAATTTATGAGGAAATTTAATTACGATAACAGCCTCGGAGACGTACTGCAAAAATTATTTGATGCATACGGATGGACAGAAAAAATGGATGGAGTTCGTATAACCAATTCTTGGGAAAAGGTTGTAGGTAGTATTTTTGCAAAGCATACAACTAATATTTATGTGAAAAACAAAAAGCTATTCGTCTTTTTAGATTCATCAGTACTAAGAAATGAACTTTACATGGAAAAGACAGAAATTGTTAAAAAATTAAACTCTGAGATTGGCAAAAAGGTTATTAACGAAATCGTTTTTGGTTAATTATTATTATTTTAATCTGTATAAGAAAATTATATGTTAGAAAATATTAAAAAAACAGTAGATTATATAAAGTCAAATATATCTAGCAATCCTAAAATTGGGATTATTTTAGGAACAGGCTTAGGTAGTTTGGTAAATCACATAAATATTAGTACAAGTATTAATTATAGTGATATTCCTAATTTTCCTGAAGCTACCGTAGAATCACATTCTGGTAAATTAATTTTTGGAGAACTTAATGGGAAAGAGGTTGTGGTTATGAGTGGGCGATTTCATTATTATGAAGGATACAGCCTGCAAGAAGTAACTTTTCCCGTTCGTGTAATGAAAATGCTTGGCATACATACATTACTGGTTTCCAATGCATGCGGAGGCATAAATCCTTCATTTAAACCAGCATCATTAATGCTTATTGATGACCACATTAATATGCTTCCAGGTAATCCTCTAGTAGGCAAAAATGAATCAAAACTTGGCCCTCGTTTTGTTGATATGAGTGCTCCATATGATGCCGGCCTCTTGGCAAAAATGGAATCAATATCCAGCAGGTTAAATATTAATATTAACAAGGGTGTTTATGTGGCATGGATTGGTCCAAGCCTTGAAACTAGGGCAGAATATAGATTTATTAAAATTATGGGTGCAGATGTAGTTGGTATGTCAACAGTACCTGAAGTAATTGTAGCTAATCATATGGGAATAAAGGTAGCTGCAGTATCTGTAATAACAGATCTTTGTGACCCCGATAATCTTAAACCAGTTAACATTGATGATATCCTCGACAATGCCGCCATTGCCGAAAAAGATTTGATTACTTTATTTAAAGAGCTAGTATCTGAAATTTAAAACTACCTGATAATCAAAGTACTTAACAGATAGATACATGTAGGACCAAAAATATTGCTATTTTTGAGCAATATCTAAACCAAATATATGAATAAGAATACCACCTTTACCTTTCCTGGGTTACTAGAAAATACAGTTTCACAGTTTGGACATCGGCCTGCATATTCCTTTGTAGGCGAAAAGCCATTAACATATCAAGAAGTTGATTACACAGTTAAAGCAGTTATTTCAATGCTTGAGAAACTTGGGGTAGTTCCAGGAGATAAAGTAGGGTTACTAAGTGCCAACATGCCAAATTGGGGAGTTACATTTTTTGCAATCACGTCGATGGGTGCGGTTATTGTACCAATGTTACCTGATTTTAGTCAGTTAGAGATTAGCAATGTTATTGAGCATTCTGATATGAAAACAGTTTTTGTTTCGAAAAGTTTGATGAGCAAAGTTACTAATGCCGAAAATAGCAAGATACAGAACCTAATTAATATTGAAGACTTTAGTCTAAGCAAATCAGAATTTGAAGTAAAGTTCGATCCAAAGTCTGTTCCTGCCAAAGTTTATGATGTTAAGGATTCTGACATGGCATCTATTATCTATACTTCAGGAACCACAGGTAAATCAAAAGGTGTAATGCTTTCGCATAAAAACATTTGTTTTACAGCCATTAAAAGCCGATTAATCCAGCCTGTTAACGATCAGGATAGATTTCTATCGGTTCTACCACTTTCGCACACATATGAAAATACACTTGGTCTCATACTACCATTATTGGGTGGTTCGTGCGTTTATTATTTAAAGAAGCCGCCAACACCTGCCGTACTTTTGCCTGCTCTAAAAGAGATAAGGCCCACTATTATGCTTACAGTACCTCTTATCATTGAAAAAATATACAAAGGCAAAGTGCTTCCTGCTTTTAATGATAAAGCCATTACCAAAATGTTATATAAAATTCCTATGCTTAGGAAAAAATTTAATCGTCTTGCAGGAAAGAAACTTCTCAGGACTTTTGGTGGTGAATTGAACTTTTTCGGAATAGGAGGAGCCAAACTAAATAAGGAGGTTGAAAAATTTCTTATTGAAGCAAAATTTCCTTATGCAATAGGTTACGGACTTACTGAAACATCTCCTCTACTAGCTGGGGTTCAGCCTGACAAAGGCAAATTGCAATCAACAGGGCCAGCTTTAGATGGTATTGAATTAAAGATTCACAATCCTGCCAAATACACTGGTGAAGGAGAAATTTGGGCAAGAGGAGCGAATGTTATGATGGGTTATTACAAAGAACCAAAATTAACTAAGGAAGTACTTACGAATGACGGTTGGTTCAAAACTGGAGACCTAGGTTTATTTGATGAGAACAACTACCTTTTTATTAGAGGAAGAAGTAAAAATGTAATAATTGGGGCCAGTGGTGAAAACATCTTTCCTGAAGATATTGAATCAGTTATAAATAACTTTAAGCATGTTGCAGAATCGTTGGTAATTCAACAAAAAGGTAAACTTGTAGCTCTAGTTCATTTTAATCGTGAAGAAATAGAACAACAATACAAACATCTTAAAGATGATGTATCACAAGCCATGGACGATAAATGTGAAGAACTAAAAAAAGAATTAAGACAGTATGTTAACGAAAAGGTAAATAAATTCTCGAAAATTCAGATTGTAGAAACCATGACTGAAGAATTTGAAAAAACAGCTACAAAAAAAATCAAAAGGTTTGTATACGCTTAATATTTGTGGAATTAATAAAAAAAGCTCCTCACAAATGTGAAGAGCTTTTTTTATGGTTATTAATTAAATTCTTATTTTTTGGCAAGTCTACGTAACGCCACCCATTGTTTAAGGGTTTCTCTAGCATCCTGAGCAGGATAACCAAGTACAGTTTTACCGGGAGCAATATCATTCATCACCCCTGATCCTGCTCCAACCTTAGCACCAGCATGGACTGTTGTATGCTCTTTAATAGAAACGCCTCCTCCAATTAGAGCTCCATCGCCAATAGTAGCCGAACCGGCAATACCAGTGGTTCCAGCAACAATAACCGATCTTCCCAAAATAACATTGTGAGCTATTTGAACAAGATTATCAATTTTAGAACCATCACCTATTATTGTTGAACTAAACTTACCTCTGTCAACACATGTATTCGATCCAATTTCAACTCCATTACCAATTACAACGTTTCCTATTTGAGGTATTTTAACAAGGCTTCTACCATCTTCACTAGGGTGAAAACCAAAACCATCTGCTCCAATGCTTACATTGGTATGAAAAATACAAAATTTACCAATTTCTGTACGTTCGCGTATAACAGTTCCTGACCATATAATTGTTCCATCCCCAATTTTGGTTTCATCAAGTATGGTAACATTTGGATAAATGGTAACCGAATTACCAATTACTACATCTTTACCCACATAAGTACCAGCACCAATTTTACAGTTCTCACCAAGTATAACTGTTTCGTGAACAACTGCCTTTGGGTGAATATCATTATCAAAAATGGGTGGTCCGGGATCAAAAATATGTAATAATTTAGTCATCGCAATATCAGCATTTTTAACTTTGATCAATGCTCTATTGGTGTCTGGTTCTATTTCTAATTTTTCATCAACAACTGCAGCACAAGCACTTGACTTGTCCCACAGACCAATATATTTCCTGCTAGTAACAAATGTAATTTGAGTATTATTTGCTTTTTCCAGCTGCTCAGGACCAGTAATTTGCTGGTTTGTCTCACCAACCAAGGTGCCTGATAGTATCTCGTTTATTTCTTTAATCGTGAATGATTTCATTATATACTATGCTATTTCATTACTAATAAATTTTTCAACAAAACTAATTATTATCTGCATTAAAACTAATAAACGATAACTTTCACAGATTCTTGTAACCATTACTTACTAGGAGTGGTTTTCTCATGAACACAGTCTTCTTTATATTCATAATCTGTTTCAAGGAAATCAGTTTTCAAATCCACTTTGTCACTTCTTTCATCTAAAAAATCAACTTTTGTATCTATTAGTTTTTTATAAAGTTCGGGTCTTCTATCTTTAAGATAATAATAATTTGGTGCGGGATGGGTCATTCCATAATAAGCAGGTACACAATCTGCGATAAGCATAGTATTTTGCTCATGATTAGCATTTACAATTATGTCACCATGTGGTCCACAAATAATGCTATTACCACCATAATGCCATTGGTCGTCACCTCGTTTTTCGTATCCAACACGATTTGAATATGCGAAAAAAATATTATTGGCATATGCATTTGCCGGAATAAGCAATTCAGAAATATCAGGATATGGAACAGCACTACGCTTACCATCAGGTAGCCTGTAATAACTGTCAGCCGCAGTTGGCCCAACTATTAACTTTGCCCCATTTAATGCCAGAATACGCTGTAATTCAGGAAACTCACATTCGTAGCAGTTTAATACACCAACCGGAAAATCAAAAATATTGTATACAGGGTAATCACTCGTTCCACAGCTCCAGTTATCACGTTCTTGTTGTCCGTAAAGATGTGTTTTTTTATAACTATTAAGTAGCTCTCCCGTTTCTTTAATTACGGCGATTGCATCATAATATCTTGTAACACCATCTGTATCATCTACCTTTTCGGCGTATGGAACGATTAATGCAATATTAAATTTTTTGGCAAGCTCGCAAGCCTTTGTAATGCTAGGGCCATCTTTAAATTCAGCTACTTTCTTAGCATCTTCCGGACTCAGTGTATATCCTGTAACATAAAGCTCCGGAAATGAAAGCAGTTGAACATCAAACTTTTTAGCTAGTTTTATGGCTTCTTCTAGCAGCTCCATATTTTTAGCAGTTGCTCCATCAGCGCAAGCCGCTTCTATTTGATAAATACCAAGGCGAATTCCAGAACCAGCCTCAGGTACATCACCATAAATCGACATTTTGTATTGCAATTTCCGATAACTCTCTTCTACGCTTAATTTGTAATCAGGAGTACCATCATTTGAAGCTGCAATTTGTGAATCTAGATTTTGTAGTTTCTGTTGGTTTGCTGAGTTTGTATTCTGCTGACCAAAAATTATTGCAGATACAAAAACGAAAGAAATAAGTAAAAATAAGTTTTTCATTAGTCTAGGTTTTAAGTTAGTTATAGGTTTGATTTACAAATACTAATGTATTTATCCTACAAATGTAACAAATAAAACTCATAACCAATTTCGCATATTGATACACGAAGCAACAATGTATATTACGTTACTTTCCTTAAAACAATCATTTCATCATGCTTAAGCTCCCACAGTTCAAATAATGTTTTAAGATTAGTATATTGCTCTGGATAGAATACTATTTTATTGATTTTTAATTCTGTTTTTATTTGAATAACGCTTCCACTAGCTTGATAGGTAAATGATACAGAAGCTGATTTATCTGCTAAGGCAGTACTTTTATTATTTGGGATATCTTCAATAACGTATCCATCGGGAATAGTAATTGAATACATATAAGTAACTTTATAAGTATAGTTAAATTCAACAGGGAATTCCCTTGTTTTGGATTTAAAATCATTTTTAAAACTACCATATACATCATATGGGTTAATATATAGCATTTCGTTTGTGCTAAATCTGCTAAGCTGCTTAGAATAATCAACTTGAGTTAAAAATGGTTTATCGGCATTTCTGGTGTTAATCATAATTGGATTAGAAAGTTCTAATAACTCACGTCCATTTATAACATCATTAAAATATTCAGCACTATCGCTTTGCATAATTTTGCGTTGTCGTGCGGCAGCATATCCTTTAAACTTAAACTGCAACTTACCCACAAGAGAATCTCCTTCAATTTTGCCGGTGCACATTACAAACTTATCATATTTTGCATTCGTTGTAACTTCAACAAAAACAGGATTTTTAGGATCAACAATAAATGCTTTACATCCAACTATTATTGCTGGGGAAAACGAATATTGCCCTTGTTTAACACTTGCATCAAGGAACAATGTCTTTCCATCAATTTCAAGTATACATATTGCATGATTAAACTGAGACACAAAAGGATACTTTTCATTAATTGTGCCATGACTACGTGTACTAACCAAAGCCATTTTAGGCTCAAATCCAGCTTTTTTTAATAGTCCAGCTAAAAATAAATTAATCTCAACGGCAGAACCTTTTTTTGATTCGAAAATTTCTTTAAGATTTCCTCTAATTGTAGTTCTCCATTTATTATTGCAAGTAAAATAATCTCTAACAAAATTGTAGCATTTTTTAACTTTTTCCTTATCGGATGTTGAGGCAATCCACACAGGGTCGAGTTTGGAAAATAGAGCCCCATTTCGATTTAGTTGTCTTCCAAACTGATCATCATACTTATACTCATTGGCAAGCAATTTCCATGTACTAATAATCTTTTCATTTACATTGGTTCGGCTATTATAATGTTCACTCATTTGAATCAACATTTGAGTCCTAATATTATTCATTGACATAACATACGGCTCATCAGGCAAACCTGGCACACTATCTAATTCATAACTATAAACCTTATCATATTTACGACCAATATTAATGGAAGAAAGTGAACTTGGATTAAATGTAATTTCATCTTTTAACAATCCCTTTTTGATAATTGCATATGCATTTTTATCAGGATAACTAACCCTGAATTCACTGTGTAAACAAGGGTCTGACGATTGAAAATACCAATCCTCAGTTGTAAAAAGATGCTTTCTTACAATTGTATATTTATATTCTATTATGGAGCCTACTTTAACATTTGGTAAAGCAAAGGTAACAGCCCCATAGCCTGCAATATCAGAGTAGTCCTGAACAAATATTTGATCTGAGCTGAGAGTGCTGGTAACTATCTTACCATCGCTGTCAAGATTATAAACACATGCATCAAGCTTTTCAACTTTATTTCCATCCCTACTGCCTCTAAAGGCTCCCGAAAATGTTTGTTTAACTTCCTTCCCCTTAGATTTAGTTTTATTGGGACCGGTCCAGAACAAGATTGAAATATCCGCCCTTTTAACACCGAAATTATGGAGTACAATAAATCTTTCGTGCACATCAAAACGAGTCTCATAACTACTAACTCCCTCACTAACATAAACTTGCCCATACTTACAAATTGTTAAGGATGTTGCATTAGGTGAGAATTCTGGTACCTCTAGTTCAAACTCCGTTGTACTAACATCACCCCATTCAATGGGTGGTGGATCGATAATATCTTGAGAAAAACTATTACTAACTATTAACATTATAATTAATACAAATAGTATGGGGTGGACAAATACTTTGCTGACAATGTGGGCTTTAATATTCATGTAATACATTAGATTTACTATTATTTCTTTCATTTTTTATTATGGCTAATTAACAGTAGAATTTATCAAAACAATTTTCATGTTATCTGCATTTCTTATATCTGCCGAAAACTTCTTAAAATCTGAATAATTCGTACTTGGATATGTACCTTTATTCAATTCAAAATTTCTAATATAAGTTAATTGAGTACTATCGTTTAATACTTGAGCCGAATAAGTACCAAATTCAGTATTTAATTTAATGGGTGAAGGAATAGCCTCTACTTTATAGTTGTTTGGTATCATAAAAACAATGGTGTCGCTTTCTTTAAATTCACGTCTGATTACTATATCATTTCTACGCTTGCTTGTTCGCTTAAATTGATAGTTTGATTTGTTAAGTATATTTACTTCAAAAAGCAATCGTTTACCTAGTTTAGTTGCATAACTTTTAATCTTCAATTCTATTTTTTCATCCACCACCGGCACAATGCTTTTTGTTTCAACAAAGGAATAATTTTCAAGCTCGAAACTTGGAATATCTATACTATTTATTACCATCTCTGTTCGATCTTTTTCAGTACTTAACATAACATATACAAGATCATCATAGTACATTCCACTATTTTTTACGTCTACTATTGCATTACCATCGCCATAATTATTAATAACTACAATTGCATGAGTAATTTTATAATTATCATTTTTATCGTAAACACTGGTATGAGCAATCTTTCCACCTTCGTCAGTTATAACTAATACATCTCTATCATCCGTAAAGTCGCCCAGATAACCAAATGGATTTTGCTGACTTGTGCATTCAAGCCAAATAGTATCGTTATTAATAGGAACACAAAGTATTG
This sequence comes from Bacteroidota bacterium, assembly GCA_045267845.1. Taxonomy (GTDB): domain Bacteria; phylum Bacteroidota; class Bacteroidia; order Bacteroidales; family F082. The sequence continues at coordinate 17,075 of JASFZK010000130.1, read as the reverse complement.
CATGATTAAACTGGTTTGAGGGAAAGTTAGTCCTAATTCTATATGCCGAATATCCTGCCCTAACCAAAGTGTAATGTGATTCAATTTCAGCAACTTCCAAAATTGAATGCATATAATTTGTAAGTGCTTTACAATCGCCATACGAAAAATTATCAACTTCTTCAGCTAGCATTGGCTGCCAGCCACCTATACCTATTTGGATACTGACATATCGAGTTTTATCCTGCATCCATTGGTACAGTATTTTAACATTTTCGAGCTCGCTAACTGTATCACTAAGTAGTGCCTTTATTTCCTTTTGAGTTTCCTCTGATATATCGCCTCGACCATCATTAAGTATTGAGATCCAATTACCAAAGTTTTCCCAACTACTCGAATTTCCAATAACATCTTCAATTGAAAAATCTGACGGTGCAGTAAATACGATTGGTGTTGTTTCAAACAAGGGCCTACTAAAAGGTTCTTTCTTGATAGCTACTAAATTTGACACCTCCCATTTGTAAGTAATATTGCCTTTATCAACTATCATCTTAGGTTCGATATCAATATTTCTACTATAATATCTTAATTGTAAATCTCCAGTTGTGGTAACCGAAAACGATGATTTTTCTATTGAGACTCTATATCCAGGATAAATAAACCAACTGGGAGTACTCAATATACCCTCATAAATATAATCGTAGGAATATTCAATTGTAAAAGGAACCGTACGGTACTTAGGATCAATATATTTAAATCTGGCATCTGAGAATAGTGTTCCTCCTGAGATTGCACTAACATCCATAATATCATCTTTATTAAACTTCTTTACAACATTTCCAAATTCATCATAAATAACACCTTTAATATTTCGAATCTTTGAAAACTTATCATACGGCACATTAAAATAAGCATAATCAAGAGCCTTTTTATTAAGTATTGTAACAACCTCAGTAACTTTATACACCGCATCAGTTAGCGACTTTCTGATAAAAATTCTTTTTTGATTACGAATCACTGCTATTGCGCCTCTTTTCAGTTCTTTGGGTATGTCTGCAACCTTATATTTGGGGTCATTACCCGCATGCAAAGAAGTTAAATTAATGCCTTGAAACATTATAAATAGTAATAGTACAAACAAATTACCATTTATTAAAATCAGTTTCTTTTTCATCATCAAGTTACGTTAATTGATTTTAAGTATTGTGAAAGCTAGGATTATTAAGATCAGAATAATGACTTATTGAATTTTAAGTACAACAGGTTCTGCTTCTTTTTCTATTATATATTCATAGAAGGTTTTAATATGCTCGTACTGTGAATAGTTAATAACAGATTTAATAATCCTTAATCGGTAATTCAAGATTAGTTTATTGCCCATTTGAGTTAAACTATAAACATAATCCATTGATTTATCAGGCATTGCTAATCTTAGAGGTTCTGGCATTTCACTAATCACAACACCTGGAGGCAATGTAATGGTAATTACTCCAGATCGTTCGCGTGGGTATGTAAAATCGATGGGATAATCACGTGTCTTACTATTAAAAAGATTATCTTCAATTTTCTCATAATTCATTAATGATAAATAAATGAGTGAATCACTTTGCATCGCGCTATTTTCGATAATAACATCATAAGACTCCTTTAATGGTTTATATATATCATTAATATTTGAAAAAGTGGCTTCGTTAATTATTAATCCTTCTTTACCATAATTAAAATTATCAACAAATTCATACTCATCAGTTACAACGTCGAACTTTTTTCTTTGAGCATATGCGGCATAGTCATAACTTGCATAATTAATTGTACCAACTAAACTCATATCATCCTCTAAAGTAAGGTTATACATTGCTACCTTTTTGTACTTCTTTTTAGGGTTAATGGGTACCCAAACAGATGTGTCTTTATCAATTATCCTTCCCCGTTGATTTAAGCAGCGTTTTGGTAATAAATAATAAGGTAATAATTCATCAGTGGCATCAAGTAACATAAATTCACCATTAACTTTTGCAAATGCCACAACATAATTCAATTTTGCTAAACTAGGTTTATATGTTGATAATAGTCCATTTGAGCGCGTGCTAAGTGCAACAGGATAAACCTCAAAACCCAATTTTTTCAACAATACAATGAGACCAATGTTAATATCGGCAGAGTTACCAACACCTTTATCATACTGGAACTTTAAATCCTTCATAGTTGTATACAACCACTCATCCCCGTTCCATTTAATATTATGTAGAGTATCAAGTGCTGCTATTATCTTTTCTTCATCAGTAAAATTATTTTTTTTAATTTGTTTTGCCATCCCTTTAATAAACGAATTACCAGCATTTAGAGGAACCCCAAAATCATCCATTTCTTTTAACGAGTGGCAAACACCGTCCCAACTCGCTGAAAAATTTATATATAGGCTTGGGAATGTAACCTTCATTATCTCAATTTCAAATTTTGTAATATAATTCTCAGATGAATTCATAAATGGTTCTTCGTTAAATGCAGGAACATCAATAGCAACCCATCTGTTTTTTGATGATTCTGATAAAGGAATGTATCCAAAAAAGTTTTTTCTAAATGAAACATAAATTGAATTTTCGATTACTAATTCACTTCGAAGTACGGGTATTGTTTGCTGGAAATACCAATTGCTTGGAAGCCAACTATAGGTAAATTCAATATCTATTACTGATCCAACTTTTACATTTGGCATCGCCACACGCATCCGATAATAATTATCGTACACATGATCAGAAAATATTGAAGAACGCTTCAACTTGTCTTCAACAATTTCACCATCTACCAAGTTATAAGTTATTCCACGAATATTTGATTTGGAATATGTTGAAAAAGTACGATTGGCCCAACTATATCCCTCTTTGGATAATATCTTTATCCGCAGTAACCTTGTGAATTTAAATGTATTACCATTGAAATATCCATAATCACAAATTATCACAGCTGGTGCTGTTGAATCAAGCTCACAAACTGTCATTTCAAGGATCTCTTTATCCAGTCGGCCATATTTAATAGGCGCCTTTTGCGAATAACCTATATACGTGGCAAGAGAGAAAACAATGATAGTCAATACTAATTTCATAAAAAGAATTTTAAGGGTTAACTTATTTTTTAACTTTAGCTTACATCGTAAAAATACACTATTATAAAGTTGTTAATTGAAGTCACCTAAATTTAAAATTGATATAAATAGTGGCTTAATAAGAAAATGCCAATAACTTTGTTACGCTCGTATTTAAAACAAATCATCTTCAAAAGTAAACTCCTGATTTTAAATACTTCGCAAGCCTCGTTCTTGACGCCTTCTTAAAACCCACTACAAAAATGGTGAGTTTTCATAGGGGCACTAAATACTGAAGCTTAGCCAATAACTATCATATTAATTAAACTATCAAATGTTAAAAACTTGTTATTGCTGTAAGTTTAAGATAACTAGCTCGACTACAACATAAAGCGAGAACAATGTACAAGCTACTCATATATATATTAATAGTTGGAACATTATCATATGGATGTTCTAAGGAAAATAGTTACAAGCCAAAAGGCACTGCCTTAAGTGAACTTGAACAAGGATGGGTTGTTCCCTTAGATCAATTAGTTCTTTCACAACTTCCTGCTGATAGAATTAAATCGATAGACACACCTCATTTTGAAATAATTGACAATGAAAATTTGAGTTTAAATGATATAGCTTATGTATATCGCTACTGTGATACTATAAAGATTTATCCTCAAAGAATACTCAGTGGACACGAAATTGTTAATGACCGCATAGGAAATCATCATTTTGCAATAACCTACTGTCCGTTAACAGGCAGTGCTATTGCATGGGAAAGAGAAATAAACGGAATTATTAGTGAATTTGGTGTTTCGGGTCATCTCTTTAATGAAAATCTAATTCCATACGATAGAAATGGTCATAGCTTTTGGTCGCAAATGCGATTGGAAGGCGTTAGGGGAGAAAATGCAAAGACGAAGCTTAAAAGCAATCTCCTACTTCAAACTACTGGTAAAAGTATAAAGATTGCCTTCCCAGATGCTATTGTTTTGGTAGATTCAGCTGGTCATAACTGCAATGATTCCATATGTGGTTTAAAGAATGGTTTTGACTTTGGAGATCCTGATGATGAGGACAATTTTGTACTTCCTTCTCGTAGTGATTATTTTGGAATAGTGAATACAGGAGTTATAAATGGTGGTGATGGAGCACTGCTTTTTAATTATGATATTTTTGGTGATTCAATTACATTATATAATACCAGCTTTCGTAATTCAAATATTATTGTATTAGGTAGCACCATTTTGCAATTTATTGTTGCATTCGATAACAATACTAATATACCGAGTAGTAACTTTTACGCAGTTCAAAATGCTCTACCTGTAGTTCTTGCTGATAATCTGGGAAATAGGTACGATATAACTGGAGAAATCATTAGTGGGCCATCCAAAGGGAATCGACTTCCATCTCCAGATTCATACACGGCTCATAGTTTTGCCTGGGAGTTATTTTTTGGCAACAATATTGATATATTCGAAAAGTAAACTATGAAAAACAGCTTCTGTTTTTATCTACAGAATAAATCAATAAATTTTGCATTTTGAAAATCACACTATTCTATTTAGTGCTTCTAAGAAAACGCAATATTTTGAAGTGGCTAATAAAAAATGTCAAGAACAAGGCTTGCGAAGTATTTAATTTCCAGGAGTTTACTTTTGTAAATGACTGAAATTAAACACGAGCGTAACAAAGTTATTGACTTTTCTTATAGACACTATTTAGGCTTTTTCATAAATTTATAAAATACCCATGCAAAGCCACCAATTAAGTGAACCATTACAACCCCAAAAATAATATATGCTATTGTCATTTTATGGATGCTAAAAAAAGTAGGATACTCCCCCAGATATAGATAAAACTCCAATATGAGCTTCTTGATTAACTACTCTACTGTTACGCAAGTAAGTATAATTGAAAGTTGAGCCAATATATGAGGCATTAAGATGGACATTAAAGTGCTCATTAACAATAGCTCTTACACCAAATGACCCAAGAAAAGCAAAAACTGTTTCATTAGCACTTGACTCATAATAATTAATTGAAGAGAAAATTGTTGTGGTTTCAATATAAGTGGCAGGTTTATATACGTTTCGCAATCCCCCCATCATTTTAAATACAAATGAAAAATAATCATTTGCAGGAATATCAAAAACCATTCCCACAAGTCCTGAAAGGTCTCTAAAAGATTCACTATTAGCAACTACAGTTCTGAATGCAGGACTTGAATTCAAATACCCCTCAGCTAACCTTGTGTCATCCACAGGATTAACATTATAATTTATCATAACTGCAATACCAGCATGCCATGAATAAAAATATGATGCTTCAGCAACTATATTAGTGCCTAAAGTTGCATAGCTACTAACATTTATACCCTTTGCACTACCAAAGTCATATGCTGGAACTGCGACTCCCATGGACAAAGTTACCAAACTATGATGATACATATATTCTTGAGCATCTGCAGTTTTGCTAACAGAAAAAAGTAGTAGTATTATGGCAAATAGATATTTCAATAAATTTAATATTAATTTTCGTTTATAATATTTATTTAATAATTAATGAAAAGTACTTATTAACCTTGCTATAGCCTCAATTACTGTTGTACTTGGTGCTGCCAAATTGATGCGTTGAAACCCAACTCCTCCAGGTCCAAAAATTGAGCCCGGACTTAATCCAAGGTTGGCTTCATTAATCAACATATTTTTTATTTCTTCATCATTCAATCCTGTATCTCTAAAATCAAGCCAAGCTAGATATGTTGCTTCAGGATCAATGAGTTTAATGGTAGAGTTTCCCTTCAACAAACCTTGTTTTAAGAGAGCAAAGTTATTGTTAAGATAGCTATTAAGTTCATCAACCCACCTCGCACCATGTGTATATCCGGCTTCGGATGCAATTGCTCCAAATAAATTACCGTTGGACAAGTGATATCTATTTATTATTTGTTCAAATTTATTTCGTAATTTTTTGTTTGAGATGATTACCGACGAAGTAGCCAAACCAGCAATATTAAATGTTTTACTTGGGGCAATACAAGTAACGGTAATATCGGCTATTTCATCAGATAATAATGCCATTGGAATATGTTTATGTCCTGGCAAAATAAGATCACTATGTATCTCGTCTGATATAATAATCACATTATTACGGACACAAATATCACCTAACTTGGTTAACTCATCTTTTGTCCAAACTCTACCTACAGGATTGTGTGGATTGCATAGAAAAAACATAGTAGCCTTTTTTGCTTTTTCCTCAAAATCATTAAAATCAATAAGATACTTACCATCATCAAGGAATAACTCATTATTTAATTGAATTCTTTTATTATCCGCAATAGCACCAAAAAAAGGAAAATACACAGGTGGTTGAACAATGATACTATCGTCTTGATGCGTATAAGCTATGGTAGAAAAGTTCAATGCAGGAACTACACCGGGGCTAAAAACTATCCAATCAGGATTAACATCCCAGTTGTGGCGTTTTAGGAGCCAGTCAGTTATAGATTGGTAGTAAGAGTCAGTACGAAATGAATAACCATAAATAGAGTGTTCAGCTCTTTTTATAATTGCATCTTTAATAAAACTGGGTGTTTCGAAATCCATATCGGCAACCCACATTGGCATGACATCGTCTTTACCAAAGATCTTATTTCGTAAATCGTATTTTATATTTGCAGTAGCATTCCTATCTATTATCTTATCAAAATCGTAGCCTATACTGCTTTCATCTTGGTCTGGCATTTAAAAAAAATTTGTGAAATGCTATTGTGTAAGCATTACAGGCATGATAAGCATTAGGATATCTTCAGGATCATCGTCTTCACGTTCTGAGATTATTATACCAGCTCGGTTTGGAGCAGATAACTCAATAATAATACGCTCAGGTTCGAGAGTGCTAAGCATTTCCTGTATGAACCTTGAGTTAAAACCAATCTCAATATCAACGCCTTCGTAGCTACATGTAAGTCTTTCCTTTGCTTCGCTTGAGAAATCAAGATCCTCAGCTGTTAAAACAAGCTCTTTCCCCGAAATTTTAAATCTTACCTGATGAGTTGATTTACTTCCAAAAATTGAAACTCGGCGAATTGCATTGAGTAAGCTTTTCCTGTCAATAGACAAACTATAAGGATTTTGAGTTGGAATAACAGCTTCATAATTGGGATATTTTCCATCAATAAGTCTACAAATTAATACAATATCACCAAATTCGAGTTTAGCATTTGTATCATTAAACTCAAATTTAACTGCAACTTCCTCATCCTCTGGCATAATATTTTTAAGATGACTAAGGGGCTTTTTAGGAAGTATTATGGATGCAGTTGTAGTTGACTTAACATCATGCCTTCTATACCTAACAAGTTTATGTGCATCGGTTGCAACAAAAGTTAAACTATCCTCACTCACTTCAAACAAAACGCCTGACATAACAGGGCGTAACTCATCATTTCCGGTAGCAAAAAGAGTTTTATTAAATGCATTAACGAGTAGTGCCGAATTCAAATCCAATGTCGTAGCATTCTCCATTACTGGCACTTGAGGAAACTCATCGCTTTGATGCCCATTTAGTTTGTACTTACCTTCGCCAGCAAAAATTTCGATACTGGTATCAACTATTGAAATTGTTACGGGTACATTTGGAAGAGATTTCATGATATCCAAAAGCATCCTTGAAGGTATTGCAATAACTCCTGAATCCTCAGACATATCAGTAGTCAACATTACTGAGATGGTTGTTTCCAAGTCGGAAGCAGTAATACGCAACTTATTGTCGTTGAGTTCAAATAGAAAATCTTCGAGAATAGGTAATGTGTTATTTGCACCCAAAACACCACTTACTTTTTGCAATCCTCGTAGCAAGGTTGTACTTGATATAATAAATTTCATTTCTTGATAGAATTAATTATTCTGATATACTATTATTGTGTATTTGCAATTAATGTGTACTTATTACTAAACCGCGATTTAACTTCAAATACACAATTAAAATTGACATTTACATTCGCGAGTAAAATTATGAAAAAAATTGACATATTTGTAATTGTTCCTGCCGAAAATTTACTTCCCTTTCATCTTTCTTAAAAAGTCAACGCTTTTTCGTCGTGTGGAAGTAACATATTCATAATAATCAGTGTCACTTTCAGGATTTAGTATACGTTTTTCTGGCTTAATGGTTTCAATTCTTTCATTAAATGTATTATCAGAAGATAACACCTGCATTATACCATTTTTGTAGTTGAAGAAATACCATGTTTTTTCGGTAGGTTGAAGATAAATTGAGATACTACTTCCTGTTCTTCCTTTTTCTATTTGAACCCATCCATCAACATATTTATTTACCACTTCGCCACCGAGGTAACCAATACCTAGTTTACCTATGGATTTAAATGATCGAGTATACTGATCCCAAACAAGACTAAGGTCACTAAAAATAATTTGATGACTAAATTGACTTGGCATTTTTCTAATTTCGCCATACAAAGCTATTTCAGTAATGCTTTTTTCAGCAGCATCAAATTGCATATTCTTTCGTAGAAACATTGGAAATAGTCCTTCTGCCATATTACCACCTTCACCATCACTCAATCGCAAACTATCGACCATCATGTTAATTGCTTTTTCGTCAAAAAAGAAATCAAGAAGTAAAGCAGTATTAATATAGGTCGAATCAGCAACAATAATATGTTCAAATGATCCGGATGATTTAATTGTAATCATATTGAAATCGAGACCAAGGTTTAAGTTTCCATCCCCACGCAACACACACCTGTTATTATCAAGAGTAACAAAATTACCCTGCATATTACCAGATGCAAACCTCTCAATGGTACCAACAGAAAATGCATTTGTTGTTGTATCAAATATCATACGCCCTGTTGCATTAATAAGAAGCTCATCTGTCGACCTAGCTAATGGTTCGAGTATTAAAGGGTAAAATCTACGATTTTCATCTGAATATGCAAGTCCGTAATAAGCTGGAGCTCCTTTTGCATCAACAGTATTTGTACTAACATCAAAGTATATATCGTTTGGATCAAGCACCTTATTAAAGGATACCCAATTATCAACATTTGCAACACATTCTTCATTTAACTTATAACCACCTGTGAATCGCAAGTTTTTACGCGACCCCAACAAACCAATTTCACCTCTAAAATAATATTGAGGACTAAGGAAGAAAATTTCACCTCCGGCAGTTTGTCCAAAACCTGCAGTTTCGCCTTTTGCATTTATTGATACACTACTCAGAAATAAGGGTTGCTTCATACCATTTCCATCAGTATAATCAACCCAACCTGATGCTGTGTACTGGTTTTTGCTAAAGATATTTATTTCGGCATCATAAATACTATGATAAGTGCTGACCGTATCAGCTATTATTTGTGCATTGCTGAGCGTGTAAATTTGAGCATCTCGTAAAATTTTCACATACTCACCATCAGGAAATATTGCTGCATCAGCTACTTTAATCAATTTTACCTTTTCAACATCAATTGTGTAATCACTTAAATTATATGTTGCATTCCCAGCAAAAAACCTTAATGAATCCTGCTCTTTCTTTATTGAAATAAATTCGGGTCCATAAACATTATAATCAATTAACTCCAGTTGATTAAGCGTGTCAAGCCCCTTGTAATCTTCTTGTAAATTACTACTCAGTAATAATTTATCATCATTCATGATCCACTCAACCTCATCGAGTGTTGAAATAAAATTATTAAATGGGAATTCCACAAATGAGTTTTCGTGAATGTGATTAAACCAACCCACTTGATTTTCAAAATCAATCATAGCAAAATAATCACGTGCATCAAATACCAATGAATCATTAATACTATTCTTTAAAAAGAAATTGGCAGTATCGGCTGTGAGCTTATTATATTTAAATATAATATTATTTGACACAATTTCTGATTGATCGAAAACAAATGAGCCATCACCACGCATATAATCTGGATTTAAATATAGATTACCTGTTAGCCACGAATTATCATATACGATGAAGGGACCAGCAGTACTACTCAATGTCATTACGTTAGTATCGATAAGCCAACTAACATTTACAGTATCTCCTTGTGCTGATGGAAAATCATATTTATCAGGACTTTTCATCACAGTAAAATCATTGCTAACACCGATTAACGAATCGGGATAAAAAGTATATTCCTCTGATGAAGAGTACGACGACAAATACTCCAGATTGCCATTACCCTTAAAGCCATCATTACTAAGATATATGGTTGAACTAAACTTACCTAATCCTCCGTATAATTCATAACCTGAGTCATTGGTTTCATGTGTGAATCCAAGAGAATAATCAGGATTTACGACAAGTGGTTCTTTAATAATTGGAAAAATACCGGCAGATGTTAGGCTTCCTTCAAATGACATTCCATCTGTGGAAAATGTTGATATACTATCAAAAACGAAGGGATCAACGGTGTAATAAAAACTCTCAGGAATTAAAGTACTATCTTGTATTGATTCTCTATTATAAAAAACATAACTCACATCATCACTAACAAAAATAGGGTATTGGGCATACCTCCTTATTCCTGATTTATTTTCTGGTTGGTCAATATAAATAGTACCAACCATATCTTCGATAACATTTTTTACTTTAATTAATGAATCTTTAAGTAATAATATATCCTGATATTGAACTTTGAATGCAAGAGAGTCAACATAATTCATCTTTAGCATAAAGCTATCATAAACGAACGTATTATTCCTTGAATAAAAATCTAATAGGCCCATGTGAATATGACCATCAAAGGTAAAATCACGATTTTTTTTAAATGAAATTGTTTTATTCGATGGATAAATATATACCTCTTGCGAATCGCTAATGCTCACCTCTGGAACACCATTAACTATCAAATCCAATGTATTGAGATTTATTGTTGCATTTGCATTAGCCTTAACATTGGATGTTAATTTAATTACATCATAATCAATTCTTCCACTTTTTGCATCCAAAAAATAAGTCAACCTATCCTTAACAATTGCTCTTCCCTTTCGTGAATCATAAACTAAAAAACCTTTGTTCGAAAGATCAATTAACATGGCACTAACCTGATCAACAGGCTTTTCCATATATTGAGCCAAGGCATTGAGTTTGATTTCAGTATCACTATATATTTTCATATAATTTTGAATAATATATAATGGGTTGATATCATCGATTCCTTGTAATCGATAGAAATCATTTTTTGAAAAATAATTGGTTGAAACAAACCGGGCAATGTTTCTATTTTTTACATTCTGAATCCGTTTAAAGACTAATTCGGGCTCACCCATTTTCCAAAACATAGCCTGAACATATATATCAAGTTCATGATAAGAATCGAAAAAAGGTATCATACTTGACGTAGTTTTGTCAGTAAACAGCACAAACATATTATTACTGTTTGTATACTTAACTCGGAGTGATGGATGATATAATGAATCCTCATCAAAATAAAAAATAAACTCAGCATTGGCTGATATGATGGCATCAGTATCTAGTCGAAATTTTTCGGCTTTAACCATGGCAAATAAACTATCACTCTTAGTAAGTTTTAAAAGAGCTTTCGATTTTTTCGTTCCAACACCAAATAGCTTAAGGCCCTCAAGTTGTGCACCTCCAAAAAAACTAATATTATCGTAAATATTATAGAGTTCAAATTCATCTGAGTAAGCATTAAAACGAGGAAATGAAGTTTTCTTTGTTGGCGGACTCGATGTTACACGTTCGTTGATTTGTCCTATTATGGGATTGCTAAAGAACCTCTTATAATGGAGAACAGCTGAATCAATGGTGTAATTTGGATAATTTACATCGATAATATAGGTATCAATATCTGCATAAATACCTTCTCCATTTTCTTCACCGAATCGCGACCATTTTAAAATTCCAGACTCTCCATCCCACCGTTTCAATTCGTAGTTGTAAACACCTTTTGTATTTGTAATTACCGAACTATCTCTTTTAGTGGCACAAACCAGATTTCCTTTTTTAAAAATCACAAGGAAATTGGTATCAAGAAAAAAACTATATCTCGAATTTCGCTGATACCATGACAAGTTATTCTTTTTATGGAATCGTTCACTTTCCAGTAAGTCACTAGTGAAATCAAGGAATTTCTCGAAAGGCTTACTTTTCTTTTCGCCAAGCAGCTTTGTAGCATAAGCATGCCAGGCAATTATACTTTTGGGAAGTTGTTGCGATTCGGCGAGTAGAGTTAGTGAGTAAATATAATCGTATAAATAAGGATACGTACGCATTTTTTTTGCACGCATTGCTTCAATAAGATTTCTTACTTCAGCTTTTTCCTGCTTATTAAATCTACCAATGCTCCATCTTAAATAAAACCTATTAAGAAGATTTTCTGATTTCTTTTTGTAATTTTTCGATTCTGTATTAAGCAATATCCCAGAAATCTGATTAAAGAATTCTTCAGAATTTGTTGATAATGAATCCGATTGTTGAGATAAAATACTAGAAGTATTCAGTAACAGTATAATAAATATTAATAGTATAGATTTTGGCATTATTATTTTTGCTTAATAAAAACTGCGGCAATCCAATTATTTTTTTCTAAATTACTAACAAATTTCAGTCCATTATTGCCCGCTTCATCAATAATATCACCTAAATCATGCTTATAAAACCCACTAAAATAAATGTGTCCGCCATCTACTAACGTGTCAATATAGTATTTCATATCCCGCAGTAAAATATTCTTATTAATATTAGCAAAAATAATATCATGATTACCTGATTGCGATACTAATTCGGCACCTCCCTCCATAACATTAACGTTACTAATATTATTCAATATAGTATTTTCGAGGGTGCTTTCATACGACCACTTATCAATATCAATTGCCGTAATGGATATCGCACCTTTCATTGATGCTAAAATGGCCAGTACTCCAGTACCACATCCCATATCGAGCACCTTACAATTATTAAAGTTGTTATTCAATATTAGCTCCAGCATCATTGATGTGGTTTCGTGATGGGCAGTACCAAAAGCCATTTTGGGAGTTATTATTATTTCGTACTCCATTGATGGAATACTATTGTGAAAATCAGCTCTTATGTAGCATCTTTCGGCTATTGTTACCGAGGGATAATTACTTTCCCAAACCTCGTTCCAATTCTGATCGGGGATTAACTCAATTTTCAATTGCCCCAAATTTTCGCACTCGTGGCAATAAACTATCTCCAATAACCTTTGTTTCGTAAAATCCTTTTCAGGAATATAAGCTATAAGACTAGGCCTTTTTTCTTCAAAACTTTCAAAGTCGATGGCAGCCAATTGTGCTATTAATATCTCAGATGCTTCTTCAGATTGAGGTAAAGGAAGTGTAATTTGGAAATAATTCATCTAAAAGCTTGTAACAATTTTTACAAAATCATCCGCTTTAAGTGAAGCACCACCAATAAGTCCACCATCAACATCTTTATTTGCAAAAAGAGTTGAGGCATTTCCTGCATTACAGCTACCACCATAAAGTATGGTTGTTTCTTCGGCTGTTTCCGAATCATATTTATCAGAAATCAAACCTCTAATATAACTATGCATTTCTTGCGCTTGCTTTGGAGTTGCCACAACACCGGTACCAATTGCCCACACTGGTTCATATGCAATAACAATGTTTAAGAACTCCTCTTTATTCAAATGAAATACTCCATTTACAAGCTGACTTTTTACAACATTAAAATGATTTTCACTTTCTCTTTCTGCTAGTTGTTCACCAATACAAAATATTGGTTTCATATTATAATCAAGTAGTCGATCAACTTTTTCAGCTAACTCACTGTCAGTTTCCTTAGAGTACTTACGCCTTTCACTGTGTCCAACTATACAATATGCTATTTCCATTTCGCCTAACATTGATGCAGATATTTCACCAGTATGGGCACCATTTTCAAACCGACTAACATTCTGGGCTGCAATACTTAGTACAGATTCTTCAGCATAATCAGAAGCCATTTCAAGATACAAATCCGATGGACAAACGATTACTTCACACTTAAGATCTTTTTCATCAAGTACATCAGCAATTGTACTTACTAACTCCTCAGCTTCATGGAAATTTTTATTCATTTTCCAGTTTCCGGCAACTATATTTTTTCTCATAACTATTGGTTATTTATTCATTAATTTTAAGATATTACCACCTAGATGACATCCCGCTAATTATAAATATACTAGTGGTGATGCCCTCCGGCACCATGTACATGACCGTGCGATAACTCTTCCTTACTTGCTTCTCTAACATCAATAACTTTACCTGAAAAGAAAAGGTTTCTACCAGCCAATGGATGATTGAAATCCATAATTACCTTATCGTCTTTTATTTCTTTAACTCTACCATCAATTGGATTACCTTCCTGATCCTGCATGGTAATCATATTACCAAGCTTAACTAATTCATTATCAACTTCTCCACCTTTCTCAAATATGGATTTTTCAATTTCAATTATAGCAGTATCTGTTAATTCACCATACCCCTCTTTTGAAGTTAAACCAAATGCAAATTCGCTACCAGACTCAAGTCCATCCAAATTTTTCTCAAATATTGGTAATAGAGTTCCGTTACCAAATAAATGTACAAATGGTTTATCATCATTTACTTGCTGAATAATAATTCCACTCTCATTATCAAATCTTAATGTGTAAGTTAAAGTAACTACACTATCTTTTCCTACCTTCATCGTTTGTAAGTTATGTTTTAATTAAAGGCTGCAAATTTACAAAATTGATATAGTTTTTACCTATTATTGCATTAATTTATAATTTATTAACCAATAAATTATAATGTTGCAGAAATTGTTTTGGTTATTATGCGAAATATTAACGTACTTCATTATATAGTTATAGCTCTATTATTTTATGGATGTAAAGCTACTGATGTAAATAATAATTCGCATATTATACATGATAACAAGTATGATAGCGAATATCCAACAATAAGTATTTCGAAAGAGTTAAATTATATTTCTAAGACAGTTAAGAAGCTAGATGTATTAGCATTTTATTCTAATCATTACTTTCCTGTTGATAGTAATATTAATGCAAGTATGATTAATGATTCCATATTCATTATTTATTCAGACAATGCAACTATCACACATGAATCAGTATCAGGAACGGCTTCAGTTATTTATGCAAGTAATGGGATTATAGGTCTACTAACTTGTGCTCATATTATTGATTTTAAAGATACCGTGTTTACATACCATAAAACAGGTGACCAATCATTAAGATCAGTTTCCATTAAAATACGACAGCAAAACCATGTTAGCAGTTTGGAGTATGGAGAACCCATTGAAATTGTTGCTGTTGATAAAAAAATGGATATTGCTTTATTGATGAAAAAGGCAATCCCTTTTGATCAAATAAACCAAGTATTAAATATCCCAATTGGCAATATTAAAGATTTACAATGGGGAAGTTTAGTATATATAATGGGATTCCCTCATGGAAATTTAATGGTAACAAGAGCTATTTCAAGTATTACTAATAAAATGAAAGCGGGTATTTTTGTTACTGATGCTCTTTATAATCACGGGATTAGTGGGAGTCCGGTATTTGCCATTCGTGACGGAGCACCAAATTTTGAACTTATTGGTATGGCAACGTCTGCAGCTGCTCAGGAAACCAATATTCTTGTTGCAGATGAAAATATTGAACTACTGAGCAAACAAAAAAACCTTTATACTGGTGATATCTTTATTGACAATACTAAGTTAATAAGTTATGGTGTAACCTATTCAGTAGCAATTAATGAAATAGTTACTTTTATCGAATTAAATGAAACCGTGTTAATGGCTAATAATTTTGACATTACAAAATTTTTCAATTAACTATGTAGAGATTTATATAAATGCAAAAAGAAATAGATTTAAATAAAACACTTGAATTTGACACCTATCGAGTCGGATTTGGTAAACGAGTATTTGATATTCTGTTTTCTTCCATAGTATTATTAATTTTTTCTCCAATATTATTATTGACTACCCTGGCTATTAAATTATCCTCTAAAGGTCCTGTTTTTTATAAGTCGTTAAGAGTTGGTACTGGATATGATATTTTCACATTTTACAAATTTAGAACCATGTATAAGGACGCAGATAAAGAAAGGGCGCGATTATCGGAACTAAATGAATATCTCATTTCTCATAAAGATAAACTTAATAATTTTACAAATATTGAGGTTTGCCCTGATTGCACAAAAGATAATCCTTGCTCTCCTATTCTTTATATTGATGGTATAGAAATTTGCGAGAATTTATATCTAAGAAAAAAGAGATTATGGAGACTTGAGAATACATTTTTCAAAGTAAAAGATGACCCAAGAATAACTCCCATTGGAACTTTCTTGCGAAGAACACATTTGGATGAATTCCCTCAGTTTATTAATGTTATTAAAGGTGATATGTCCATTGTTGGAAACCGACCATTACCGCTTTATGAAGCCGAAAAACTTACCACAGACGAATGGGCATATAGGTTTTTAGCACCAGCAGGTATCACAGGTTTATGGCAAGTAGATACTGATAATAACATGAAAGCTGAAAACAGAGTTAGACTTGATAATCAGTACGCTATGATTTCAAGTCCATGGCAAGACCTACGCATTATTATTAAAACTATACCCGCCTTATTTAGAATAAGAAATTCAATTTACTAGTATTTATTTCTGCCATAGTTAATCATTACCCGAATTTAATATTGCTTTCTTTCGTTGTAATAATGTGGGATGTGAATAATGAAAGAATACATATAACCAATGAGGTGTTAAATTACTCAAACTAGAAACAGAGAGCGTAATTAGTCCATTTATCAAATCGCCACCAAATCCATAACTTTTTGCAAATGAATCTGCTTGGTACTCATGCCTGCGTGAAATACTATTTGAAAACAGACTAGTTATGGTAGAAATTGGTGAGAATAATAATCCAAAAGCTACTAAACCCATATAAAAACTTGGTGATGAGGCACCAAGGGCTAATGATA
>JASFZK010000129.1:0-4132 GCA_045267845.1 Bacteroidota bacterium | reverse complement strand
ACACTCTTTCCCTACACGACGCTCTTCCGATCTTTTAACGTCAAATAGAAAAAAGAAAAACGAACCACCAACATGTATATAAAAAATAAGCGAGATAGTAATAACATCAATGCTTGTAGCCCGTTTGAACTTTCTTGCAAGCATGAAAGTTTGTTCTTCGAAATCGCTTACTTTTCATATACTCACCATTATGCACATTTAGAAAATGAGCCAATTATTCACAAATTGACCTTAGAATATATTATATATCTAGGAATTAAAACAATAGTAATAACAGTCCTTACAATAATGGATTTTAGCTTGCAGAAACTTGAGGAAACAAAAAGAAAGGAAAAAACTATGAAACCCAGATCAATTAAAGTTGTCAACAGTTTATTTATTGCCAAACCTATTTTTGTATTAGTTATTGCGGTTACCTTCTGCTTGCTATCAATGGGATTACATGCACAAGTTAAGGTAAAAGGTGATCCCATGGTGAAAATCACTAGCCTGCCTGTTGATCAGGAAATAAGTAAAATTCTACCTTTAATAAGCAAAGAGGTTTCAGATAAAACTGGACTTGACGAGACATTTATAACCTATTATTGGCAGTATTTCGAAAACATATATTGTCCAGGATTAGAGGCAAATGATTTAAAATGTCCCATTTTTATTGATTTGTATACTCCATCTTTTATGAGCAAAGAGGAAATTCAAACAGTGATGAAGAGTGTGGCAGCGGCATTGGAAAAATATACTGATTATTCCCAAGAGGAGATATTTATTCATGCACATGTAGCAGAAAAATACCAATTATTCATCAACGGCGATGTTGTTACGAACTGGAGCCAGGTTGGTGGACCAGATGATTCAGAAGACAAATAAACAAACGGAGAAATAGAAATCATCAAGATATAAAACAAACTATAGCCAACAAAAATAAAGTCCATGCCGCAGAAAGAAGTAACTTTAAAATTCAGTTTACGTAAGCAATTTTTCATCACAGAAAAATTATATCTTCGCTAGCGCCACGACTTCTTAGCTAAACCGTTAGCTTTTATTTAGAAAGAATGTCGAACACATAGTAAACTATTGAATATTGGCTTATTCAATTAAAAACTTTTACTAAGTGATGTTAAGAATTTTTGAAATGATATTAACAATTAAATTTTACACTATGAGAACATTATTTTTATTAATTGTGGTTTTAATATGCAAGTTTTCAATTGGACAAGATATAGTTGAAATCCCATTCAAGGCATTGGATGAAGATTATATTGAGCTTGTAAATGCTATTCAAGAGATTGAAAACTCAGAAAGTAAGCAAGTAATTAATTTAGAGGATAAAGACTTTGAAAAATTCAATGATTTGGATACCCGGTTCTTGATGTTCTGGGCATTATCCTTTCATTATTCCGATTTGAAAGAATATGAAAAATGCTTTGAAATACTTAAAAAAGGACAGAGTGAGGGGTTCTTTTTTGTGCTAGACCCAGAACATGCTTTTCCTTCATATCTTAAAGAAATTGAAAAATTTGATGGCTATCAATCCTTTGTTGAGCAAAACCAAAGCTTGATTAAAGAGACCGATGCAACTACTAATACAGAATATATGGTTCAACTCCCTGAAGAGTACGATGAAAACAAGAACTATCCACTTTTTCTTATTACGCATGGCGGTGGTGGTTGTATACCCTCTATGCAATATGCATACATATCCGAAAAATTAAAAAAGGAGTTTATTGTAGCTTATTTTCAAGGTAGTAGTATCGAAGGATCCTATTCAAGATCTTTTTCGCGTACGAAATGGAGTGAGCAAGTAAATAATGGATATAAGCAGATCATTTCGAAATATCCTGTTGACACATCAAAAATTATCCTTTCTGGACCATCCTCTGGAGGAGGTCGCTCCATTATACTTGGAATAAACAATATAGTTCCTGCATCAGGTTTACTGCTTAACTTTAGTGTAATCCCTAGGGGGTTAAGCAATGACGGTTATGTAAAATCTGCTGAAAGAGGACTTAAGGTGGTACAACTTTGCTGTGAAAATGACTGGGGCATTCAGCAACAAAAAGAATTTGGATATTGGCTTGATAAATACACGATAAAGAATCGATTTCTTATATTTCCTGATAAGGGGCACGAGTATCCAGCAAATTTTCAGCACCATCTTGATACTTCTATTGAGTTTCTTTTAAAGAAAAATTGATAATACAAAACAAAAGCTAATAAAGGCTCATACGTAATGCGGGGTTTATCGTAAATTGAAAGATTATGCAAGTAATAAAATTTAGTAGTAAAATGAAAGTGAAGTGCTTCGGAAACCCGCACTACGCATAGCCAAGTCGTTAGCACCAATTTGAAAATAAAATTATGAAAAAGAAACCAACTTATGAAGATTTAGAAAGTAGAATTAATGATTTGGAATCTAAATTAGAAAAATTCGAAAACAATCAAGATAAGTTGGAAATACCAGACTATAAACGGGAGACTTTGTATCTGCATGAGCAAGAATTTAAAACGTTGGTGGAAAATGCCCCGGATATTATTTTTAGGTTTGATCATGCATTTCGACACACGTATGTGAATGCAGCTGTTGAAAAAGCCACAGGAATCCCTAAACAAACATTTATCGGAAAAGACCATCGAGAACTTGGAATGCCGGAAGATATTGTTTTGTATTTCCAAAAAAATATTCGCAAAGTTTTTGAAAGTGGACAGGAAATTGAGTTTAGTTTCAGTTTTCCGACACCAACAGGTGAACATCATTACGAATCCCGTTACGTTCCGGAATTTACAAAAGACGGGACAGTAGAACATGTGATGGGGATTTCACGGGACGTCACTGAGAGCAAGCAGGTTGCAAAAGCGCTAAAAGAAAGCGAAGAACGTATAAGAACCATACTCGAAACTGAGCCTGAATGTGTAAAGATACTCGACCTTAATGGAAAATTAGAATACATGAATCCCGCGGGTCTTAATATGATTGATGCTGATAATATGGATCAAGTTCTCGGACAATCCATGCTACCTCTCATAACAGGGGAGTACAGGCGATCATTTGCGGAACTTATTTCAAAAACATTAAAAGGTAATGGAGGTAAGCTAAAGTTTGAAGCAATTGGATTAAGAGGCAGGCATGTCTGGCTGGAAACAACCAGTGTTCCACTTCGTCAAGATAATGAAAAAATTATAGGGGTACTAGGTCTAACACGCGACATTACTGAGTACAAAAAGGCTGAGGATGCCCTTAAGGAAAGTGAAAAACACTTAAAAGAACTGAATGCCACAAAGGATAAATTTTTTTCAATCATAGCCCACGACTTAAGAAGTCCGTTCAACAATATTTTAGGATTTTCAGAACTGTTAATTGAAAACGTTAATGATTTTGGGGTTGAAGATTCGGAAAAGTATTTAAGCATTATTAATTCATCAGCTAAAAACACGCTTATATTACTTGACAACATATTAAATTGGGCAAAATCACAGACTGGACAGATAAGTTTCAAGCCAGAAAAAATAATTTTCTCGGATGTTATTCTGGAAATTATACAACTTAATAAATCACTAGCAAAGACTAAAAACATCTCTTTAAATTATTTCTCCACAGATGAAATAAAAGTTGATGCAGATGAAAATATGTTGAAGGCTGTATTGCGAAATCTTATTTCCAATGCAATTAAATTTACAAAAAGTGGAGGGCATATTAGTGTCTCTGCAATTTCCAAACAAGATTATGTTGAAATTACAATTTCTGATGATGGAATTGGAATGAACAAAGAAAAACTTAAAGAGCTTTTTGATATGTCTGCATATACTACTACTCTGGGTACGGCAAACGAAAAAGGTTCTGGTTTAGGATTAGTCTTATGTAAAGAATTTGTGGAAAAACATGACGGTAAAATTTGGGTTGAAAGCGAAGAGGGAAAAGGAAGTGATTTTAAATTTACTTTGCCTTTGAACAAATCATAATGAGAAATAATAGAAACTGGTTATAATAAATAGGCTTCAAACGGTTTGAAGAGCCAATTTTGAAGCAAATGTTAGACTGAATCCCAACAAAACCTATCTTTACCCTACATATAAAAGTACCTACAACAACGCTCACCGTATAGCGAATTGAAGGAGGGTCAGCTATCGGCTACCATAG
>JASFZK010000128.1:0-10811 GCA_045267845.1 Bacteroidota bacterium | reverse complement strand
ATGCGATAATTTCTTATATTTGCTCATGAAGGCAAAGATAGGCAAAGCCATCAGAACATGACCACCAGCAAAGCAGGTGGTTTTTCAAGTTGAAATAAACGGGATAAGCATTTTTAAAATACTCATTGAGTATAAAAAAATTATTAATTATTATGAGAAACAAACATCAAATCGCTTAGAAAAAACGTTTTAGTTTCATCTGTGTTATTGTACCAATTCTGATTTACAGTATCATAACTAGTGCTAACACACAAATCATGCCTACAGTAAAAAAGTGTACTAATCATAAAATTAGCGCGTTAGATATTATTGTGCATATGTAACCTTCTCAATATTTGGACTGTTTTCTAATTATTGGATAGATTATCGCTTTTTATGTGGTACTATTATTTATTGTATCTTGCCCGCCAATTTATAACTAATAATTTTTTACAAAGATGAGTATTTTAAAGAAATCGGTATTAATATTGAGCATGGTTATGTTCACTTTTGTTGTTATGGCACAATCTGTTGAAGATGCTGGAGCTAAATATAATGAAGGAAATGAATCTTTTAAAGAGAAAGATTATAAAAGCGCTATAACAGCATATGAAGCTGCTCTTGATATGGCAAAAGAAGCTGGGTTTGATGCAGAAGACTTGCAAGCAAGTATTGAAAAACAGTTATTGAATGCATATTATAAGAATGGATTACAATACAAAAAAATTGGATTGGATGCTGCTATTGCATCGCTTGAAAAAGCATATGCATTTGCAGGTGAATTGGGCGATGATTCGATGAAAACGAAGTCAGCATCTGTAATTTCAAAGTTAAGGGCAGCCAAAGGAAATTCATTGTTAAAGAAAGATAAAACAGGTGAGGCTTTTGCTGAATATGAAATGGCATTGGAAATTAATCCAAATTGTGTTAAGGCGTATTACGGTAAAGGGCTTGTTTACAAATCTAAAGGTGATTACGAGAATATGATAATTAATATGGATAAAGTTATCGAAGTTGGTGCTGATAATCCAAAGGCCGCCAAAACAATTAAAAAAGCCAAATCCACAACATCTAAAGCATTGGTAAATGCTGGTGCCAAAGAAATCCAAAGAGAACATGGTAAAAAAGCTGCTGAGTATATCAACATGTCTTTTAAATATGCTCCAGGTACTGCAAGTGCATATTATTATCTTTCGTTGGCTTACATAAAAACTAGTAACTGGGCTGAAGCCATTACTGCCGCCAACAAGGCAATTGCTTTGGAAACTGGTGATAAAGGAGAGATATATTTTGCAATTGGTCAGGCTTCTGAAGGTAAAGGTGATACTGCAGGTGCTTGTGCTGCCTACAAGAGTGTTACAACAGGGCCAAATGTAGAAGCTGCTAAATATCAAATGACACAAGTACTTAAGTGTAATTAGTAGAACGAATTAATTTAAGAAAATATTTTTGAACCACTGAGTTAAAACAACTCGGTGGTTTTTTAATGAACTACCCCGCTGTAAGCAGACGAAGTATCAAGGCATTATTTATAATGTCGCCCCAAGTGACGGGAAATATGACCCATGAGACCCCTCAACTTCGCTCAGGATCCCTGCCTGCAATGCCATTTTCGGCAGGCAGGAGTTCGGCTATATAACTCCAGTTCACTATCGTTTCTGGAATTACAGTCTCACTGATTTAATGCTGAATTATAAAACTCTTACTATCGTCTCTGTTATACTCAGGTTGGATATTAAAATGTGTGATACTATTTTTTATAAGTATTTTCTCAATTTTGGTTAAAATAATCTGAAACTCAGTAATTTTTATATTCTTTTCTAAATCAATGTGCGCTTCAAAAAACATGTCCTTATCATTAAGTTGCCAAAAATGAACATGGTGAATATTTTTAATGCCTGCCAATCTGCTAATTTCATTACTAACATCCAATATATTAACCTCATGAGGTGTAAACTGCATTAGTATTTTTATGGAGGCCCAAAGTAGTTTGTAGCTCGAAAATATCAAATAAATAGCTATCATAACCGAAAGCACACTATCGATACGATAGATATCAAAAAATTTCATCAATATTCCACCAATCATTACTGCTATTGATGTCATTACATCTGTTAATAAGTGCAAGTAAGCCGATTTCATATTAAGACTGTCTTTCGCATCTTTATAAAGTAGAAGCACACTCAATAAATTAGTAATAATACTTCCTATGGCAAAATAAATAACCATGTCAGCTTTAACCGGCTCAGGATTTAAAAATCGTTCCACCGCTTCTACAATTAAAAATATTGCAATGGCAATTAATGTAACTGAGTTTACAAATGCTGATAGTATTTCGGCTCGCTTAAAACCAAATGTTTGTTTTGTGGTTGACTTGCGTTTTGCCAAACGGTTAGTAAAATAGCTTAAGAAAAGCGAAATAACATCGCTAAAATTATGAAGTGCATCGGTTAATAGGGCAATACTTCCAGACAAAAAACCGCCAATAACCTGAGCAACTGTAATGATTATATTCAGTACTATTGCTATTCCAATGTTTTTGCCAGATATACTATGTGAGTGAGGCGAATGATCGTGCTTATGATTGTGTTCCATATTTTTAACATTTACTAACTATATTGAACTGTTATGTATGTTATATTTGTGAATTATTGGTATTTAATCGTTTGGTATTGCATCACAACAACGAACATATATTCCAAAGAAGTTAATATTGTAGATTTCCTATAAAATACAAAAGTACACGAAAAAATAAAATTGTAACGTTTCAGTAATAAATACGTCTAACACAAAAACATCTAAGTATGTATAAAATAATTTTATTATCAATATTAATTATTTTACTTGCTATTGTTAGCGGCAATTCGCAAACAGTTCAAGATTCAGCAACTATTAATACTGGTAATTATTCCTACAATCTTAAAGGCGTAGTGCGTGATGTTGATAACCAGAAGGGGCTACCCTATACTAATATTTATGTGCTACAAAAAAATATTGGTGCAATTAGTAATGAGATAGGAGATTATTTGATTAATATTTCTGACTTGGATAGAACTGACACTATTAGATTTCAATACATTGGATATAAAACTAAAAAAATATCTGTTGCTGATTTACTTGTGTCTTCAGATGTTTATTTAAAGGAAGAGATCTTTAATCTTAGTGAAACAATCATCTTTGGAAATGAGCTTAATGCTAGATCGATTGTAAAAAATGTATTGATAAATAAAGAATCCAATTACAAAAAATCAACTGCAAAAAGATTAACCTTTATTCGTAAACGTGATATTTCTGATATTGTTGAGGTTAATCTCAAATATATGAAAAGCTCATTTGATAAGTTGGATAAAGGTTTATTAAAAGTACTTGAAGAAAATATTCCAAAACATTCCACTTCTTATACGGATTTTTTAGGAGATCTTTATTTTTCTGCCAATGAAGAAGATTCAATTACTTTTAAAATTGACCCCACAAGAACAGTTTCTCTAAAAGAGAAGGATATTGCAGAGCTAGAGCAAATAGCAACTATTTTTGAAAATATATTTAAAAGTACCAAAGAAGATGAATACTGGAAAATTAAGAGCGGAATCTTAAGTCAGAAAATTGATATTGAAGACGACGAAGTAAAAACTGATTCTGTAATTGAGGAACCTAAAAAAGACTCATTAAAAGAGCACGAAAGGCTTACAAAATATTTTGCCAGAAGCACGAAATATAGGCTTAAATACAGCTCATTAGATGATGAAAATGATTGGGAGTTTTTACATAGTACGGGTAAATACAAGTATACCCTTGCCGGGGGTACAAGAGTTAATGGCGAAGATGTGTATATAATTGACTTTGTTCCCAAAGGTGGGGGAGAGTTTATTGGAAGAATGTACATTTCAATGAGCACCTATGCTTTAATTAGGGCTGATTACGAATATGCACCTGATAAAACAGGAAGAGATATTCATTTATTTGGAGTTGGTTATACTGAAAATATGTTTAGCGGATCAATATATTTTGAGAAGCAGGACAGTACCTATAGTCTGAAGTATTTATCAAAAAAAGCTGGCTCATATGCTAGCTTCGATAGAAATATTGCCATACTTAAAAAAAGAAAACGATTTCTATTTGATAAAAAGCTAAAAGAAATTAAAATTGGTGTTGATATATCATTAAACTCAGAACAGTCAGTTGAAATTCTGTTTCTTTCTGACGAGGAAATTAATCATCAACAATTTTTAGATTTTGAGCAGAAAGAAAAAATGGAAATTATATATGTCGACCAATTTGATGATAAATTATGGAAAGGTTTTTCGATAATTGAACCTACTAAGCAAATGAGGGAGTATAAAAAACAGGAGGTAAATTAGAAAAAATCGCACTTTTGAGAGGATAAAAATTTTACTACATTTGGCGACCACTATTAAATATTTAACAATGAACAAACTTATAATCACCAATTTATCAAAAACATACCCAAATGGGGTTAAGGCTTTAGACAATGTAAGTCTTGATATTGAAAATGGCATGTTTGGTTTACTTGGCCCAAATGGAGCAGGAAAATCATCATTGATGCGTACCTTAGCAACCTTACAGGAAGCTGATAGTGGAAGTGTATTATTAAATGACATTGATATATTCAAACAACCAGGTGAGTTAAGAAAAACATTGGGGTATTTGCCTCAGGAGTTTGGTGTATATCCGAAAATAACAGCCAAGCAATTGCTCGACCATCTTGCAATTCTTAAAGGGATTACCAATACCTCAGAAAGAAAAAAAATGGTTAACTATTTACTGAATAAGGTTAATCTTTACGACATACGTAACAAGAGTGTAAAAGGCTTTTCGGGAGGAATGAAACAGCGTGTTGGTATTGCACAAGCACTTATTGGAAACCCTAAATTAATAATTGTTGACGAGCCAACAGCAGGATTAGACCCTGGTGAAAGAAATCGTTTTTACAACTTATTGGCCGATGTTGGTAAGGAAGTTATCGTAATACTTTCTACTCATATTGTTGATGATATTCGAGAGCTTTGTACAAAAATGGCCATAATGAATTTGGGTAAAATTGTATATCATGGCACACCACAAATTGCCATTGATGAGCTTAAAGGAAAAGTTTATCAAAAGATAGTTCCTCGTGATGAACTTGATGACTACGCAAATAGTTATTCTATTATTTCGAACAAAATGGTAGGTGGTCAGCCTTTGATTCATGTGTTTAGCGAATCAAGTATTGAAAATGATTTTACACCGGTGAGTCCTAACCTGGAAGATGTTTTCTTCTCTAAAATAAACACATCTAATATTCTTGTTTAGTTAAAAAAATGCTTTAATGACAGAATGCTTTAATGCTAGAATATTAGCAATATTTAATCATTCCTTCATTGTGACAATTAATCATTTAATATTCAAATCATGTTCAGTACATTCTTTTTTTCAGAAATAAAATATTCGCTCAAGCAACCCATGATATATATATTTTTGGTACTTATGGCGTTGTTTGTATTTGGTGCCACTGTAAGTGATAATATCCAAATCGGTGGTAGTGTTGGCAATGTTTACAAAAATGCTCCATACGTTATTACAATGTACACAAGCATTATGACCCTGTTTGGGTTGATGATAGCTGCTGCATTTTTTAATAATGCTGCCTTAAAAGATTACAATAATAACTTTAACGAAATTCTTTTTAGTACTCCCATTAGCAAACTAGGATATTTTTTTGGTAGATTCTTCGCGGCATTATTTTTAGCAACCATTCCAATGTTGGGCATTTTTCTTGGAACACTTATTGGGTCATACTTAGCTCCAATATTTGGATGGGTGGATGCAGATCGGTTTGGTAGTTTCTACCTGGAAACATTTATTAATAATTATCTGTTATTCATACTTCCAAATATATTTTTTGCAGGGGCAATTATTTATGCATTGGCGCAAAAATGGAAAAGCACTACCATATCATTTGTTGGGGTATTGATAATAATAATTGGTTACATTGTGTCGGGCACTTTATTGTCAGACATGGATAATGAAACCATTGCCGGTCTTGCCGATACATTTGGAATAAGAGCATATGGTTCGTATACAAAATACTATACTCCCATAGAAAAAAACACATTGAGTCTATTATTTACTGGTATCGTACTGTATAATAGAATTATATGGATTTCAATAGGTGCAATAATATTATTACTTTCGTATTTCAGTTTCTCATTTCAAGAAAAAAACAAGAAAGTTAAAGAAAGTAAAGAAAGCAAAATTGATAAAGTATCATCATTTGCTTTACCCAAACTACACCCATTTTTCAATAGAAGTACCGAGTGGATACAATTCAAAAGTTTCTTTTACACTAACTTTCTGAGCATCGCGAAAAGCGTAACATTTAGAATATTATTTTTATTTAGTGCCATACTATTACTTACAAACTTAATTGGAGGTTTTGAGTATTTTGGGCTGCAATCATATCCCTTAACCTATAAATTGATAGATGCAATAAGTAATGGCACTGCTATATTTGTAGTTATAATACTAGTGTTTTTTAGCGGTGAACTAATATGGCGCGATCGTAATAGCAATATTAATGAAGTAATTGACGCAACACCACATACCTCATTCATTTCGTTACTGGCAAAAGCACTCTCGCTTGTGGCAATTACTACTATTCTTCACTTCTTTTTTATTTTAACTGGCATTATTTATCAGTTAATAAACGGCTATACTCGAATCGAATTGGACGTTTATTTATTAGATTTTTTCTATTCTGATTTCATAATGTACATTGTGTGGAGTGGAGTAATGATTATGATTCAGGTGCTAGTAAACAATAAATACATTGGGTATTTTGTGTCAATTATTGTAATTTTTATATGGAGTTTGCTTCTTGCAATTTTTGATATTGGAAGCAATATGCTACAAATTGCAAGTGGCCCATCACTAACATATTCTGACATGAATGGTTTTGGCCCGGGATTATATGGAGCCATGTGGTTTAATGTTTATTGGGTGTTGTTTTCAATAATTTGCATATTAATAGCCGGAGCACTGTGGAATCGAGGTTCATCAAGCTCATTAAAAGAAAGAATACAAACTGCAAAAACACAAGTGCCTAGAAGCTATAAAATTGTAATTTTAATTACTACACTTACGTGGATTGCGGTGGCTGGTTTTGTTTACTACAATACACAAATACTTAATAGTTACAAAACTTCCGATCAAATGGAAGAAATGGCAGTGGAATATGAAAATAAATATAAAAAGTACGAGCACATTAATCTGCCTAAAACCACCAATGCCAAATACTTTGTTAATATTTTTCCATACAAAAGAAATGCATATGTGAGGGCGGTTCTTAGTATGACCAACGAGACAAATTTCCCCATTGATTCAATCCATTATAATATTGATGAGGATTGGAATCCTCAAATTAACATTCCAAATTCTAAGTTGGTTTATGAGGACAAAGAGCTTGGGTATTTAATTTACAGACTTGATAAAGCCCTTCAGCCCAACGACTCAATTGTTATTGAAATTCAAACAAGTTATATAACAAAAGGGTTTGAAAACGGAACAGGTAGTACTGCCGTTATTAAAAATGGCACCTTCTTAAATAATTTTCAAGTACTACCATCCATGGGTTATAATCCTGGCATAGAAATCGGTGACAAAAACACTCGCAAGAAATATGGGCTAAAACCAAAAGACAGAATGCCTGAACTAGAAGAGAATTGCACTGTAAATTGCATGGCAAACTATCTTACTGATGGACGTTCTGACTTTATTAATGTGGAAACTGTTATTTCTACAGCAGGAGATCAGGTAGCCATTGCACCAGGATCATTAATTAAAAAATGGACGGAAGATGGAAGGAACTATTATCATTATAAAGTGGATCATCCGTCATTAAACTTTTTTTCCTTTATCTCTGCCAAATATGAAATTGCAAAACGCAAGTGGAATGATGTGGATATTGAAGTATATTATGATGTAAAGCACTTTGTGAATGTAGAGATGATGATTGATGCTGTAGAGCGATCGTTAATTTATTACACCGAGAATTTTGGACCCTATTACCATACACAATGTCGTATAATTGAGTTCCCTCGATATGCAACATTTGCACAGGCATTCCCAGGCACAATGCCATATTCCGAGTCAATAGGTTTTGTAATTAATCTTGAAGATGAAACTAAAAATAATATTGTTGATGCTGTAATTGCACACGAAATGTCGCACCAATGGTGGGCACATCAGTTAATTGGTGCTAACATGCAAGGGGGAACCATGCTAAGTGAAAGCTTTGCAGAATATAGCGCATTAATGACATTGAAAGGCATAAGTACTCCAATGGAAATGAGACAGTTTCTTAAATATGATCATGATAGGTATTTGAGGGGACGAAGTCAGGAAACTGAGAAAGAACTACCACTTTACAAAGTTGAAAATCAAACGTATATTCATTATGGTAAGGGTAGTGTTATCCTTTACGCTTTACAGGATTATATTGGAGAAGACAAGGTTAATCTTGCCATGCGTAGCTTTTTGGAAGAGTACAGGTATCAAAAGCCTCCTTATCCAACTTCATTGGATTTTTTAAGATATCTAGAACCTCAAGTACCCGATTCGCTTAAGTATTTGATTAATGATTGGTTTAAAGAGATTACCCTTTATGATAATCGGATGAAGGATGCAACCTACAAAAAACTCGAGAATGGGAAATATGAAGTAAGCCTAAATATTGAAGCATATAAAATGACTGCCGATACCATTGGCAATGAAACAAAAATCCCCATAAACGACTGGATTGATATTGGTATATTTTCAGATAGTGATGAAGAAAACCTAATGTTTGAGCAACGAGTTATGATTGATAAATCAGAAATGAATTTCACTTTTGAGGTCGACTCATTACCCATTAAGGCTTCCATCGACCCCAGAAGATTGTTAATTGATAGGATTTATGGTGATAATTCTAAAGTTATTGTTATTGAAGAATAGTTGATATTAAAATTCATTGATCTCATACGTTAGTTGAAACCCTGGCTTTGCAGGCAGGCAGGTATGCACTTCTAGTGCAAGATACTTTCAGTTTCTATAAATATTTTGGTTTGAAATTTGAGGTCGAAGCTTGAAGTGATTCAACTTCGGGCTTCCTGCTTCTAACTTCAAGCCGTGTTAAGTAATTTTTATAACGAATTTTATTCGCTAAACAAACCTATGTACTTCCAATGCATAGTGGTTTAGTTCATGTTTTTCAATAAAAATTGAATAACTATTTGGAATATTCATTCCAATTATATTATATTTGCAGAGTGAATAAACGAGATGATATACTAAAGGCTGCACTAAAGCTATTTGTTGAGCAAGGAGAGCAGTCTACTTCTATGAAATGGATAGCAGAGGATGCTGAATGTGGAATAGGAACAATGTATAATTATTTCAAATCGAAGGAAGACTTGATTAATGTGCTTTATCTGGAAATTAAAACAAAATTATTTGCCTACATTCTTAAAGCTCATGATACAAGTTCATCCGTTAAACAACAATTTGTATCTGCCTGGCTTAGGTCTATCGACTATTCTATTTCAAACCCTTTACAAACCAGATTCTTACAAGTGTATTCACATTCGCCAAAAATATGTAATGAAGTAACAAAGGAAGTGGGGAAATTAATATATCCATTGATGGAAATTTATGATAAAGGGATAAGAGAGGGAATAATAAAGGATCAGAATACACTACAGCTTGTTATTTTTACAAATGGAGCTATTTCCTCTAGTGTTAGTTATAACCCAAATATTACCAACCAATGCAAAAAGGATCTTGTGTTAATGGCTTGGGATGCAATAAAGAGTTAAAAAAATTTATAAACTAGATGGAATGAACATTCATTCTAATTTTATTTAAAATCTAATGGAAATGAAAAAAGTACTAATTATTAATGCATATCAAAAAAACGAAGGATATGCAAAGAAAAAACTAAATCAAGCAATTAAATAAATATGAGAATAATTATAATGATTTCAATCCTGTTGTTACTACTTGGTTCATCAGGATACTATGTATATATCAGAGCAACTCAGGCATTTCCAAGCACATTTGTCAAGTCAGCACCAATGCTAATTTTGTACATTTTCCTACTATCATCATTTTTCATTGGAAAAATAGTTGAGCATTATTCCATTGATGGGTTAAGTAACTTTCTTGTAACGATAGGTTCTGTAGCAGCAGGTTTATTTCTCTACGCATTACTCTTCGTTATTTTCTTCGATATCATTCGGGTGCTTCATACTATTATCCCCTATCCTGTTTTTGTAACTGCCAATTATCAAAAAACGAAACTAATTCTTGGGATAATCACGCTCATTAGTATTTCCTCAATATTTATTATCGGATATATAGTTGCAGGTAATCCAAAAGTTAAGAATCTTGATATTACCATAAATAAAAGTAATTCTGATTTAAAAACCTTGAATATTGTAGCTGTCAGCGATATTCACCTTGGCACAATGGTAAACAGAACCAAAGTAAAGCGTTTAATAAAGATTATTAATGATCTGAATCCAGATTTAGTACTAATTGGAGGAGATATAATTGATGATAATATTAATGTTGTTAAGCATTATGATTTATTGTCTCATTTTAAAGATATAAATTCTAAATATGGAGTTTACTCTTGCATGGGGAATCATGAATATATTAGCAGGGCACATACTGAAATACCATACTTTGAACAAAATGGAATTCATATGTTAGTGGATTCGACTGTAAAAATTGATGATAGTTTTTACATTATTGGGAGAGATGATATTGAAGGGAAAAACATATCAGGGAAACCCAGA